>NZ_SDKL01000013.1:0-255398 GCF_004123125.1 Geobacillus sp. PK12
ATTCGCCGAAAAAGGCTATCACGCTACCTCCATGCAGGAAATCGCCGAACGGAGCGGAGTAGCCAAAGGTTCGATTTACAATTATTTCAAATCAAAAGAAGAGTTGGCTGTATCGATTTTCCGCTACCATTATGAAGTCTTGTTTCACCAGCTTAAACAAATCGAGGCTGATCCCTCCTTAACCGCGCGCGAGCGGTTTTGCCGTCAGTTGACTGTACAAATCCAGCTGTTTGACGAACATAAAGAGCTGGTGCAAATGCAGTTGGGCGAACAAGCCGTGAAGGTGAGCCATGAGGTGCAGCATCTGGTGTTTCGCATCCGCGCCCATACGCTCCACTGGTATCGCCGGGCGATTGAAGACATATACGGCGAACAAGTGCGTCCAGTTTCGTTTGATTGCGCGACGATGCTCAACGGAATGCTGAAAGAATATCTGATTTACTTGGCGGTAGACCGAAAGCCGCTGCTTCCTGAGAAGCTTGCCCCCTTCTTGCTCGATCGGCTTGATGCCATCGTTGCCAGCCTGCTTGACGGCAAGACGGGGTTGCTCGATGAAACGATGATGGCGGATTACATGGCTGCGGCGACCCAAGAGCGGAGTCAATGGAAAGAACGGGCCATCAGCTGTTTAGAGCGCATGGCGGCGCTGCGTCCGGTTGAAGACGATATTCTTCGCTCGCTGCGCTTATTGAAGGAAGAACTCGAGAAAGGGGAGACAGCTAGGCGGTTTATGGTGGAGGCGCTTTTGCTCTATTTGGCGAAATACTCGCTTCCGCTGTACAATGAGTTGAAGGAGGCCATTGAACGCTATTTTGATTAAAACCACCGCTCTTCCCACGGGGAGACGCCCCATTCGCCGAAAATGAATAGGCGGCATCGGAGGATGTCTGTGAACATAGCGTCATCAATCTCAAGGAGGGGGTCGGCATGCCCAAAACGACGGAGCCGCTTGCTTGGCGGATGCGGCCGCGGACGATCGATGAGATCGTTGGGCAACAGCACATCATTGGCCCTAGTACGCCGCTTTATAAAATGGTCAAAAAAGGTCATGTTCCCTCGCTTTTGCTTTACGGAGAGCCGGGGACAGGGAAGACGTCACTCGCTTACGCCATTGCCCGCACCGCCGGGCGCGAATGGGTCGCCATCAATGCGACGACCGCCGGCAAAAAGGAAATCGAAGAGGCAGTCGAAGCGGCGCGTTGGTCGGGCAATGTCCTCTTATTTATCGACGAAATCCATCGGCTGAATAAAGCGCAGCAAGACGTTTTGTTGCCGCATCTCGAATCCGGGCTCGTGACCTTGATTGGCGCCACAACGGAAAACCCGTTTCACGAGGTCAATCCCGCCATTCGCAGCCGCTGCGGGCAAATCCAACAACTGAAACCGCTCACGCCGGATGACCTCTTGATCATTCTGAAACGGGCGCTCGCTGATCCGGAACGAGGGGTCGGCGAGCCGCCGGTTGTCATTGACGAGTCGTTGTTATGGCGCATCGCCGAGGCAGCCGGTGGGGATGCGCGCGTCGCGCTTTCGCTTCTGGAGGCGGCGGTTGCGGCTGCCGATGAGCGCCACGGCCGCTTGTATATTGATGAGGATATCGTGGCTTCATGCACCGCAAACCGCGGTTTTACCCATGACAAATATGGCGATCATTATTATTCGTTGTTGTCCGCGTTTCAAAAAAGCGTGCGCGGCAGCGATGCCGATGCCGCGCTTCATTATTTGGCCCGTCTGCTTGAAGGCGGAGACTTGGCGGCCGTTTGCCGGAGATTGCTTGTGATGGCTTATGAGGATATCGGACTTGCCAATCCGATGATGGGAGTGAAAGTACAGGCAGCGGTCGAAGCGGCGGAACGCCTCGGGCTGCCGGAAGCGCGCATTCCGCTCGCGGTTGTGACGATTGAACTCTGTTTAAGCCCGAAATCCAACAGTGCTTACAAGGCGCTGGACGCTGCCATTGCCGATGTCCGTTCCGGCAAGCTTGGCGATATTCCGGATCATTTAAAAGACGCTCATTACAAAGGGGCGGCTGCACTCGGGCGTGGACAAGGCTACTTGTATCCGCACGATTATCCGAACAGCTGGGTGGCGCAAACGTATTTGCCCTCCGCTCTGGAAGGCGTCCGCTATTATGAACCGAAAGAGCATGGCGAGGAAAAACATTACGCCAAAGTGTACCGGCGGCTTGAGCAGTTGAAACAAGAGGTCAAGGTTCAGCCGTGAAGGGAAAGGGATTTTTATGATATAATAACACAGGCGTTTCATGCTCGCTTTGACCGAGCTGACCGGATGGAACGTGGCGTACATTCGCATCGGGATCGAAGCGTTCGTGCTGTTGGCCGGCTGGTTGCTCGGCGGCCCGGTGTCGTTTGGCACGTTCCTTTTTTGTGTGACGATCGGTTCGATTGCCGGCTTGGCGCTGCCGCAATGCCAAAAGGTCGCAAGCCGCCTGCTTGGACCGGCCGCCGGCACTCGGACGCAAGGGTTAAGCCGTTAGGAGGGATATGAATGAAGATTTCGACGAAAGGCCGATATGGCTTGACGATTATGATTGAATTGGCCAAAAAATATGGCGATCGTCCGATCTCGCTTCGTTCGATCGCCAAGGCGAACAATTTATCCGAACATTATTTAGAGCAGCTCGTCACGCCGCTGCGCAACGCCGGGCTCGTCAAAAGCATTCGCGGAGCGTATGGCGGCTATGTGCTTGCTGAACATCCGGCGAAAATCACCGCCGGCGACATTTTGCGCGTGTTGGAGGGGCCGCTGGCCCCGGTCGAGGAGCTCGAGGAGGAAGAGCCGGCGAAGCGCGAGCTATGGATTCGCATCCGCGATGCGGTCGAGGAAGTGCTCGACAGCACAACGCTCGAAGATTTGGCGAAGTATAGCGACGGGGATGAAGGGGCATATATGTTTTATATTTAAGCATACAGAAAGGAAAGGAGAATGGCCGTTGGAACGGATTTATTTGGACCATGCGGCAACTTCCCCGGTCCATCCAGACGTGGCTGCCGGTATGGTCCAGTGGATGACGGAACAGTTCGGCAACCCGTCAAGCATCCATCATTTTGGACGGCAGAGCCGCCGCGCGGTCGATGAAGCGAGGGCTGTCATCGCCCGCTCGATTGGGGCGAAAGAGACGGAGATTGTGTTTACAAGCGGCGGCACGGAAGCAGATAACTTTGCGGTCATCGGAACGGCCATAGCGAACCGCGGCCGCGGCAATCATATCATTACAACCGCCATCGAGCATCATGCGGTGCTGCGCGCTTGTGAATATTTAGAGACGCAAGGGTTTGAGGTCACGTATTTGCCCGTTGACGAACAAGGGACGGTATCGGTCGAGGATGTCAAGGCCGCGCTGCGCGATGAGACCGTTTTGGTGTCGGTCATGTTTGCCAACAACGAAGTCGGCACGATCCAGCCGATTCGCGAAATCGGGGCGCTGCTTCGCGATCATCCGGCTTATTTCCATACGGACGCCGTCCAGGCGTACGGGCTTCTTCCGATCGATGTGAATGAATACGGGATCGATTTGCTGTCGATTTCCGCTCATAAAATCAACGGCCCGAAAGGAAGCGGCGCGCTTTATGTCCGGGAAACGGTCCGCATCACTCCGCTCCTTTTCGGCGGCGAACAGGAGCGGAAGCGGCGCGCCGGCACGGAAAACGTCCCCGGCATCATCGGCTTGGCGCAGGCGGCGGAAATCGCTGAGCGAACAAGGGAAGAGAAACGTCGGCAATATGCGGCGTGGCGCGAGGCGATGCTTGCGATTTTCCGCTCCTCAGGGATCGACTATGCGGTCAACGGCCGCCCGGATGGCCTGCCGCATATTTTGAATGTCGCCTTCCCGGGAACGAATGTCGAATCGCTGCTCGTGAACTTGGATTTAGCCGGCATTGCCGCCTCGAGCGGGTCAGCATGCACCGCCGGGTCAATCGACCCGTCGCACGTGCTTGTCGCGATGTGCGGAAAAGAGTCGGAGCGCATCCGTTCGTCTGTGCGCTTCAGCTTCGGGCTCGGCAATACGATGGAACAAATCGAGCGGGCGGCCGAGGAAACCGTGAAGATCATAAAGCGGCTCACAAACCGCTAAAGGGGGGGGAAACAGCATGAACAAAGCGCCGCACGAAACGCGCGTCGTCGTCGGCATGTCCGGCGGGGTCGACTCGTCGGTCGCTGCGCTGCTATTGAAAGAACAAGGATATGATGTGATCGGCATTTTTATGAAAAACTGGGATGACACCGATGAAAACGGCGTTTGCACGGCGACTGAGGACTACGAAGATGTCGTGCGCGTCTGCAACCAAATCGGCATCCCGTATTATGCGGTCAATTTTGAAAAACAGTATTGGGACAAAGTGTTTACGTACTTTTTGAATGAATACAAAGCCGGGCGCACGCCGAACCCGGACGTGATGTGCAATAAGGAAATTAAGTTCAAGGCGTTTTTAGAGCACGCCATGTCGATCGGCGCCGATTACATCGCAACCGGCCATTACGCCCGCGTCGAGTTTCGCGATGGTGAATATAAAATGCTGCGCGGAGCCGACCCGAACAAAGATCAAACGTACTTTTTAAACCAGCTCGGCCAAGCTCAGCTGTCGAAAGTGATGTTTCCGATCGGCCATTTGCAGAAAGCGGACGTGCGCCGGATTGCGAAAGAGGCTGGGCTCGCCACCGCTGGAAAAAAAGACAGCACGGGCATTTGTTTTATCGGTGAACGCGATTTCAAAGAATTTTTGAGCCATTATTTGCCGGCCCAGCCGGGAGTGATGAAAACGCTCGATGGCGAAGTGAAAGGGCGGCATGACGGCGTCATGTATTACACGATCGGCCAGCGCCACGGCCTTGGCATCGGCGGCAGCGGCGAACCGTGGTTTGTCGTCGGCAAAGATGTGCGCGAAAATGTGCTGTATGTCGCCCAAGGGTTTGAAAACGAATATTTGTATTCCACCTCGCTAAAGGCGGTCGATGTCAACTGGGTGTCTGACCGCAAGCCGGAAGCGCCGTTCCGTTGCACGGCGAAATTTCGCTATCGTCAGCCTGATGTCGGCGTGACGGTCCACCCGCTTGCGGACGGCGGGGCGGAAGTCGTGTTTGATGCGCCGGCGCGGGCGGTGACGCCGGGGCAGGCGGTTGTTTTTTACAACGGCGAGGAATGCCTCGGCGGCGGCACGATCGATGAAGTGTTCCGCAACGGCGAAAAGCTTTGGTATGTTGGTTGACGGATGTGCCGGTGCGCACGATCTTCAATCAGGCTATTAGGCTGGGGGCCGTTGCTTGAAAATCACGTTGAATCAGGGGGGATGGGCGATGGCCAATTTCAACGAACAAGGCTTGGCGTATATGCGCGAGGGGAAGTATGAGGAAGCCATCCGCTGTTTTTCCGCTGCGGTCGAACAGCATCCGGACGATCCGGCCGGGTACATTAACATCGGCACGGTTCTCGTTGCTGCCGGTGAAGAAGAGAAGGCGCTTGACTGTTTCCGACAGGCGCTGAAAATTGACAAGAAGGCGGCGGCCGCGTATTACGGCATGGGTACAGTGCATTATAAGCGTGAGCAGTTCGCGAAAGCGAAAGATATGTTTGAGCGCGCGCTTGGGCTTGGTCTTGACGATGCCGATACGCATTTTATGCTCGGCATGTCCTTATGGCGGCTCGAGATGCCGCGGCTGGCGCTGCCGTATTTGCAGCGCGCGGCTGAGCTGAACGAGACGGATGCCGAAGCGCTGTTTCAGCTTGGCCTTTGCCTCGCCACGCTCGATTATGTCGATGAGGCGAAGCGTTATTTCGAAAAAACGTTGGAACTCGATCCGCGCCACGCTGATGCGTACTACAATTTAGGCGTCATTTATGCGTACAAAGATGAGCTCGATGCCGCCCGCCATATGTTTGCCGCTGCCTTGGAAGCCAAGCCCGATCACGTGCTTGCCGGATACGGAAAGAAACTGATGGAAAAGCGGCTTGCGCCGTAAAAAGGCAGGGGGATGGCTGTTGCAAGAGCAACAAATCCTCGCCCTTGACGGACGCACGTTCATTAAAGGATTGTGCTTGGCGGTCATTTTTCATAACGAGGAAACATTGTACACGGTCGTCCGCGTGCGTGTTGAGGAAACGAATGAAGCGCCCGTTGAGGAGGAAGTCGTCGTCACCGGCTATTTTCCGCGTTTAAACGAAGGGGACGTCTACATCTTTTACGGACAATTCCGCCAACATCCGCGTTTTGGCCGCCAATATGCGGCTAGTCAGTTCCGCAAACAGCTTCCGAACACGAAAGAAGGAGTCATTCATTATTTATCGAGCGGTTTGTTTAAAGGAATCGGCAAAAAAACGGCTGCGGCGATTGTCGAGACGCTCGGCGAAAACGCGATCGCCGCGATTTTGCGCGACCCCAAGGCGCTAGAGCGTGTGCCGAAGCTGACGAAAAAAAAGGCGAAGCAGCTGTACGATGCGCTTCGCGCCCACGAAGGGCTTGAGCAAACGATGATCGCCCTCGCCCAGCTCGGTTTTGGCCCGCAGCTGGCCATGAAAATTTACCAAGCGTATGGCGAAGAAGCGATTGACATCATCCACGAGAACCCGTACCAGCTCGTTGAGGATATCGAAGGGATCGGCTTTGGCCGCGCTGATGAAATCGGGCGCCAGCTCGGCATTTCCGGCAGCCATCCGGCCCGGCTGCGCGCCGCCTCGTTGTTTGTTCTTGAACAGGCGTGCTTGCAGGAAGGGCACGTTTATTTGCGCGAGGAAGAGCTGATGGAGCGCATCGGGGAGCTGCTTGACGGAAGGCTGAGCGGTGCGGTGGATGGACGAGCGATCAGCCAAACGCTTCTGATGTTAAGCGAGGAAGGGAAGCTGATCGCCGAGCAAGGGCGTTATTATCTCCCTTCCCTTTACTTCGCCGAGAAAGGGATCGTCTCCAACATTAAGCGGCTGCTCGGGCAGACGCCGCCGTCGGCGTTTGCCGAGTCGGAGTTTTTGCTGGCGCTTGGGGCGCTTGAGGAACGGCTTGGCATGCAATATGCCCCCCAGCAAAGGGAAGCGATCCAACAAGCGCTTTCTTCGCCGCTGTTTATTTTGACCGGCGGTCCGGGAACGGGGAAAACGACGGTCATCAAAGGCATCGTCGAGCTGTTTGCCGCCCTAAACGGCCTGTCTCTTGACCCGGCTGACTACAAACAAGGCGAGCCGTTTCCGGTGCTGCTGGCCGCACCGACCGGCCGAGCGGCGAAGCGGATGAGCGAGGCGACCGGGCTGCCGGCGGCGACGATCCACCGCTTGCTCGGCTGGAATGGGGCGGAAGGGTTCAGCCGCGACGAGAACGAACCGATTTCCGGCAAGCTGCTTGTCATCGATGAGATGTCGATGGTCGACACGTGGCTCGCCAACCAGCTGTTAAAAGCCGTGCCAAACGGCATGCAAGTCATTTTCGTCGGCGATGAGGATCAATTGCCATCCGTCGGGCCAGGGCAAGTGCTGAAAGACTTGCTCTCTTCAGGCGTCATTCCGTTCGCTCGGTTGACCGAGGTGTATCGCCAGGCGGATGGATCATCGATCATCGAGCTTGCCCATAAGATGAAGCGCGGCGTCGTGCCGGACGATTTGACCGCTCCGAAGGCAGACCGTTCCTTCATCCGCTGCCGTGCGGGCCAGGTCGTCGATGTCGTGCGGCAAATCGCGGACAACGCGCGCAAAAAAGGGTTTTCCGTCAAAGATATTCAAGTGCTCGCCCCGATGTACCGTGGTCCAGCGGGCATTGACCAATTGAACAAAGCGCTTCAAGAGCTGTTCAACCCGCCGGCTGAGGGGAAGCGGGAGCTGTCGGTCGGTGAGGTCGTCTACCGCGTCGGCGATAAGGTGCTGCAGCTCGTCAATCAACCGGAAGACAATGTGTTTAACGGCGACATCGGCGAAATCGTTGCCATTTTTTACGCCAAAGAAAATATCGAAAAGCAAGACTTGCTCGTCGTCTCGTTTGATGGCATTGAAGTGACGTACACACGGCAAGATTTAGGACAAATCACCCATGCGTACTGCTGTTCGGTTCATAAGGCGCAAGGAAGCGAGTTTCCAATCGTCATTTTGCCCGTCGTCAAAAGCTATTACCGGATGTTGAAACGGAATTTGTTGTATACTGCGGTGACAAGAAGCAAGCAGTTTCTCGTTTTATGCGGGGAAGAGGAAGCGTTTCGATTCGGCGTCGCAAAACAAAGCGACGGAGCGCGCCAGACGGCGCTCGCTGAGAAGCTGGCGGGGGCGGCGGCTCCGTTTGTCGAGGTCGAACTGCCGTTTGAAGAGGCGAACATGGGGATGGAAAACGTTACGCCGTATGACTTTATGGGCGATGAGCCAAGCTAAAGGTGGCTGGAAAGGTGGGAGAACGATGCGGACGTTTTCCGACATCAAGGGCCTTCCCATTTATGAACAAACGACGGGAAAAATGGTCGGAACGATCGCTGACATTTGGTTTACCAGCCACGGCGCGGTCAAAGGGCTTGTCGCGGAACAGGACGGTTTGTTCGGCCGCCGCCGCTATTTGCCGCTTTCAGCCGTGCAGTCGTTCGAAAACGACCGAGTCATCATCTGTGATGCAGATAGCTTCCAGCCGTTTCCTTCTCCTGACAGCGGCCACTCTCTTTACGGCGAACGCGGCCTCGCCGGCAGCATGGTTGTCGCCGCGGACGGAACAACGATCGGACTGTTGGATGACGTATATTTTGACGGGCAATTGGGCAAAATTGACGGATACGAGATCAGCGAGGGATTTTTTTCCGATTTGACCGAAGGAAAGAAACGAATGGAGCTCGCTCCGTTCACCGCCAGAGAAGGCGTGGTCACCGTGGAAACAACGATGTAAGGAGAGTGGCTGTCCATGCTCATTTGCCCGAATTGCAAACGAAAAAATTTAGGGAAAATCGGCGTCAACCAGTACTACTGCTGGGATTGCTTTATTGAGCTGTCCGTCTCGAAAGGGATGATCCACGCCCATCAAGTGGAAGAAGACGGAACGTTGAGTTCCCTTGACGACTTGTTTGACGACCACGAACGCACGATCCAATTTTAGGGGGGACACGCATGAACCGGATGATGACGTCGCTGTTAGCAGTCGGATTAGGCGTCGCCGCTTATCAGCTCGCCCAACGAAACGATTGGATGAACGGTCGCACGATGCGGAGGATGCGCCGCCGCTTGATGCAAGCGATCCGCTGACGGCGCTGCCGCCCTCGCCTTTGCGCGGGGGCGGCGCCTTGTGGCTGTCAAATAGTGCTAAAAGCGGTGAAGGCATATTTCTCGCCGCATCTCCTACACTAAACGGTAGGAGGTGTGGCGATGGGCGAGCAACAATGGCTGTCGTTCTTTCGCATCGGAAAATGGCTGCTGATTACGGCAATCATCTATTTGATCGTTCGGATGAAAGACGTTTGGTGGCCGGTCATCGATTTTATCGCAACGGTGTTGACGCCGTTTTTGCTGGCGTCGTTTATTACGTATTTGCTCTACCCGCTTGTGGAATCCATCCATCGCAAAGGAATGCCGCGCGCCCTTGCCATTTTGTTGATTTATTTGTTGTTTTTCGGTTTGGTCGGCTACGGCTTGTACCGCGGCGTGCCGCTATTCATCGCCCAGTTGCGTGAACTGGATGAACAGCTGCCGTCTTTGATGAATACATACCGCCAATGGGTGCGCCACATCCACGACGAGACGTCGAATTGGCCGCTTGAGGTGCACACACGCATCGAGGGGATGTTTGCCGAGATCGAGCAAGCAGCGGCGGCCGCCGTCGCGATGGCGATTCATGCCGCCAAATCGTTCATCGGTTCGGCGGCGACGCTGTTGATCATTCCGTTTATCGTCTTCTATATGTTAAAAGACATCGATGTGTTGAAAAAAGCGGTTTGGTACATGACACCGAAGCGGTGGCGTGGGCCGGGGATGGCGTTTTTGAAGGATGTCGATGAATCGCTCGGCGGCTACATTCGCGGCCAGCTGTTCGTCTGTGCGGCGATCGGTCTGGCGGCGGCGCTCGGCTTGTGGCTTGCCGGCATGGATTATCCGCTGTTGCTCGGCTTTGTCATTGGCGTGACGAACATCATCCCGTATTTTGGCCCGCTGATCGGCGCCGTTCCAGCGGTCATTTTGGCTGCCACCGTCTCGCTGAAAATGGTCGTGATCGTGCTTGTCATCATTTTTACCCTGCAGTTTTTAGAAGGGAACGTTTTGTCGCCGCTGATCGTCGGCAAAAGCGTGCATATGCATCCGCTTGCCATTATGCTCGCCCTCTTTGCCGGCGGTGAACTCGCCGGCGTGCTCGGCCTCATTCTTGCCGTTCCGACGGCGGCGGTGCTGAAAGTGGCCATCGCCCATTGGAAAGAGCATTATGCTTCGCATTGACAAATGCTCTCTGCTTGTCTATAATCTTTCAATGAAAAAAGCGAATACATAACGCGATGACGGATCGAGTATGTTGCAGTCCATCTTAACGCGCGAGTTCGCGCACAGAGAGGAATTTCCGCGGCTGAAAGAAATTCCAGATGAAGGGCAACAGAAGGCTAATCCGGAGCGCAGGCAAAACCTGACGCAAGGCTGCGTTACGGCCAAAGAGGTGATGGGCGTTTTTTGCCCATAAACAGGGTGGTACCGCGAGCATAACTCTCGTCCCTGCAGGGGATGGGAGTTTTTTTATATAAAAGGCGAAAGGGGAGGATCATCATGAAAAAGCTGACATCCGCCCAAGTGCGGCGCATGTTTTTAGAGTTTTTCCAAGAAAAAGGCCATGCGGTTGAGCCGAGCGCATCGCTCATTCCGGTCGACGACCCGTCACTGTTGTGGATCAACAGCGGCGTCGCGACGTTGAAAAAATACTTTGACGGGCGCATCGTTCCGGAAAACCCGCGCATTTGCAACGCGCAAAAATCGATCCGCACCAACGACATCGAAAACGTCGGGAAAACGGCGCGCCACCATACGTTTTTTGAAATGCTCGGCAACTTTTCGATCGGCGATTACTTCAAGCGCGAAGCGATCCATTGGGCATGGGAGTTTTTGACGAGCGACAAATGGATCGGTTTTGATCCGGAACGGTTGTCCGTTACTGTCCATCCGGAAGACGAGGAAGCGTACAACATTTGGCGCAACGAAATCGGCTTGCCAAAAGAGCGAATCATTCGCCTTGAAGGAAACTTCTGGGACATCGGCGAAGGCCCGAGCGGTCCGAACACGGAAATCTTTTACGACCGCGGCGAAGCGTTCGGCAACGACCCGAACGATCCGGAGCTGTACCCAGGCGGGGAAAATGACCGCTATTTAGAAGTATGGAACCTTGTCTTTTCGCAGTTTAACCATAACCCGGACGGCACGTACACGCCGCTGCCGAAGAAAAACATCGACACCGGCATGGGCTTGGAGCGGATGTGCTCGATTTTGCAAGACGTGCCGACGAACTTTGAAACCGACTTGTTCCTGCCGATCATCCGCGCGACCGAGCAGATCGCCGGCGAGCGGTATGGCGAAGATCCGGACAAAGACGTCGCCTTTAAGGTGATCGCCGACCATATTCGCGCCGTGACGTTCGCGATCGGCGACGGGGCGCTGCCGTCAAATGAGGGCCGCGGTTATGTGCTGCGCCGCCTGCTCCGCCGCGCGGTGCGCTATGCGAAACATATCGGCATTGAACGTCCGTTTATGTACGAACTCGTCCCGGTCGTCGGCGAGATTATGCACGACTACTATCCGGAGGTGAAAGAAAAAGCCGATTTCATCGCCCGCGTCATCCGGACGGAAGAAGAACGGTTCCATGAAACGCTCCATGAAGGGCTCGCCATATTGGCGGAGGTGACCGAAAAGGCGAAAGAGCAAGGAAGCCGTGTCATTCCGGGCGAGGAAGCGTTCCGCCTGTATGATACGTACGGCTTTCCGATCGAGCTGACGGAAGAGTACGCCGCTGAAGCGGGCATGACGGTCGACCATGCCGGATTTGAGCGCGAGATGGAGCGGCAACGCGAACGGGCGCGCGCGGCCCGGCAAGATGTCGATTCGATGCAAGTCCAAGGCGGAGTGCTCGGTGACATTAAAGATGAAAGCCGGTTTGTCGGCTACGATGAGCTTGTTGCCGCATCGACGGTCATCGCCATCGTCAAAGACGGGCGGCTTGTCGAGGAAGTGAAAGCCGGCGAAGAGGCGCAAATCATCGTCGATGTGACGCCATTTTACGCCGAAAGCGGCGGACAAATCGCTGACCAAGGCGTGTTTGAAAGCGAAACAGGAACAGCAGTCGTCAAAGATGTGCAAAAAGCGCCGAACGGCCAACATCTTCATGCGATCATCGTCGAACGCGGAACGGTGAAAAAAGGATCCCGCTATACGGCGCGCGTCGATGAAGCAAAGCGGATGCGCATCGTAAAAAACCATACGGCGACCCATTTGCTCCATCAAGCGCTAAAAGACGTGCTCGGCCGCCATGTCAACCAAGCGGGGTCGCTTGTCGCCCCGGACCGGCTTCGTTTTGACTTCACCCATTTTGGGCAAGTGAAGCCAGAGGAGCTCGAGCGCATCGAAGCCATCGTCAACGAACAAATTTCGAAAAGCCTCCCGGTTGACATTTTTTATAAACCGCTCGAGGAAGCGAAAGCGATGGGCGCGATGGCGCTGTTTGGCGAAAAATACGGCGACATCGTCCGCGTCGTCAAAGTCGGCGACTACAGCCTCGAGCTGTGCGGCGGCTGCCATGTGCCCAACACATCAGCCATCGGGTTGTTTAAAATCGTCTCCGAGTCCGGCATCGGCGCCGGCACGCGCCGGATTGAAGCGGTGACCGGGGAAGCGGCATACCGCTTTATGAGCGAACAGCTTGCTATTTTGCAAGAGGCGGCGCAAAAACTGAAAACAAGCCCGAAAGAATTGAATGCGCGTCTTGACGGACTGTTTGCCGAGCTGAAAGAGCTCGAGCGCGAAAATGAATCGCTTGCTGCCCGCCTCGCCCATATGGAAGCTGAGCACCTCACCCGTCAAGTGAAAGATGTAAACGGCGTGCCGGTGTTGGCGGCAAAAGTGCAGGCCAATGACATGAACCAACTGCGGGCCATGGCTGATGATTTGAAACAAAAGCTCGGCACGGCGGTCATCGTGTTGGCGTCCGCCCAGGGCGGAAAAGTGCAACTGATTGCCGCAGTAACGGACGATTTGGTGAAAAAAGGATTCCATGCCGGCAAGCTGGTGAAAGAAGTAGCGTCGCGTTGCGGTGGGGGCGGCGGCGGGCGCCCGGATTTGGCGCAAGCTGGCGGCAAGGACCCAAGCAAGGTCGGCGAAGCGCTCGGTTATGTCGAAACATGGGTGAAATCCGTTTCCTAATTGGCGCGGATCGTGTACAATGGATGTAAAAGGACGGGGTGCCTGAATAAGGAGCGAGGTGGAAACGGTGAGCTCGTTTGACCAAACGATGCAGTTTCATTTTTCCGAGGAGCCGGCCGAGACGAACGTTCGCGAAGTGTTGTTGACGGTGTATGGCGCCTTGCAGGAAAAAGGCTACAATCCGATCAACCAAATTGTCGGCTACTTGTTGTCCGGCGACCCAGCTTACATTCCGCGCCATAAAGATGCGCGTGCGCTCATCCGCAAAATCGAACGCGACGAATTAATCGAGGAATTGGTGAAATTCTATTTACAGGGGCAACGAAAGGATTAACCTGATGCGGACGCTAGGATTAGATTTGGGAACGAAAACGCTCGGCGTTGCCGTTAGCGACGAACTCGGCCTTACAGCGCAAGGATTGGAAACGATCGCCATTGATACGGAGCGCGGCGACTACGGCTTAAAGCGGCTGCGCGCCATCATCGATGAGTACGGCATCGATACGATTGTCGTCGGGTGGCCGAAAAACATGAACGGCACGCTCGGGCCGCGCGCTGAGGCAAGCGAGCGGTTCGCCGCCAAATTGCGCGAGGAGTTTTCTTTGCCCGTTGTGCTTTGGGATGAACGGCTGTCGACGATGGCCGCCGAACGGATGTTGATCGCTGCCGACGTCAGCCGGAAAAAGCGGCGGAAAGTGATCGACAAAATGGCGGCGGCCGTCATTTTGCAGTCATATTTGGACAGTAAACGATAAATTGGAGGAGAAAACATGGAACACGGAGACCGTCATATTACGGTTGTCGACGAACATGGCAACGAGCAGCTGTGCGAAATTTTGTTTACGTTTGAATCAGATGATTTCGGCAAATCGTATGTGTTTTACTATCCGGTCGGCGTCGAGGCGGAAGATGAGAACGGCGAGACGGAAGTGCACGTTTCCGCCTTCATCCCTGGGGATGAGAACAAAGAAGGCGAACTGCTCCCAATCGAGACGGAAGAAGAGTGGGACATGATCGAAGAAGTATGGAATACGTTTTGTGCTGAACAGGAAGAGGAAGACGACGAATAACGGACAGCAGAGGGGGGCCAAAAGGATCGGGGCCCCTTTTCTTATTGTCGTATTATGCGCTGAGAAACGATAAGTTGTGTTCCATGCAATGGTTCAGACATCTTCTTGTTTGTCCGACAAATGTTGCGAAGGGCTTCGATTGACCGGCGCGTTTCCTCCCCTGGCTTTGCATTTTTTGACCGTCAAGGGCGAAAAATGCGGAACTTTGTAGTATAATATGGCCGGGTGAAAGGAGGACAAAGATGAAACAGAACGATTTTAGGGCGCCAGAGGCGCGGCTTGTGCGGAAAATCGTCTTGATTGTCTGTGCTGTTCTGCTGGCGGCGTTTGTCATTGCCGGCGCCAGCAGTTTCTTATACATCCGTTCAGCGCTTAAGCCCGTCGACCCGAATGACCGCACCCCGGTCCATGTCTCGATTCCGATCGGTTCATCGGCGGCGGCGATTGCCGAGCAGCTCGAACAAAAGCGGCTCATTAAAAGCGCGGCCGTGTTTCGCTTATATGTCCGCTGGAAAAATGAATCCGGCTTCCAGGCTGGGGAGTATGAGTTGACGCGGGCGATGCCAATGGCGCGCATCATCGAGCTGTTAAAAACGGGGAAATCGCTAAAAATCGGATTGAAGCTGACCGTTCCGGAAGGGTCGCAATTGGTGCAAATCGCTGACCTCATTGCCGCGAAAACAGGGTACAAACAAGAACAAATTATGAAATTGCTTAACGATCGCGCGTATATCGAACGGCTGATGAAAATGCACCCGGATTTGTTGACTGATGATATTTTTCACAAAGGCATCCGCTATCCGCTGGAAGGCTACTTGTTCCCGGCGACGTATGTGTTTGCTGACGAAAAGCCGCCGCTCTCAGAGATCATTGAGGCGATGGTGGCGAAAACGGCAGCTGTGCTTGACACATATAAGGCAGCGATGAAAGAAAAGAACATGTCGCCGCATCAGCTGTTGACGATGTCGTCGCTCATTGAGGAAGAGGCGACGGAAAAAGCTGACCGCGAAAAAATCGCCAGCGTGTTTTACAATCGGCTGCACCGCGGCATGCCGCTTCAAACCGACCCGACCGTTTTGTACGCCCTTGGCGAACATAAAGAGCGTGTGTTGTATAAAGATTTGCAGGTCAATTCGCCGTACAACACGTACATGCATAAAGGGCTGCCGCCGGGGCCGATCGCCAACGCCGGCGTAATGTCGATCGAAGCGGCGCTTGAACCGGCGGCGACCGACTATTTATACTTTTTGGCGACACCGGGCGGCGAGGTCATTTTTACGAAAACGTTGGCCGAGCATAACCGGGAAAAGGCGAAGCATATTGGAAAACAATAGGTCAAAACGGAAGGTAATGGCCGGTGGGGTGAAACGGCTTCGCTTTTCCGTTGTTTTATGGTAGTATAGTTGAACAGACCAACGATAAGAGTCCTTTGCGGCTCTTATTTTTCATGACGACAAAGCGCAAATGCCGGGTTGTATATAGATGCAATTGGAAGCTTTACCATTTGTAGTTTTTCCCGAGTATTTGATCGACTGTCGGGCGACCGAACAACGCCGCTTAAAGACCCATATATGGGTCTGTGAAGCAGGCCGGTTGTTCGGTCTTCCGTCACGCCAAGGCGTGACGGAGGCAAGCCTGTGGCTTGCCTCCGACAGTCGAAAAGGGGCAAACCGCTTTTCCGTCAAGGATATATTAAACTTCTTCGTTGCATCTATATAGTTCAACTTTGGCGAGCGCTTTTCAGTTTGCTGACGGCAGGGAGGAATTCCTCTTGCTTTCCCATGACATTGTTTCGTACTTGCAAAAGCTGCGTCCGGCGCCGGATGAGGACATTGAGGAGATGGAGCAGTACGCCTATCGGCATCGCATACCGATCATGGATCCGGTGAGCGTCGAAGTGCTGTTATTCATCTTGAAGCTGATCAGGCCGCGCCGCATTTTGGAAATCGGCACGGCGATCGGCTATTCGGCGATCCGGATGGCAAAGGCGCTGCCGGATGCGCGCATTGTGACGATCGAAAAAGACCGGGAGCGGTATGAGCGCGCCCGTTTTTACATCGAAAAGACGAACACCAAGCGGCAAATCGAGGCGGTGTTGGGCGATGCGCTCGCGGTCGAGGCCAATGTGGCGGCCGCCGCGCCGTTTGATGTGCTGTTTATTGATGCCGCCAAAGGGCAATATGAGCGCTTTTTTACGCTCTATGAGCCGTTTGTGGCTGCAGGGGGCCTCATCATCAGCGACAACGTCTTGTTTAAGGGGCTCGTCGCCGCCGAAGCGCCGGCGGACAATCGACGGCTTTGGAACATCGCCCGAAAAATTCGCCGCTACAATGAGTGGCTCATGAGTCGAAGCGGTTATGATACGGTCATCATTCCGGTCGGCGATGGGCTCGCCATATCGAAAAAACGAGGTGAAGAACAGTGAAAAAACCCGAATTGCTCGTGACGCCGACGAGCGTTGCCCATATCGACGAGCTGGCTGAAGCCGGAGCGGACGCGGTCATCATTGGCGAGCAGCGCTACGGTTTGCGGCTTGCCGGCGAATTTTCCCGCCATGATGTCGCTGCCGCCGTCAAAGCCGCCCACCGGCGCGGCATGAACGTGTATGTGGCGATGAACGCCATTTTCCATAACGATAAAGTGGACGAGCTTGGCGACTACGTCGCGTTTTTGGCTGATGTCGGCGCCGATGCCATCGTCTTCGGCGATCCCGCGGTGCTCTTGACTGTCCGAGAAACGGCGCCGCACATGAAGCTCCACTGGAGCACGGAGACGACAGCGACGAACTGGTATGCGTGCAACTATTGGGGCCGGAAAGGGGCGAAGCGCGCCGTCTTGGCCCGCGAGTTGAACATGGACGCCATTTTGGAAATCAAAGCCCATGCCGAAGTGGAAATCGAGGTGCAAGTGCACGGCGCGATGTGCATGTACCAATCGAAGCGCTCGCTGATCGGCAGCTATTTTGAATATCAAGGGAAAGTGATGGAAGTTGAACGGAAGAAGTACGAAAAAGGGATGTTTCTTTACGACAAAGAGCGCGACAACAAATATCCGATTTTTGAAGACGAAAACGGCACGCATATTATGAGCCCGAACGATGTTTGCATGATCGATGAGCTCGGCGACATGGTCGAGGCCGGCATCGACAGCTTTAAAATTGACGGGATTTTGCACGAGCCGCGCTACATTACCGACGTGACGAAGCTGTACCGCCGCGCCATCGATTTATGCGCCGATGACCGCGAGCGGTACGAACGGGAAAAAGAGGAGCTGCTTGCGGCCGTTGAAGCGCTTCAGCCGCCGCATCGCCGCATCGACACCGGATTTTTCTTCAAAGAGACCATTTATTGAGAAAAGGAGGGAAGCAGCATGCTTTTAAAAAATGATCGCATCTCTGAAATCATTGACGGCAAGCGCGTCATTGTGAAAAAGCCAGAGCTGCTCGCCCCGGCCGGCAACTTGGAAAAACTGAAAATCGCCGTCCATTACGGCGCAGACGCCGTCTTTATCGGAGGCCAAGAGTACAGCTTGCGCGCCAACGCCGACAACTTTACGATCGAGGAAATTCGCGAAGGGGTCGAATTTGCCAATCGATACGGAGCCAAAGTATACGTAACGGCCAATATTTACGCCCATAACGAAAACATCCCTGGCCTTGATGACTATTTGCGGGCGCTTGAAGATGCCGGTGTTTGCGGCATCATCGTCGCCGACCCGCTCATCATCGAAACGGCGCGCCGGGTGGCGCCGAAGCTTGAAGTGCATTTAAGCACGCAGCAATCGCTTACCAACTGGAAAGCGGTCCAATTTTGGAAAGAGGAAGGGCTCGAGCGGGTTGTGCTCGCTCGTGAAGTGGGCGCAGAAGAAATCCGGCAGATCAAAGAGAAAGTCGATATTGAAATCGAGGCGTTCATCCATGGGGCGATGTGTTCCGCCTACTCCGGCCGCTGTGTATTGAGCAACCATATGACGGCGCGCGACTCAAACCGCGGCGGATGCTGCCAGTCGTGCCGCTGGGATTACGATTTGTATCAGCTCTCGGACGGCCGGGAAATTCCGTTGTTTGAAAAAGGGGACGCCCCGTTTGCGATGAGCGCGAAAGATTTGAACTTAATCCGCGCCATTCCGGTGATGATCGAATTGGGTGTGGATAGCTTGAAAATTGAAGGGCGGATGAAATCGATCCATTACGTGGCGACGGTTGTCAGTGTCTACCGGAAAGTCATTGATGCCTACTGCGCTGACCCAGACCATTTCACGATCCGCGAAGAGTGGGTGCGGGAGCTGGAGAAATGCGCCAACCGCGAGACGGCGCCGTCGTTCTTTGACGGCTTCCCGGATTATACGAACCATATGTACGGGACGCACAGCCGGAAAACGACGCATGAATTCGCCGGTTTGGTGCTTGGCTATGACCCGGAGACGGGCATCGCCACCGTCCAGCAGCGCAACCATTTCCGCCCGGGCGATGAAGTCGAATTTTTCGGTCCGGAAATTGAAAACTTCACCCAAGTGATTGAGAAAATTTGGGACGAAGACGGCAACGAGCTTGATGCGGCGCGCCATCCGCTGCAAATCGTGAAGTTTAAGGTCAAGCGCCCTCTCTTCCCGTACAACATGATGAGAAAGGAGAATTAAGATGGGGAAGAAGCCCGTTGTCATCGGCGTCGCCGGCGGCTCCGGCTCGGGGAAGACGAGCGTCGCCCGCGCGATTTACGACCATTTCGGCGACCGCTCGATCCTTGTTTTGGAGCAAGACTTTTACTATAAAGACCAAAGCCATCTTTCGTTTGAAGAGCGGCTGAAGACGAACTATGACCATCCGCTGGCGTTTGACAACGATTTGTTGATTGAGCATATTCATAAGTTGCTTCGCTATGAGCCGATTGACAAGCCGGTGTACGATTATACGCTGCACACTCGCTCAAGCGACGTCATTCGCGTGGAGCCGAAGGATGTCATCATCGTGGAGGGCATTCTTGTCTTGGAGGATGAGCGACTCCGCAATTTAATGGACATTAAAGTATATGTCGACACCGACCCGGACATCCGCATCATCCGCCGTCTCATCCGCGATATGAAAGAGCGCGGCCGCACGTTCGATTCGGTCATCGAGCAATATTTGTCCGTCGTCCGGCCGATGCACAACCAGTTTGTCGAACCGACGAAGCGCTACGCGGATGTGATCATTCCGGAAGGCGGACAGAACGTCGTCGCCATCGATTTAATGGTGGCAAAAATTCGCACAGTTCTTGAACAAAAAGCGGTTTTGTAATAACATAACAGAGACAAAACAATATATTATATAACAAGTAAGCGTACGAACAGCCGTTTTTGCTGTTCGTACGTTTTACATAATGCAGAATATATAGAGGAGTGAGATGAATGGCGAACGAAAAGCAGTATCCGATGACGAAAGAGGGAAAAGAGAAACTGGAACAAGAGCTTGAGTACTTAAAAACGGTCAAGCGGAAAGAAGTGGTGGAGCGCATTAAGATTGCGCGCGGGTTCGGGGATTTGTCGGAAAACTCGGAGTACGATGCTGCCAAAGATGAGCAGGCGTTTGTCGAATCGCGCATCCAAATGCTTGAAAACATGATCCGCAACGCCGTCATCATTGAAGAAGACAAAGAAAACCCGGACGTCGTCTCGCTCGGCAAGTCGGTCACGTTCATTGAACTGCCGGACGGCGAGGAAGAAACGTATACGATCGTCGGCAGCGCCGAGGCCGATCCATTTGAAGGAAAAATTTCCAATGACTCGCCGATTGCCAAATCGCTTCTCGGCCGCCGCGTCGGCGATGAGGTGACGGTGCAAACGCCGGGCGGGGAAATGCTTGTGAAAATCGTGGCTGTGAAATAAAGGCGGCCGACCTGAACAAGCGGCGGTGTGCGAAGCGAAGAAAATTGCCGCCGTTTGACGTTTCAAACGGAAACACCTCGTCAACACTGATGATGAGGTGTTTTCTTTATGTGGAAAAAGCGAACGCTTGTCATGCTTGCTCTCATTCAATTTGGCTTGTTGTTGCTTATCGGGCGGCTCGCGCAAATTCAGCTCATTGACACCGAGTCGTTTGCCAATCATAATTTAATTGCCGAAAGCGTCGCCCAGCGAACACAAGAACTGATCATTGACGACGGGCGCGGCTCGTTCATCGACCGAAATGGCGCGCCGCTCACGAAGCGATACGTGCCGTCGCTTGTCTTATTCCCGTTTTTAACGGCAATGAAATGGCCGATGGAACAAGTCGCCCGCATCGCCGGCGTCTCTGAAGAAGAGATTCGCCGCCAACTTGAGCAGGCGGACGGTCCGTTCGTCTTAGAGAAGGATGGAGAGCCGCTCGCCTTGAGCGCCCAGCAAATGAAGCAAATTAACGATTTGCGCATTCCGGGGGTATTTGCCGTCAACAAGCAATATCCGCTGGAAACGGTGTACGCCCCGCATTTGCTTGGCTTCACCCGTCCAGATCAGGAGCTCATCAAGAAGCGTTATCCAAAACGGCCGCTGCCGCCAAAGACCGAAGTGGGCATTCAAGGACTTGAGAAGGCGTTTGATGAATTTTTGCTCGCCGACGGCGAAACGAAGCTGCTTTATCACGTTGACGCCGAAGGGCGGCCGCTGTTTGGGCTCGATGTCAAATACAGCGACACGGGCAACCCGTTTTATCCCGTCACCGTGCAAACGACGCTTGACCGTGACTTGCAGCAAGAGATGGAGCAGATCGTTGACCGATACGGGTTGAAAAAAGGCGGTCTCGTTTTGCTGGATATTGACACAAACAGTGTGCTCGCCATGGTCAGCCGCCCAAACATGGACCCGCGTGATCCGTACAAAAACCGCGGGGCGGAAAACCAAATCGTGTTGCCGCAAATCCCTGGCTCGATTTTGAAAACCGTCATTGCGGCCGCGGCGCTTGATGAGGGGCTCGCCTCGCTTGAGACAACGTTTGACTGCAGCCGAAAAATTGACGGCAAAACCCGCGATGAGGAGCATGATTACGGCATGCTTGATTTAGCGGACAGCTTTGCCGTCAGTTGCAACAATGCGTTCGCCACGCTCGGCAAGCAGTTGATCGAGCACGATCCGGATGCGTTTGAAACGTATGCGAGAAAGCTCGGGCTGTATCCGACGGCCGGATGGGAAGGGGCGGTGTACCATGAAGAGCATTTCCGTCAGTTCCCGGAGGAGCAGAAGGGGACGATTTGGCATGATCCGCGCGACAAGCGGGTGCCGCTTGCGGTGGCGCAAACGGCGATCGGGCAAAAAAATGTACGCGTCTCGCCGCTTGGCGTCGCCAACATGATGGCGACCATCGCCCGCGGCGGCGAAGCGCTTCAGGTGCGGGCCGTTGACAAAGTGCTGTATAAAAACGGTGCGACCCTCTTTTCGTTTCCGCCTCAACCGGCTTCAGACATGGCGCCGATCGCGCCGCAGACGGCCGAAGAGCTGCAACGGCTTTTGCGCGGCGTTGTCACCAAAGAGGATGGCACCGGCCGCCGCTTCCGTTCGCTGCCGTATCCGGTCGCCGGCAAATCCGGGACGGCTGAGACAGGAAAAATGGACGGCGGCGCTGAATTGATTAATAAATGGTTTGCTGGCTATTTTCCAGCCGACCGTCCGAAATACGCCCTTGCTGTCGTTGAGCTCGACTGCCCGAGCGGGCGGGCTTCGACGAATGATGTGTTCGCCGCTGCAGTCGAGGCGCTTTATGCTTATGACCGCGCCAAAAATGAAGTGAAGTGACGAACCAAATGTAAGGGGAATCCATGTTTCCAGCACGAACATCATCCAAAGAAGGGAGAGGAGACGGTGGCGCAAATCGAGACGCGCTTTGCCGCCCGCGCCAAACGGCGGAGGATCAACCGTTGGCTCAACGGAGCCATTGCCGTTGTCGTGCTGCTCATTTTGATTGTCGGCGGGAACTTGCTGTTTGGCGGCGAACCGAGCAAGAAGGAGATGGATCGCGAAGCCAAAACAGAAGCGGCCAATGCGAAGCGGGTGGAAGTGGAAACAGGCGAAGCGGCGGCGCCGACGGAAGCTGAAACGCCGGCCGAGGAAGAAGACGCTGCTTCCACCGATGAAACGAGTAATGCCGGTGTGACAGAAACGCCGGGCCCGCCGGGGTCCAACGTTGAAAAAGAAATCGTCAATCCGGCATGGCAGCCGATCGGTACGACGCAATCGGAGCCGCATGAAACGGTGTTTAAGAAAGATTCCGTCGACTGGAAGGAAATGCTCGATGCCGTCAGCTATGCGACCGGCATCGCTCCGGAGGAGATGATCGTTTGGTTCATCGGCAACAACGGACCGAACAAAGCAGTCGCGACGATTTCGACGAAAGATCAAGCCGCCCATTACAAAGTGTACATTGAATGGGTGACGAACGAAGGCTGGAAGCCGACGAAGGTGCAAAAGTTGAAACAAAAGCCATAAGCGGCATGATGAGGGGAAGCGGAGATATTCGAAACGTTGGCGGCATCAGTGAAACAATGGCGGTTCACCAGCGGCGGAAACATACACAGGCGCCCAAAAACGAAGGGCGCCTGTTATTTTTTCGCTTTGAAATGAACGACTGCGCTGTAGAACCGCTTTCCGTTTTCCATGACGTGCATTTGATGGGATACATGATGGACGGAAAGCAAGAGCGCCTTGTTATGTTCAATTTGTTCGTTGATTTTTTTCTCGAGCGTCCGCAAGTCGTCCGCTTCAAAAAATTCGATTTTGTCCTCGATCAAATCAAGAGAAATGTTCGGCATCGTTCTTCCTCCTTTCCATTGTCAGTGTAGCAAATTTTCCCGCCCTCATCCACCGATGTACAAGGGGGAACAATACGAACGAAACATGATCGTTGAACAAGGGAAAAACATATGCTACAGTAAGAGCAGGCAATACGAAAAAAACATACTATATTTATAGGAATTATAAACTTTTTTGGGGTGTGACCATATGGGCAGAGAGTTTCTTGACTTGTTTGAGCAATGGGCGGAATCGTATGACCGATCGGTCGAAGGATACGATGAGCAATATCGAGACGTGTTTGCCGGTTATGACCGCATTTTAAGCACGGTCGCCGACAAAGCCGGCCAAGTTGTGCTCGAGTTTGGCGTCGGCACAGGAAACTTGACGAAAAAGTTGCTTGAGCGCGGCAAGCGGGTGTACGGGATCGAGCCATCGGCGCCGATGAGGAAAAAAGCAGCGGAAAAGCTCAGCGGGCGAGCGGTCATTCTGGACGGCGATTTTTTGCAATTTCCGACACCGCCGGAGCCGATCGACACGATCGCCAGCACGTATGCGTTTCATCATTTGACGGATGCGGAAAAAGACGAAGCGCTGGCCAAATATAGTCAATTGCTCCATCCGGGTGGTAAAATAGTGTTTGCCGATACGGCGTTTCGCGACAAAGAGGCGTTCCGCCAGGCGATTGAGGAAGCCCGGGCGCGCGGCTTCCACGATTTGGCCGACGATTTGGAACGCGAATATTATACGACGCTTGACGTATTGGCATCACTGTTTTCCAAGCATGGCTTTTCCGCCTCCTTTGCGCAGCAAAACGCGTTCGTCTGGGTGATGGAGGCGGTGAAACAAACGACATAGAAAGAGGGAGAACGATGAAAGCAGCCATTATTGGAGCCATGGAAGAGGAAGTGGCGATTTTGCGTTCGCGCATGGAAGGGCGCGAGGAAACGGTCATTGCCGGGTGCGAATTTTCCAAAGGGCGCCTTGACGGCGTGGAGGCGGTGTTGTTGAAATCCGGGATCGGCAAAGTGAACGCCGCCATGGGAACGACGCTTCTGCTTGACCGCTTTCGCCCTGACTTCGTGATTAACACGGGGTCAGCTGGCGGATTTTTGCCTTCGCTTCGTGTCGGAGATCTTGTCATTTCCAAGGAAGTCGTCCATCATGACGTCGATGTGACCGCGTTCGGCTACGCTTACGGGCAAGTGCCTGGCCTGCCGGCCCGCTACCGGGCGGATGAGGCGCTTGTTGAGGCGGCCAAGCAGGCGGCGGCGCGGCTTGATGGCCTGCAGGCAGTGACCGGCTTGATCGCCACCGGCGATTCGTTTATGAACGATCCAAAGCGAGTCGAATTTGTGCGCGGTCAGTTTCCGGAATTGTGCGCCGTCGAAATGGAAGCGGCGGCGATCGCCCAAGTGTGCGTGCAATTTGGAACGCCGTTTGTCATCATCCGGGCGTTGTCTGATATTGCGGGTGAGGAGTCGGACGTGTCGTTTGAACAGTTTTTGGAGACGGCGGCGAAACATTCGGCTGAACTTGTCTTGTCGATGCTTTCCGTTATGAAACAGAAGCGCGATTAAGATGCAGCGAAAAAGCAGCTTGTCTATGTTCTCGACTGTCGGAGGCAAGCCGCAGGCTTCTTCCGTCACGCCTAGGCGTAACGGAAGACCGAACAACCGCCTGCTTCACAGACCCATATATGGGTCTTTAAGCTGCGTTGTTCGGTCGCCCGACAGTCGATCGAATACTCGGTAAAAGTTGCAAATGGTGATGCTTCAAATTGCATCTATATAAGTTGTAATAAAGATTTTCCGATTGCTCGATTCTGTTTTCCTTCATACAAGTCAGTTTGGTAGAATGCGGCGGGCGCTCTACTGGATGTAAAACAAAGTTTCAACTTATATATATAGACAACAAAACACCGCCGTTTTGCTGCTAAACTGAGCGTGAAGAAACGGAGTGACTTGTATGCGCGTAGCAAAAAGCATCCATGAGTTGATCGGCCATACGCCGGTTGTCGAAATTACGCGCTTCCCCCTCCCGGAAGGCGTTCGGCTGTTCGCCAAGCTTGAATACTTCAACCCTGGCGGAAGCATTAAAGACCGGCTCGGACAAGAGCTGTTGCGCGAGGCGTTTGCATCAGGAAAACTGAAAGAGGGGGGCACGATCATCGAGCCGACGGCCGGCAACACCGGCATCGGTCTGGCGCTGGCAGCGATCGGCAAAAACGTGAACATCATTTTTTGTGTGCCGGAAAAATTCAGCATCGAAAAGCAACAGCTGATGAAGGCGCTCGGGGCGCAAATCGTTCATACACCGACTGAAGAGGGAATGGAAGGGGCCATCCGCAAAGCGGAGGAGCTCGCCCGCACGATTCCAGGGGCCTATTGCCCCCAGCAGTTCCAAAACCCGGCTAACCCAAGGACGTATTACAAGACGCTCGGTCCGGAGCTGTGGGACGATTTGGACGGACAGATCGACATTTTTGTCGCCGGCGCCGGCTCCGGCGGCACGTTTATGGGGACAGCGACGTTTTTAAAAGAAAAAAACCCGGCCATTAAAACGGTCATCGTGGAACCGGAAGGCTCGATTTTAGGCGGCGGCAAGCCGGGTCCGCATCGGACGGAAGGGATCGGCATGGAGTTTTTGCCGCCGTTTATGGATCCGGATTATTTTGATGCCATCTACACGATCGCGGACGATGACGCGTTCCGGCGCGTCAGCGAACTCGCAAGACAGGAGGGGCTTTTGGTCGGCAGTTCGTCTGGCGCCGCGTTTCATGCCGCCTTGATGGAAGCAGAGAAGGCAAAGCCAGGGACGAATATCGTCGTCATTTTTCCGGACGGGAGCGAACGCTATTTAAGCAAACACATTTATGAAGGTGGGAGGTAACGATGAGGCGGAAAACAATGCTCATTCATGGCGGCATTCCGGGGGATCCGCATACGGGAGCGGTGTCGGTCCCGATTTATCAAGTGAGTACGTATAAGCAAGAAGAAGTTGGAAAGCATAAAGGGTTTGAATACTCGCGCACCGGCAACCCGACGCGCGCGGCGCTTGAGAAGCTGATCGCCGATCTCGAGGGCGGCGAAGCCGGCTTTGCGTTCGCTTCCGGTATGGCGGCCATTACGGCCGTCATGATGTTGTTTCAAAGCGGCGACCATCTGGTGCTCACTGACGATGTCTACGGCGGCACGTATCGCGTCATGACGAACGTGCTGAATCGGTTCGGGCTTGAGGCGACGTTCGTCGATACGAGCGATGTCGCCAACATCGAGGCGCACATCCGGCCGAATACGAAAGCCATCTATATCGAAACGCCGACGAACCCGCTGTTGAAAATCACTGACTTGCAAGCCGCCGCCGCCATTGCCCGTGCGCATGGGCTGCTATTGATCGTCGATAACACGTTTTCCACTCCGTACTTTCAGACGCCGCTTGAGCTTGGCGCCGATATCGTCATCCATAGCGCGACGAAATATTTAGGCGGCCATAGCGACGTCGTCGCTGGGTTGGCGGTTGTCCGCACGCCGGAGCTTGCCGAACGGCTCCATTACGTGCAAAATTCAACCGGCGGCGTGCTCGGGCCGCAAGATTCATGGCTATTGATGCGCGGGATGAAAACGCTCGCCGTGCGGATGGAGGAACATGAAGAAAATGCGCGCCAAATCGCTGTTTTTTTGGCTGAACACAAGGCGGTCAAGCGCGTCTATTACCCCGGGCTTCCGGATCATCCGAACCACGAGTTGGCGAAAAAGCAAATGCGCGGATTTGGCGGCATGATTTCGTTTGATGTCGGCAGCTTGGAGCGCGCCGAGAACGTGCTGTCGCGCGTGCGCTACTTTACGCTTGCCGAAAGCTTAGGGGCGGTCGAAAGTTTAATTTCGTTGCCAGGGAAAATGACGCACGCCTCCATCCCGAAGGAACGGCGCGAACAGCTCGGCATTACCGACGGCCTGATCCGTTTGTCGGTCGGGCTTGAAGATGTCAACGATCTGCTTGACGATTTGGCGCAAGCGCTTGGCTGAAATTGCCGCTCCCCCCTTCCGTCCATGTATGATACAGTGAAAGGGGAGAGGAGGGATCGGGCTTGAACGAGCAGCAACGAAACGAGCTGCGGGCCAAGGCGGGCGACTTTAAAACATACAGCCTCGTCTTGTTCGCGTTTGGAGCGTTTCTCTATTTCGGAACGATCATCCCAGGAGCGGTTGAGACAGCGAAAAAGCCGTTCGCCCTATTGGCAGTCGCCGTCTGTTTTACCGCGTCGCTTTCCTGTTTGCGCCAAGCCGCCCGCTATGCCCGCCGTCTTGAGGAAGAAGAAAAGCGGTTCGAACCGTAAACCTGCCTTTTGGCCGAAAGGCGGGTTTTTGTTTAGCCACCATGCTGGCGTTCAAGGGAAAGCAAGCTTTTTGCCTATTTTGCAAAAAAACGGTTTACAATGGAAATAATTTTGGATATAATTGCCTACGTAGCATCATTTCCAAAGGGAGGTCGAAGACAATGACAATGATGATGTGGACAACAGTAATGCATCCATTCTATCAAACGGCTATTCGACCTTCCGCCGACCGGGAATGAACGTGCACCGATGACGAAAAACAGCGATCAGGCCGCAGAAGGGGAGTAGTCTCGCTTTCTGCGGCCTTTTTGCACACTGAGCCGCAGAAGCGCTTTCCTTCTGCGGTTTTTTTGCATGGAAAGGAGGTGGGGAGGCATGACGATCCATTTGTTTTTTATCACGATCACGATTGAGCGGAGAAAGCCGCGGCAGCGGAACATCGAAGAGGAGCGGTTCGCCCGTGCAGCCGAGGAGGAGCTTGTTGACCGCAAATGCTTTTTCCATCAACGATTGTTTTAAACATTTCCAGCAATGAAGGATGAAAGGGGAGAAGATTTATGTCCATTGTACTCGTATGGCTTGTGACGTGGATGAAGCAAAGGGGAGACTCCACTTGACTCAGTCTAAAGGGATGCGATGGGTGCTCCGTGTGCTGTTGTTGACGGTCGAATTTCACGAATTGTTCAAAATAAGGCGAAAGCGTTCCTTGTCTTCTTTGATAAAATAACATCTAGAAGAGAAGGTCAAGGAGGGAACGGGGATGTTCGCCATTGTCATGTCGATCATCATTACCGCGTCGATTGCGCTTGTTGTCGCCGCGGAAGTCAGCGTTGAGGCCAAAGCGTAACGGCGGTTCTTCTGCATCGGGAGGGGGATAAGCAGGCGGACCGCATCAGCAGAACGTTGGTGACAATCGTTTTTGATTGGTCAGGTCATTGCCGGCTCATTTCGGGCCGGTCTATTTTTGTCGTCAAGACACGGACAACATCGCCCCTGCATATACATAACGATAGGCGGTTTCCGCCGATGACAGCAGGCGGGGGTGAGAGCATGTCCGGCATTTTCACGGCGTTTACGTTTCTGTTGAAAGAGCTGACGTTTCTTGTCTCGTATATTAAAAACAATGCGTTTCCCCAGCCGTTAAGCGCTCAAGAAGAGGAAAAGTATTTGGCGCTGATGGCAAAAGGCGACGAGCAAGCCCGCAACCGGCTCATCGAACACAACTTGCGCCTTGTTGCCCACATTGTGAAAAAGTTTGAAAATACGGGAGAAGAGGTCGAGGATTTAATCTCCATTGGCACAATCGGCTTGATCAAGGCGATTGAAAGCTATTCGCCGGGCAAAGGAACGAAGCTGGCGACGTATGCGGCTCGATGTATCGAGAACGAAATCCTGATGCACCTGCGTTCATTAAAAAAAACGCGCAAAGACGTCTCGTTGCATGAGCCAATCGGCCAGGACAAAGAAGGAAACGAAATCAGCCTGCTTGATATTTTAAAAGCCGAAGGCGAAGACATCGCCGATGAAATCCACTTGAACATGGAGCTCGAACAAGTCAAGCAATATATCAGCGTGCTTGATGAGCGGGAAAAAGAGGTGATCATCAATCGCTTTGGCCTCGGTCGGCAACGGGAAAAAACACAGCGTGAAATCGCCAAAGAGCTCGGCATCTCGAGAAGCTATGTCTCGCGCATTGAAAAACGGGCATTAATGAAAATGTTTCACGAATTTTATCGGCAGGAAAAAGAAAAACGGCGGTCATAACAAAAGCGGGTTGCTGGTGCAGCGACCCGCTTTTTCAGTAGTGGAAGAATAGAAATTATTTTAAAAAACTGAATTCTTTCATTTATATCCTTTGATGAAGCGATTTCAATCAAAAATATTGACAGATTTTATTTTTAAAAGTAAAATAATTTTGTCGTCTTTTGTCTAAATTTGTCTAAAGGAGGCGAAAAAGCATCATGCGCAAGATCGGCTTGGCATGGCAAATTTTCATCGGCCTTATTCTCGGGATTATGGTTGGGGCCATTTTTTACGGAAGCCCTAAAGTAGCGACGTATTTGCAGCCGATCGGAGATGTTTTTCTCCGTTTAATTAAGATGATCGTCATCCCGATCGTCGTCTCGAGCTTGATTGTCGGCGTTGCCAACGTCGGTGATGTGAAAAAGCTCGGAAAGTTGGGCGGCAAAACGATCCTTTATTTTGAGATCATTACGACGATTGCCATTATCGTCGGCCTCTTGGCAGCGAACATTTTCCAACCAGGCGTCGGCGTCAATATGAAGTCGCTTGAGAAAACGGATATCCAGTCGTATGTCGATACGACGAACGAAGTGCAGCACCATTCGATGGTTGAAACATTTGTCAACATCGTGCCGAAAAACGTGTTTGAAGCGCTGTCGACCGGGAATATGCTGCCGATCATCTTCTTCTCGGTGATGTTCGGGTTGGGCGTAGCCGCGATCGGTGAAAAAGGGAAACCGGTGCTTCGCTTTTTCCAAGGCACGGCGGAAGCGATGTTTTATGTGACGAACCAAGTGATGAAGTTTGCGCCGTTTGGCGTTTTCGCCCTAATCGGCGTGACGGTGTCGAAATTCGGCGTCGCTTCGCTCCTTCCGCTCAGCAAACTTGTTGTGCTCGTTTATGCGGTCATGGCATTCTTCGTGTTGGTGGTGCTTGGCGCTGTGGCCAAATTGGTAAATACAAATATTTTCCATATTATAAAAATCTTAAAGGATGAATTAGTGCTTGCCTATAGCACGTCGAGCTCGGAAACCGTGTTGCCTAAGGTTATGGAAAAAATGGAGAAATTCGGTTGTTCGAAGGCTGTAACATCCTTTGTCGTTCCGACCGGCTATTCGTTCAACTTGGATGGGTCGACGCTGTATCAGGCGCTGGCGGCTGTCTTTATCGCTCAACTGTACGGCATCGACATGCCGATTTCACAGCAAATCTCGCTTGTGCTCGTTTTAATGGTGACGTCCAAAGGGATTGCCGGTGTCCCAGGCGTATCGTTTGTCGTCTTATTGGCAACGCTTGGCACAGTTGGCATTCCAGTTGAAGGATTGGCGTTTATCGCCGGCATCGACCGTCTTTTGGACATGGCGCGCACAGTGGTCAACGTCATCGGCAACTCGCTGGCGGCGGTTGTGATGTCGAAATGGGAAGGGCAATATAACGAAGAACAAGGAAAACAATACATCGCTGAGTTGCAGCAGCAAAGCGCCTAAGAAAAAAGTGGCTCAGATGTGTTGATTAACCATTAAAAACCAGTTGACATCGTCCTATTCCTAGCTTTTCTGCCGTAGTCGGCAAGCGTGTGGCTTGCCTCCGTCACGCCTTAGCGTGACGGAAGACCGAACAACGCCGCTTCACAGACCCATTCATGGGTCTGGAAGCGGCGCTGTTCGGTCACTCGACAGTCGGATGCAATGACCGGCAAAGACGAAAAATGTTAAAGCTTTAAATTGCATCTATATAGATGATCATCGACACTCGTGAAAGCGGCTGAATGATCAGCCGCTTTTCCCGTTTTGTTGGCAAGGAACGTATAGTATAATGAAAAAATGGACAAGGAAGCGAAAGACAAGGAGGAAAAACGGTGCACGAAGTCATTCAATCGATGTTTTCCTTTTTGACCAGTTTAGGCTATGTCGGCATCGCTCTCGCCTTGATGGTGGAAGTGATCCCCAGCGAGATCGTGTTGGCTTATGCCGGTTATTTGGTAGCGCGGGGGGATGTCTCATTTGCTGGGGCCGTGGCAGCTGGGACAATAGGCGGCACGGTGGCGCAGTTGTTTTTGTATTGGATGGGCTACTATGGCGGACGGCCGTTTCTAGATCAGTATGGGAAATATGTATTGATCCAGAAAAAACATTTGGATGTGGCGGAACGCTGGTTTGCGAAATTTGGCCCCGGCGTCATTTTCAGCGCCCGGTTTATCCCCGTTGTCCGCCATGCGATTTCGATCCCCGCCGGCATTGCGCGGATGAAGTGGTTGCCGTTTACGATTTACACGGTGTTGGCCATCATCCCATGGTCCATCTTGTTTATTTGGTTGGGAGAGCAGCTTGGCCAACGATGGCGGCAAATTGACGAGATGGCGGCGCCATACGTCCGACCGGCTATTGCAGCGGCGGTGGCGGTGGCGGCGATTTACATCGTTTGGCAACGACGACGCCGCGCTGCAGATGAAAACGAGCGCATGAAATAGTTGCCCGTCCGCATGCTGTCGGCTATATTTATACATGAACCATCTTTTGGCTAAATTTTGAGGGAAAATGAGGGACGAACGTGAAACGTTGGATGATCATTGCGTTGCTATTCGCTGTGGGGCTATGGCTTGTGCCATACAGCGTGCCTCTTCTTTTCGCACTTGCGACCGCGCTTTTGCTCGAGCCGTCCATCCGCCGATTGCAAGAAAACTATAAGCTGAAGCGCGCGCACGCCGTCACGGTGATTTTTTCATTGTTCATCATCATTCTTGGGCTTTCCCTTTACTTTCTAGTCGTGATTTTTGTGCAACAAGTGATGGCGCTCTCGCAAAAACTGCCTTATGTGCTAAACGAAGCGACGAAAGTGCTCGACCGCCTCATTCAAACGTGGCAGTCGTATTCCAGCTCCATTCCGCAGGAAATCATCGATTCGCTTGAACGCGGCGTCAATACCGTCGAGCAAATGCTTTTGTCGTTTGCGACCAACTTGACGCAGTCGCTCGTCCATTATATTGCCGCCATTCCGGCGTTTTTGATTCATTTTTTAGTGTATTTGATCGCACTGTTTCTCATTTGCCTCGATTTGCCGCAGCTGAAGCAAGGCATGCGCCGCTATTTGTCCGAACGGACCGAACAGCGGCTTGGGATGGTCGTCGCCCAGCTGAGCAAAGCGGGGATCGGCTTTTTAAAAGCGCAGTTTTTGCTTAGTTTAATTACGTTTTTCCTCGCGCTGTCTGGCCTTTTCGTGTTGGGGGTCGACTATGCGGCGTTGATGGCGCTGGTCATCGTCGTCGTTGATATTTTGCCGATTTTAGGAACGGGTTCCGTGCTTGTTCCGTGGGGGCTCATCAGCATGGCGAACGGCAACAATACGCTTGGCATCGGGCTCATCGTGCTGTTTGTCGTCATCACCGTCGTGCGCCGGATCATCGAGCCGAAAGTGTTTTCCACCAATTTGGGCATTTCCCCGCTCGCCGCGCTCGTCAGTGTCTATCTGGGGTTTCAGCTGCTTGGCTTTATCGGGTTGTTCGTCGGGCCGGTCGTTGTCATTTTGGTTGAGGCTCTTGCCAAAGCTGGAGTCATTAAATGGACGATCAAGCTTTGATTTTTTCGAATAAAGGTCTTTGCGGACGAAGGAGGAAAAACCGGCGAACCGCCGGTTTTTCTGTCTGGACATGGGGAAGAGAGTTTTGGCAAAGCGACGGCTAAAGAAAACCGCCCGCTGAAGGCGCGGCGGTCACTGAGTGGATGTGGACGAATCATTGACGTCGGTGCGCGGCAAAATTAAAATTTCGACGCGCCGGTTTTTCATCCGCCCGGCAGCGGTGGCGTTGGAGGCGATCGGCTTGTATTCGCCATACCCTTTAGCGCTGAAATAGCGCGGGTCGAGTTGCTTGTTTTCAAGCAGCACTTTCATGAAATTGACGGCGCGCATGACGCTCAGCTCCCAGTTGGAAGCAAATTTCTCGTTATGGATCGGCACGTTGTCCGTATGGCCGCTGATCATGATGTTGCGCGGCGGGTTCATGACGAGCAAAGCGGAGATTTCCGCCGCAAGACGCCGGTCTTTCATGCGCACTTCGGCGCTGCCGGAGTCGAATAAAATATCATCCAAAATGGTAATCGCGAGCCCTTCGTCCGTCAAGGAAGTCTGCAGTTTTCCCGTCAGCTTGTTGTCGTGGATGTAGCTGTCGATTTTCGCTTTGATTTGCCCTAATTCTTCTTTTTCCTTTCCGTTTACGGCTGGGGAAGGCTGCTTTGCTTGATGCCGTCCTTCTTCGTCTTGGGCCGGTGGAGTGATCGGCTCGATCGGGCTTTGAAAGTCAAGAACACCTGTTCCACCGGCAAAGGCGGTGCTAAAGGCGCGCGCAATTTCTTGAAACTTCTTTTGGTCGATTTGGCTGCTCGCAAACAAGACGATGAATAGGGCGAGCAATAGCGTCAATAAATCCGCGTACGGAATCAGCCATGCCTCGCTCATATGGTCGTCATGCTTGTTCTTTTTTTTCTTAGCCATTGGCCGTTTCCCCTTGTGTCAGCGCCTGCTGCCGCTCGCTTTCCGGCAAGTATGAGGCGAGTTTTTGTTCGATCATGCGCGGGGCTTGTCCTTCCAAAATGGACAGCACCCCTTCAATCATGATGTAGCGCACGCGCGCCTCTTCCTTCGATTTCCGCCGCAGTTTGTTGGCAAACGGATGCCAAAGCACATAGCCGGTGAAAATGCCGAGCATCGTGGCGACAAAAGCGGCGCTGATCGCCTTGCCGAGCTCGGCGATGTTTTCCATATTGCCAAGGGCGGCAATCAGGCCGATGACGGCCCCAAGCACCCCGAGCGTCGGCGCGTACGTGCCTGCTTGGGAAAAAATCGCGGCATTCGCTTCGTGGCGCTCTTCCATGGCAACGATTTCCTCTGTCATGACATCGCGGATGAACTCTTGCGTTTGCCCATCGATGGCCATGCTGAGTCCGTTGCGCAAAAACGGGTCGTCAATGTCGTCCAATTTCGCCTCGAGCGCCAGCAGCCCTTCGCGGCGGGCGATGTTGGCCCAGTCAACGAACAGTGGAATGAGCTCGTCGATCGACGGTGTGGGCGGTTCAGTAAAAATGATTTTGAACAATTTTGGCACTTTTTTTATTTCCTTCATTGGAAACGCGATAATGACCGCTGCCGCCGTGCCGACGAGAATGATGAGGATGGCGGCCGGATTGATCAATACAGCAGGCGAAACGCCCTTAAAGTACATGCCCAACCCGACGGCAATGACGCCAAGGATGATGCCGATGATCGATGTTTTGTCCAAATGAATCCCCCCGCTTTTTCCATACGAACGATCTACGCCATGAGGCGTTTTGATAAAGAAACCATATTTATCATATACTGAATAAAGGAGGTTGAAAAGGGAAAAAGGTGTGACATGAAAGGGAAAAAGCCGCCCGCTCCATTAGGCTGACGGAAAGGGCAGCTCCGGTGATCATCATATTTTTTTCAGTTTAAACGTGCCGACCATTAAAAACGATAAAATGAGCGCTAAAAACATAAACGATTGTGGCGGAAAGTACGGGATGGCTAAATAACCGAGCGTCATCAGCACCCCGGCGGCGGTGATCGGCAGCCCCGCGAAGTAGCCGTTGTTTTCTGTGATGTTGAAGCGTGCGAGGCGGAAGGCGCCGCAGGCGATATACAAGATGGTGAACACTGCCCCCGGCGCGCCGAATTCATAGAACAACCCCTGATACATCAGCAAGGCGGGAGCGACGCCGAAGGAGACGATGTCGCTCATCGAATCGAGCTGCTTGCCAAGTTCGGATTCAATGTTCATCTTGCGCGCCACAGCGCCGTCAAAGCGATCGACAAACGCTGCTAAAAAAACGAGCAGCACGCTCATATGAAGCTGCCCTTTCAGCGTAGCCAGGACGGAAAAGCCGCCAAGCGACAAGTTGGTCATCGTCAAAATGTTTGCTGCATTGGCTTTCAGCTTTTTTAAGGTATAGTCTAAATAATCCGATAAGAACAAGTTTCTCCACTCCTTTTCCAACAGAAAACGCCAAAAGAAAATTCTACTACCATTATACTCATTTTGGCGGTAATATGGAAGGTAGTAACGAATGGCGATGTTGCGCTACTGGAGGGAACGTGCTTGCGAAAATGGCTTTATCGTTTGTTCATCGAGCTGACCAATCACTCGCTTTCTTCAAAGCTGCTCGCTTCGTTTGCCAAATCGCGCCTCAGCGGTCTATTGATATCATCGTATGCAAAAATTTATCATATTAACCAAGACGAAATGGAAAAAAGCCTAAAAAATTATAAGACGTTGCAGCAACTGTTCATCCGCCGGCTGAAGGCCGGGGTGAGGCCGGTCGACGCTGATGAGCATACGGTCGTCAGCCCGGTCGACGCTGTCATTGAAGACATGGGCACGATTCGAGAAAACTGTGAAATGATCGTCAAGGGAAAGCCGTATTCCATTGCGGAAATGCTCGGCAGCGTTGAAGCGGCACAACCGTATGTGAACGGGTTCTTTTTTATTCTGTATTTAAGCCCGAGCCATTATCACCGCATCCACAGCCCAATATCTGGAGTGATCGAAAAGCAGTGGGCGCTCGGCCGCAAGTCGTATCCGGTCAATCGTCTTAGCTTAAAATATGGGCGTCGGCCGCTCGAGAAAAATTACCGCCTCATCACCGAGGTCACAGCCGGCGGCAAGCGCTTGGCGATCGTGAAAATCGGCGCCATGTTCGTCAACAGCATTGAATTGACCCATGAGAGTGAGCAGCTTGTCAAAGGAGAGGAAATGGCGTATTTTTCGTTCGGTTCAACGGTCGTCTTGCTGTTTGAACGCGGAAGTTTCGCCCCTGACCCGCGCATTGCTGCGCCCATGCCGATCAAAGTCGGCGAGCGGCTCGGCTATTGGTGCGAGGCGCACGAGCACTAAGGCTGTCGGAAACAAAAAAAAGCCCGAAGGCCTTCTCTTATGAGGACAGCTTAATTTTGTGAGTCAATGAACGGCGCTGGATTTCTTTTTCAATCAACTCAATGAATTCCGGGCTGAGATTGAGCTCTTTCGCCTTGAAGTACGACTCGATCAACAACTCGTCGGACAAATGTTTCATCGGGGGTGTCCTCCTTTTTTGGATGGAATAGGACAAGCCTGTCATACATATAATGGTAGGTTACTTACAATGTACCATGACTTGGGAGAGAGAACAACCGTTCTGTTATCCACAGAAGGTGGTGGATAACATGTGGAAAACATGTTTATAAAACGCAGGAAGTGTGATGACTAGCTTGTGTATAATGTGGGCAACAGTTATCCACAAGATGGACAGTCGCGAAATTTGTCGAAAGTTTTTTCTATTTATCATCGGTAAACTTTGTTTTGAAACAAACGTTAAAATTCGCTATGATGGGAAAAGCAAATGGAAAGGCGGGTGTCCGGCATGCTTCACTACTTTTTGCCAAGCCAGTTTGCCAAGCGTGTGATCGACATTACTCCGGATGAGCTGAAACAAAAAGGGGTCAAAGGGATCATCACTGATTTGGACAATACGCTTGTTGAATGGGATCGGCCGAGCGCCACCCCGGAGCTGGCCGCATGGTTTGATGCGATGAAGCAGGCGGGCATTAAGGTCGTCATCGTATCGAATAATAATCAACAACGCGTGCAGTCGTTTGCGGAGCCGCTTGGCATCCCGTTCATCTTTGAAGCGCGCAAACCGCTGACACGCGCGTTTTTGCAGGCATTAAAGATGATGGAGCTTAAGAAAGAGGAAGTCGTCGTCATCGGCGATCAGTTGCTGACGGATGTGCTTGGGGGCAACCGGCTCGGACTAAACACGATTTTAGTCGTCCCGGTCGCCCAGACGGACGGATTATGGACGCGTTTCAATCGAAAAATGGAGCGGAGAATTTTAAAGGTGATGCGCAAAAAAGGGATGATTTACTGGGAGGAATGATCGTGGAGCCACAACTGCGTTGCATCGGCTGCGGAGCGGCCATTCAGTTTGACGATCCGAAAAAGGCGGGCTATGCGCCGAAAAGCGTGCTCGAAAAAGACGAGGAAGAAATCATTTGCCAGCGCTGCTTCCGCTTGAAACATTACAACGAAGTGCAAGACGTGCCGCTTGATGACAGCGATTTTTTAAACATGCTGCACCGCATCGGGGAATCGAAGGCGCTTGTCGTCAACATCGTCGACATTTTCGATTTCAACGGCAGCTGGATTCCTGGCTTGCCGCGGTTTGCGGCCGAAAATCCGATTTTGCTTGTCGGCAACAAGGCGGATTTATTGCCGCGGTCGGTCAAATACCCGAAGCTGCTGCGCTGGATGCGCCGCATGGCGGAAGAGCTCGGGCTCTGTCCGGTTGACGTCTGCCTTGTCAGCGCAGCGAAAGGAATTGGCATGGCGAAGGTGATGGAAGCGATCAACCGCTACCGTGAGGGCGGCGATGTCTACGTCGTCGGCTGCACGAATGTCGGCAAGTCGACGTTCATCAATCGCATCATTGAAGAGGCGACCGGCAAAGGGAATGTGATTACCACGTCATATTTCCCGGGGACGACACTCGATATGATCGAAATTCCGCTTGAGAGTGGAGCGACGTTGTATGATACGCCAGGGATTATCAACCATCACCAAATGGCGCACTTTGTTGATGCGCGCGATTTGAAGATCATTACGCCGAAGCGGGAAATCCATCCGCGCGTTTATCAGCTCAACGAAGGGCAGACGCTCTTTTTCGGAGGCTTGGCCCGCCTCGATTACATCAAAGGCGGGCGCCGCTCGTTCGTCTGCTACATGGCCAATGAGTTGACGGTTCATCGGACGAAGTTGGAAAAAGCCGACTCCCTTTATGCCAATCAGCTTGGCGATTTGCTGTCGCCGCCAAACAAACGCTATGCCGCTGAATTTCCGCCGCTTGTGCCGCGCTCGCTGTCTGTCAAAGAGCGGAAGACAGACATCGTCTTTTCCGGACTCGGCTGGGTGACGTGCAACGACCTGGGTGCTCAGCTTGTCGTCCATGCTCCAAAAGGGGTCGACGTATTTATCCGTCAATCGTTGATTTAATGGAAAGCGGGAGGAGGAGAAACGTGGAAAAGGTATACGGGTTGATTGGGTTTCCCGTCGAGCACTCGCTGTCGCCGCTCATGCATAATGATGCATTCGCCCGTTTGGGCATTCCGGCGCGCTATCATTTGTTTTCCGTCGAACCGGGGCAAGTCGGTGCGGCGATCGCTGGCGTGCGGGCGCTCGGCATCGCCGGGGTGAACGTGACGATTCCGCACAAACTGGCGGTCATTCCGTTTTTGGACGAAGTGGACGAGCAGGCGCGCCGCATCGGGGCGGTCAATACGATCGTCAACGACAACGGCCGGCTCGTCGGCTATAATACGGACGGACCTGGCTACGTCAAGGCGCTCGAGGAGGAAATGGACGTCAGTCTCGACGGCAAGCGGATTTTGGTGATCGGCGCTGGCGGCGGGGCGCGCGGCATTTACTTTTCGTTGCTGTCGACGGCAGCCGAGCGCATCGATATGGCCAACCGGACGGTGGAAAAAGCGGAGCGGCTCGTCCGCGAAGGGGGGGATGGCCGCTCGGCGTATTTTTCGCTCGCCGAGGCGGAAACGCGGCTTGACGAATACGATATTATTATCAATACCACTTCTGTCGGCATGCATCCGCGTGTCGAGGTGCAGCCGCTTTCTCTTGAACGGCTGCGGCCAGGGGTGATCGTTTCCGATATTATTTACAATCCACTGGAAACAAAATGGCTGAAAGAAGCGAAAGCCCGCGGCGCCCGTGTGCAAAACGGCGTCGGCATGCTCGTATACCAAGGGGTGCTGGCGTTCGAAAAGTGGACCGGCCAATGGCCGGATGTCAACCGGATGAAACAGCTTGTCATCGAAGCGTTAAGGAGGTAACATATGCTAACGGGAAAACAAAAACGGTTTTTGCGCGCTCAAGCCCATCATTTGAAAACGATTTTTCAAGTCGGCAAAGGCGGCGTGACGGAAGCGATGACCGAACAAATTGCGGCGGCGCTCGAAGCGCGCGAGCTGTTGAAAGTGAGCGTGTTGCAAAACTGCGAAGAAGACCGCTACACCGTCGCCGAGCAGCTCGCGGCTGGAACGGGGGCGGAAGTCGTGCAAGTGATCGGCAATACGATCGTCTTATACAAAGAATCGAAGGAGCATAAACAAATCGTTCTGCCTGATTGACAATGGGAGCAGCCACGGCAGGCGGCGGGAGGAAAGAAGATGGGAAAAATCGGGGTTTTCGGCGGCACGTTTGATCCGCCTCATTACGGTCATTTGCTCATGGCGAATGAAGTGCTTGACGCCCTTCAGTTGTCAGAAATTTGGTTTCTGCCCAACCGCCTTCCTCCCCATAAGCAGCACGAACAAGTGACCAAAAGCGAAGACCGGCTGCGCATGCTCGAGTTGGCAGTGGCTGGCCATCCGCGCTTTCATATTGAGACGATCGAACTCGAGCGGGAAGGGCCTTCGTATACGTACGATACGATCCGGCAGCTTGTCGCGATGCATCCTGATGACGAATTTTATTTCATCATCGGCGCCGATATGGTCGAATATTTGCCGAATTGGCACCGCATCGATGAGCTCATCGAGTTGGTGACGTTTGTTGGCGTCAAGCGGCCGGGGTTTTCCATGGAAACGCCGTATCCGGTCGTCGAGGTGGAGGTGCCGCAGTTTGCCGTCTCTTCGTCGCTTATCCGCCAGCGGGTGCAAAACGGGCAGACGATCCGCTACCTCGTGCCGGAAGGTGTGAGACTTTATATTGAGGAGAAGGGATTATATGGAGCGAGAACAGGCGTTGCTGATTGTGAAACAACAGTTGACGGAGCAGCGCTACGAGCATACGCTTGGCGTTGTCGAAACGGCCGTTAAGCTAGCCAACCAGTATGGCGCCGACGTCAAAAAAGCGGAATTGGCCGCCATTTTCCATGACTATGCGAAATTCCGCCCGGTTGAAGAAATGAAACAAATCATTTTGGCGCAAAATATGCCCAACGATTTGCTTGCTTACAACAGTGAGCTATGGCATGCGCCCGTTGGCGCCTATTTGGTGCAGACAGAAGTCGGCATCAACGATCCAGAGGTGCTGGATGCCATTCGCTACCATACGTCGGGAAGGGCTGGAATGACGGTGCTTGAAAAAATTATTTATTTGGCCGACTATATGGAACCAGGGCGCCGCTTCCCGGGCGTTGACGACGTACGGCGCTTGGCGGAAGAAGACCTCAACCGGGCGCTGTTGCAGGCGGTGAAAAATACGATCGCGTTTTTGCTTGAGAAGCGCCAGCTCATTTATCCAGATACGATTCATGCGTACAATTCACTCATGCGTGAAGTGAAGGGGGAAGCAAAACGGTGACGGAACAAGAGGCGTTGCAGCTTGTCGTCCGCGCGGCGGATGATAAAAAGGCGGAAAACATTGTCGTCTTGAACATGAAAGGCATTTCGCTTGTCGCCGATTATTTTGTCATTTGCCATGGCAATTCGGACAAACAAGTGCAGGCCATCGCCCGCGAAATTCAAGACCAAGCGGAAGAACACGGCTTAGCGGTGAAGAGGGTTGAAGGATTCCAGGAGGCGAAATGGGTGCTTGTCGATTTGGGCGACATCGTTGTGCATGTTTTTGCCAAAGAGGAGCGCGAGTATTACAACCTCGAACGGCTTTGGGGGGACGCCCCGACGGAAGACGTCGCGGCTGTGCTGCAGCCATGACCTATGCTCGTTTCGCCGATTGGTACGATGCGCTCATGGCCGAGGCGCCGTATGATGCATGGCAATCGTTTGTGGAACGGGCATTCGCCCAATACACCAAACGGCCGGGGAGACGGGTCATTGACATCGGCTGCGGGACGGGAGAGCTTGCCATCCGCCTTGCCAAGGCCGGATGGCAAGTATCCGGCGTTGATCTCTCTGAACATATGCTCGCCGTCGCCCAGGCGAAAGCCGAAGCGGCGGGAGTGGAGGTGCCGTTTTTCGAACAAAACATGGCGGAGCTCGACGGGTTTTCTGATCTCGATGGCGCCTTCCTGTTTTGCGATGCTCTCAACTATTTAACGGATGAAGAGGATGTGAAGCGGACGTTCGCCGCCGTCTCCCGCGCCCTTGGCGGCGGCGGGCTGCTTTTGTTTGATGTCCATTCGGTCTACAAAATGGACGTCCTGTTCCGCGACGCCGTGTTTGCGGACCAGGATGACGACCTCAGCTACATATGGACGTGCCATCCGCTTGACTGGCCGCACAGCGTCGGGCACGAACTGACGTTTTTCGTCCGCCGCGGCGATCTTTATGAGCGCTATGACGAATGGCATGAACAGCGCACGTTCGAGCGCGCTGTCTATGAGCGATGGCTCGATTCCGCTGGCTTTGAGGTGCTCGAGGTGACCGCCGATTTCACCAATGCGCCCCCGACCGAGACGGCGGAACGGTTGTTTTTCGTCGCGCGGAAGAGGTGAGGGGCGTGTGGTGAGGGACCTTAGCAGCCAAAAAAGATGCTGTTGCAAGAGGTTGATGGAACATCACTGAAAGTGGGGAAAGAAAAAAGAGCCGGAGGGGCTCTTTTTTTATGCGCATGTGGAAAAGAAGGGGGGGAATGTATGGCCAAACGTTGCGATCGACGCGATTGACGGCTGGGAAATTGAAAAAGATGTGTGAGTTAGAAGGATTATGAAGATATTGGTCGAAATAAATAAATATAAGGCAAATGTCCTAAGAGAAAATGTCTGATGGGGGTCGAATTGAAAATGAATGATGTTTATGCTCATACGCCACGGGAATTTTGAAATAGAAGACATGCCAAGCCCAAAGAGGATCGTATCGAACAGCAATGGAAACAGCACGGTTCTTATTGGCTCAACGCCATCCCAATGATTTACATAATCCGAATATATTTCAGGAATATTTCCTCTATCTTGCCGCACATATCATCGGCATTTTGTATTGCACCCATCCAAAAGGGATGGGTGAGGATTGAAACATCAATATCTCCTCGCAAATGCCGGGCTAATAATCGATTGCACCCAGCCAAAAGGCTGGGTGAGGATTGCAACATTATCTCCTAGCTGAAGGTTCAAGGGATATCTTTTTTGCAAAACAAAGCAGGAATTTCCCTTTCTGCGTCGAATGAAACCTATGAAAATTGTTGCTTCACCTTCTCCACATCTTCTTTAAACTTCTCATGTGTTTTCGCCAGCACTTCTTCAAAGACGCCGTTCATTCGTTGTTCCAACACAGCGATTCCTTCCCCGGTAATGCCGCCTTTGACGCATACTTTTTCCTGCAACGTTGGCAATGTGTACAGATTCCGCTTGAGCAGTTCCCCAAGACCGATGATCATATCGGTCGCCAGCATCGTCGCCTGTTCCTTCGTGATGGCGGTTTTGGCCGCTGCGGCGTCGATGAAGCGCTGAAGCAAATAGCTGAAAAACGCCGGGCCGCAGCTTGAGATGTCGGAGGCGACGCGGGTGATGGCCTCGTCGATGTACACCGGCGAGGCGATGCGCCGGAGAAGATCATCGATCGTTTGCCGGCAGGCGGTCGAACAGCGTGATCCGAAGGTGACAAGGATGCTGCCGGAGAGCGCCCGGTTTGCAATGCTCGGAATGGCGCGCACGACTTGGCAAGGGACGGCTGCTTCAAGCTGTTTTACGCTGATCGGGCTTGTGATCGACACAAGGCAATGCTCCCTTGTCCAGTGCGGGGCCAGTTGCTGCAATAATGGATGGATGTCGAGTGGCTTGACGCATAAAAAAACGAGACTGGATTGTTTGACGACTTCAGCCGCGTTGGCAGCCACCGTGATGCCGGGATATGTGCGTTGTATGGCAAACGCTTTTGCAAGCGTGCGGTTCGTGATGACGAGCTGATCCGCTTTCACGGCGCCGGAGTCGAGGAACGCTTCGATTAAGATGGTGCCCATATTCCCCGTGCCGATGACGCCGATGTTCATGTGTCGTCCCCCCTCCCGGTTTTGGTTTGCCGGAACTCTCTTTTTCGATATGTATGAGAAAAAGGCTCGGTTTATGACTTGAGATGGAAAGGATGGGATCGTATGTGGGAGCATGTGCAGGAGCTTGGCAAACGGTATGGGAAAGTAGGGATGTTCTTGTTGTTTGCTGCGGCGGCGGGGTTATGGGTGTTTCGTCATCCGACGGATGAAAAGGGGCAAGTCGTCTTGCCGGCGGCGGCTGAAACGGATGCCTCCCGGACGGAAGAAAAAAAGGACGAGGCGTCAAAAACCGCTGTGGTGGATGTGAAAGGGGCGGTCGCGAAACCAGGAGTGTACGAGGTGGCGGCGGACGCCCGCGTTCGCGATGTCATCGCCCTCGCCGGTGGATTGACGGACGAGGCGGATGAAACGAAAGTCAATCTGGCGGCAAAAGTGCGCGATGAAATGATGATTTACGTGCCGAAAAAAGGCGAGGCCGCAGCGGCGTCAAATGCCACTTTTACGTCTCTGAACGATGGGGCTCGGGACGGGACGCAAGTGGCGGTCAATATGGCGACGGAAGAGGAATTGATGCAGCTTCCCGGCATCGGACCGGCGAAGGCAAAAGCGATCATCGCCTATCGCGAAGAACACGGGCCGTTTCGGCGGGTGGAGGATTTGTTGAATGTAACCGGAATTGGCGAAAAAACGCTGGAGAAATTGAAGCCGTATTTGCTTGTGCCGTAAGCGAGGCGGGGGAGCGCAATGATTCTCGTTTATGGGCGGATCAAGGCTGTTGCAGACGTTTTTCGGCGTTGACGGGGGAAGGAGGCGGCGGGTAGACTAAAAGCATGGAAACGAGCGGAGGGATGGAAAATGGAACGCATCACATGGGATCAATACTTTATGGCGCAAAGCCATTTGCTCGCGCTGCGCAGCACGTGCACAAGGCTCGCCGTCGGAGCGACGATTGTGCGCGATAAGCGCATCATCGCCGGCGGGTACAACGGCTCGATCGCCGGCGGCGCCCATTGCACCGATGAAGGGTGCTACGTGATTGACGGCCATTGTGTACGGACGATCCATGCGGAAATGAATGCCATTTTGCAATGCGCCAAGTTCGGCGTCCCGACCGAGGGGGCCGAGATGTATGTCACCCATTTTCCGTGCTTGCATTGTTGCAAGGCGATCATTCAAAGCGGCATCCGCGCTGTCTATTACGCCCAAGACTACAAAAACCACCCGTACGCCTTGGAGCTGTTTGCTCAAGCTGGCGTCCGGCTCGTGCAAGTGCCGCTGAAAACGGATGTGTTTGCCTTTCTTGCCAGCGGCGGAGGTGAAGCATGAAGGGACAAGCCGTCTATCCCGCCGCGGCGGCGCTTTTGGCCGTCGCGGCGGCCTCGCCGTCCCAAACCGCCTGTCTTCTCCTCGTTGTGTATCTCCTTCTTCTTTTCATCCGCCGGCCGCACTGTTTCCTTCCTGCTCTCGTTGCAGCTCTCTTCTTTTTTGTCTATTTTCTCATCATTGATCATCATAACAAAACTTCCCTTTCCGGCGGCCGTCATTCGCTTTCCGTTCGTTTTTCCGCCGCGCCGGCGATCGACGGCGATCGATTGCAGGCGGCGGTGCAAGCTGGCAAGGAGCGGGTGCAGCTCCGTTACATCATTCGGACGGCTGCGGAAAAAGAAGCGCTGCGTGCGCACCTCATGCCTGGGGTCGTGTGCCGGCTAAAGGGAACGCTCGAGCGCCCCATGCCAGCTGGCAATCCGTATGCGTTTGATTACCGCCTTTATTTGCGCCGCCACCGCATTCATTGGCTCTTTCTCCCTGAGGCGATCGATCTTTCTGCTTGCGTGCGCGTCCGTCCCGCCATCATCGAACGGCTTGAAGCCATTCGCGAGGCTGGCGTCCGCCGCATTGAAGCCCGGTTTCCGCCGGAAGCGGCCGGCATCGCCGCTGCGCTCATTTATGGCGAACGCCGCTCGTTGGACGAGGAAGTGATTAGCGGTTACCAGCAGCTCGGGATCATCCATTTGTTGGCCATTTCCGGCGGCCATGTCACCCTGCTTGTCAGTGCTGCGTTGGCCGCTGCCATTCGGTTTGTGACGCGCGAAGCGGCCGTGCTTGCTTTGCTCGTTTTCTTGCCTATGTATGCGGTGCTCGCCAGCGCTTCGCCGTCGGTGCTGCGCGCTTGTGCGACCGGGATGATTGTGTTGGCCATCCAGTGGAAAAAAGGAAGGATCCATCCGCTGGATGCGTTGAGTTGGACAGCGCTTGCCCTGCTCGTCTTTGACCCCTATATGGTTTGGGATGTCGGTTTTCAACTATCGTTTCTTGTCACGTTTGCCCTTCTCGCCCATGTATCGGTGCTCGCCTCTGCTCGTTCGATGCTCCAAAACTTGTTTCAGACCGCGCTCGCCGCTCAGCTTGCCGCGCTGCCGGTTTTGCTTTACCATTTTTATGAAGTTTCTGTTTGGAGCGTAGGACTCAATGTCTTCTTTGTCCCTTGGTATTCATTTGTCATCTTGCCACTCGCTTTTCTATCCGCAGTTTTTCCCTTTTCTCCGCTCATTTGGCTGTTTAGCCGTCTCATTGAGCTGACGGATGCGGTTGTCCATTTTTTCTCGGTCGATTACTCGTTTATGCTTGTGCTCGGCCGTCCGGGGCCGTGGTGCTTAGCTGGTTATCTGACAGCCATCGCGGCGGCGTTTTTGGATTGGGAACGCGGCCGCCTGATCCGCGGATTGACAGCGGTGGCGGCGGCGACGGCGCTGCATATGGCTTCTCCGTATATGAATCCAAAGGGAGAAGTAACGATATTGGATGTTGGACAAGGAGACTGCATTTATATTGAGCTTCCGCATCGCAAAGCAGTCTATCTCATTGACACGGGCGGGACGCCGGAATGGGCGCGCGAACCGTGGCGCAAGCGGTCGCGTCCGTTTTCTGTCGGCCGCGACGTTGTCGTGCCGTTTTTAAAAGCCCAAGGGGTGAGGACGCTTGATCAGCTGATTTTGACGCACGATGATGCCGACCATATCGGGTCTGCTCCCGAGGTGATGGCAGCCGTGCGCGTTAAGAAGATTGTCACAAGCCCAGGAGCGCTGCCGGCCGTCAAGGCGATGGCGCGCCCGTTTTCCGTGCCGGTGGCCGCCAGCGTGCGGGGGGATCGGTGGAAGGTGGGGGATGCCGCGTTTTCCGTATTGCACCCGGAGGCGGGAAACAATGAGGATAATAACGGCTCGCTTGTATTGCTCGCCCGCCTCGGCCGCTTGACATGGCTGTTTGCTGCGGATATCGAGGAAGAGGCGGAACAGGCGCTCATCCGCGCTTATCCGACGCTGCGTGTCGATGTATTGAAAGTCGCCCACCACGGCAGCAAAACGTCGACAACAGAGCCGTTTTTGCGGACGGTCAAGCCGCGAGCGGCCATCATTTCCGTCGGCCGCTACAATCGCTACGGGCATCCGTCCCCCGAGGTGCTTATGCGGCTTGGGCAACAACGGGCGATCATTTGGCGGACGGATGAAAACGGGGCCATTTGCTATGTGTATGACGAAAACGGTGGAACCTTTCAGGTGATGAAACCATAAGATGTAGTGCACAAAAAAACGGAACGTTTCAGCCAAAACAAAAAATAAGGATTGCTTATGTAAGCAATCCTTATCGACCGAAAAATTCGATCAATGTGGCGATGATGAACATGGTAGCGAAAAAGCCGAACGACACGATGAATCCGACGGCGGAATCGACGGCGTCATTTCGTTGGCTTTGCACTTCCTTTTCAAATACGTTCATCGTTTTCCCCCTCCTCGTTCAATCATTTTTAGTATAGACGAAAACGCGCGAAAAATCTACCGCCGCTCGCTTCTTTTCCTTCCTTGACAACAGTTGACACAAATACTTTCAAACAGCTGGGAAAACATAAAAATAACCCGCTGGCCAATAAGGTCCTAGGACTTATAGGCTGGCGTTTATATAAAGGGGAACCGGTTTTTTCGGCAGCCGGTTCCCTTGTAAAATGGCGAAAAACGGTGTATCTTTTCTAGCAGAGACTTTCGCTTGGAAATGGAGACGGGAACATGTTGGAACGCGTATGGGGAAACATTGAAAAACGGCGTTTTTCTCCTCTTTATTTATTATACGGCAATGAGCCGTTTTTATTAATGGAAACGTATGAGCGATTGGTGAACGCAGCGCTTGGCCCGGAGGAGCGGGAGTGGAACTTGGCTGTGTACGACTGCGAGGAAACGCCGGTCGAGGCGGCGCTTGCGGAAGCGGAGACGGCGCCGTTTTTTGGCGAGCGGCGTGTCATTCTCATCAAGCATCCATATTTTTTTACGTCTGAAAAAGAGAAGGAGATCGAACATGATTTGGCGAAGCTGGAGGCGTACTTGAAGGCGCCGTCGCCGTTTTCGATCGTCGTCTTTTTCGCGCCGTACGAGAAGCTTGATGAGCGAAAAAAAATGACGAAGCTCGCCAAAGAGCAAAGCGAAGTCGTCATCGCCGCCCCGCTCGCCGAAGCGGAGCTGCGGGCTTGGGTGCGGCGCCGCATCGAGAGCCAAGGGGCGCAAGCAAGCGACGAGGCGATTGATGTCCTGTTGCGGCGGGCCGGGACGCAGCTTTCCGCCTTGGCGAATGAAATCGATAAATTGGCCCTGTTTGCCGGATCGGGCGGAACCATCGAGGCGGCGGCGGTTGAACGGCTTGTCGCCCGCACGCCGGAAGAAAACGTATTTGTGCTTGTCGAGCAAGTGGCGAAGCGCGACATTCCAGCGGCGTTGCAGACGTTTTATGATCTGCTTGAAAACAATGAAGAGCCGATCAAAATTTTGGCGCTGCTCGCCGCCCATTTCCGCTTGCTTTCGCAAGTGAAATGGCTTGCCTCCTTAGGCTACGGGCAGGCGCAAATTGCTGCGGCGCTCAAGGTGCACCCGTTCCGCGTCAAGCTCGCTCTTGCTCAAGCGGCCCGCTTCGCTGACGGAGAGCTTGCTGAGGCGATCAACGAGCTCGCTGACGCCGATTACGAGGTGAAAAGCGGAGCGGTCGATCGCCGGTTGGCCGTTGAGCTGCTTCTGATGCGCTGGGGCACCCGCCCGGCGCAAGCGGGGCGCCACGGCCGGCGGTGAAGCGATCGCCCGGCCGTTTGCCGTGAACATAAAGAAAAACAAAAAAACGACCTGGCGCCAGGTCGTTTTTGATTAGGAAGCTTGGATGCTGTTCAATTTTTTCGCTAAGCGCGATTTTTGCCGGCTGGCGGCGTTTTTATGGATAAGGCCTTTGCTTGCAGCTTTGTCTAATTTTTTCGACGCAATAATGAACGCCTCGCGCGCTTTTTCCACGTCTTTCAATTCAACAAGCGCTTCAAATTTTTTGATCGCCGTACGCATGGCCGATTTCATCGAGGCGTTGTGAGCCCGGCGCTTTTCGCTCGTTTTCGCGCGTTTGATCGCTGATTTGATGTTAGCCACGTTCGTTCACCTCCGTTACCGTTCCTATTTCTGTTGTGAACAACAGGAAGAACAAGTGTTATTCTATCAAACGTGTTTGGATTATGCAAGAGTGTTCAAGCGAAAATCCTTTACGAAACATGAATGACCGGGCCTGATTGCGGCGACAATAAAAGAAAACGGCAGAAATGGGGAGGAACGACATGGAACAGCCGCTCGATTTACGCCAGTACTCGGTGCGCACGGATTTAGCGATCGAAGCGCATGAGATCGCACTCGAGGAGCGCTTGCAGCAAAAACAAGAAAGCGCCGCGCCGATTGAGGGGGTCATCATTCATGACGAGGAGATCAACGGCGTCAAGCTGTCGCATGTGCATGTCACGGAACAAGGAGCGGCCTCGATCGGCAAAAAGCCGGGCCACTACGTGACGATTGAAGCGCAAGGCATCCGCGAACAAAACACCGAGCTGCAGCAAAACGTGCAGCGCATTTTTTCCGAGCAGCTCAGCGCCTTTTTCAAGCGGCTCCGCATCCCCGATCAAGCGAGCTGCTTGATCGTCGGGCTCGGCAACCAAAACGTCACCCCGGACGCGCTCGGGCCGCTCACGGTGGAAAACGTGCTTGTCACCCGTCATTTGTTCCAGCTGCAGCCGGAAAGCGTCGAGGAAGGCTTCCGGCCGGTGAGCGCCCTTGCTCCGGGGGTGATGGGGACGACCGGGATTGAAACGAGCGACATTATCGACGGCGTCGTCCGGAAAACAAAGCCGGATTTTGTCATTGTGATTGACGCCTTGGCTGCCCGCTCGATCGAACGGGTCAACGCGACGATTCAAATTTCTGACACCGGCATCCATCCTGGCTCCGGGGTCGGCAACAAGCGGAAAGAGTTAAGCTATGAAACGCTTGGCATTCCGGTCATTTCGATCGGCGTTCCGACGGTTGTCGATGCGGTCTCCATCACGAGCGACACGATCGATTTCATTTTGAAGCACTTCGGCCGCGAAATGCGCGAAGGGAAACGGCCGTCAAGCGCGCTCGCTCCGGCGGGCTGGACGTTTGGGCGCAAACGAAAATTGACGGAACAAGACATGCCGTCGCCGCAAGAACGGTCGACGTTTCTTGGCATGGTCGGCACGCTTGGCGATGAAGAAAAGCGGCGTCTCATCTATGAAGTGCTCGCCCCGCTCGGGCATAATTTGATGGTGACTCCAAAAGAGATCGATTCGTTTATCGGCGATATGGCCAACTTATTAGCCGGCGGCTTGAATGCGGCGCTGCATCGGCAAGTCGACCAAGGCAATGTCGGCTCCTACACCCATTAAACAAAAAACAGTTCTATCTTTTCCCGCTTGGCCATACGTTAAACTGAGGAGACAAGCCGGGAAAGGGTGGGAATATGAAACGATGGCGCTCCCCAAACGTCATGATCGCGATTCCAGGAGCCAGCATAAAGAAACTGTTGATGCTCATCATCCTTGGCTGCATGATGATGTTTATGCTTGTCGGAGCGCTCACATCGCTGCGGCCGGAATACCGTCCGTCGTCATCATCGCTGAACGATATGGCGGCCCATTTTCCGGAAGAGACGTTCATTCGTCTGTTCGCCTTGGAAAATCGATATTTTGCGCAGCTGCTGCCGAAAGATCGGCGGCAGACGAATTACTCATCGCTATTGTTCCGCCTGGCGACGAGCATCAATCCCGATGACCCGCGCAGCCTGCTTGGCAGCGAGCTGCCGGGCTTTGCCCTTTATGACAGCAAAATTCTCATCGCTGGTGAAGGAACGGATTATACGAACATGCCATACGAATCAGCGCCGCCGCTTGAGGCGATGCTTGCGGAACGGCAAGCCTCGGTCGATGAACTCGAACAAGCAAACAAGAACGAAGATGAAAAACCGGTTCCCCCGCCATCGCAGACGACCGGAGGGAAAAAAGTGGTCTACATTTACAATACCCATACGCATGAGTCGTTTTTGCCGGCGCTCAAAGGGGTCACTGACCCGGATTTGGCGTTTCACCCGACGGTCAACATCACAAAAGTGGGGGAAAAGTTAGCGGAAGAACTGGAAAAGCGCGGCATCGGGGCTGAAGTGAGCAAAATCGACATTGTCAGCGAATTGTTAAAGAAAGGGATGAAATACTCCCAATCGTATGATATGTCCCGCCAAACAGTGGTCGCAGCAATGAAGCAAAATCGTGACTTGCACTACTTCATCGATATCCATCGCGATTCGCGGCGGCGGAACTATACGACGGCTACGATCAACGGCGTTGATTATGCGCGTGTCGCATTCATTATTGGCGGAGAAAACGCGACATACGAGAAAAACTTGCAGCTGGCTACCGCGTTGCATCAGTTGCTGCAAAAGAAATATCCAGGGTTGAGCCGCGGGGTGATCGAGAAAAAAGGAGCCGGGACGAACGGCAAGTTTAATCAAGATTTATCGGAAAACGCGATTTTAATTGAAGTCGGCGGTGTTGACAATACGTTTACGGAGTTGTTTCGTTCCGTGTCGGCGCTCGCTGACGTATTCAGCGACTATTATTGGCAGGCGGAAAAAGTCGAAGCGCCGGCTCCGGCGGAGAAAAAGTAAAGGAGCGTCACTATGGCACGATGGTTCATCCGCTTTACTCTAGCGATCTTTCTTCTTTTTTTCGGCGTGTTGTTTGGCATGCAAGAGGCGCATCGCGGCATGGAACGGATGCGCGGTTATGCCGATCCGTCGTTTCCATCCGTCATCGATATGAAAAAAAGGGAAAATGGTGAGGTGGAAGCGGCGGTGTTTGGCCGGCCGGTCGTTGCTGGAGATTTAGGAGAAAAGCAAGAAACGATTCGCGAGCTGAAAACGTTCAACTTGTTCTCTAGGCTCGGCCAACTTTTTGCCGATGCTGTCACCGCGCTCATGGAAATGCTGTTTTCGCTCGTCGGCCGGGTGTTGGACTAGCCCGTTCATGTGCGGACGAAACAGGAACGTGCCGTCACAATGGCGGCTTTTTCTTTTTTACGCCGTCCGCCGGCTGGAGCACAAAGTGCTGCGCTTTCCATATTGTCGATTGTTTTCTTGGCGCGGCTCTTTCTGTTTCGCGTCTTTCCGGAAAGCTCGAACGGCGGCTTGGCTTTTCGTTCATCATTGAATCTTCTTCGCGCTGTTGCTATAATCAAAGCTAGTGTAGTTTTGCGAAGAAGCAGGAGTGAGAGACGATGAACCGGGAAGAACGGTTGAAACGGCAGGAACGGATCCGCAATTTTTCGATTATTGCCCACATTGACCACGGAAAATCGACGCTGGCGGACCGCATTTTGGAAAAAACGGGGGCGTTGTCGGAGCGCGAATTGCGCGAGCAGACGCTCGATACGATGGAGCTTGAGCGCGAGCGCGGCATCACGATTAAATTGAATGCGGTCCAGTTGACATATAGAGCGAAAAATGGCGAAGAGTACATTTTCCATTTGATCGACACGCCGGGCCATGTCGACTTTACGTACGAAGTGTCGCGCAGTTTGGCTGCCTGCGAAGGGGCGATTTTGGTCGTCGATGCGGCGCAAGGCATTGAAGCGCAGACGCTCGCCAACGTGTATTTGGCGATCGACAATAATTTGGAAATTTTGCCGGTCATTAACAAAATCGATTTACCAAGCGCCGAACCGGAGCGTGTGCGTCAAGAAATTGAGGATGTCATCGGCTTGGACGCCTCTGACGCGGTGCTTGCTTCGGCCAAAGTCGGCATCGGCATCGAAGAAATTTTGGAAAAAATCGTCGAAAAAATTCCGGCTCCCTCGGGAGATCCGGATGCGCCGCTGAAAGCGCTCATTTTTGATTCCCTTTATGACCCGTACCGCGGCGTTGTCGCCTATGTCCGCGTCGTCGACGGAACGGTGAAGCCGGGACAGCGCATTAAAATGATGTCGACCGGCAAAGAGTTTGAAGTGACGGAAGTCGGCGTGTTCACGCCGAAGCAAAAAGTCGTCGACGAATTGACGGTCGGTGATGTCGGCTATTTGACTGCCTCGATTAAAAACGTGAAAGATACGCGCGTCGGCGATACGATCACCGATGCCGAACGGCCGGCAGCTGAACCGCTCCCGGGCTATCGGAAGCTCAATCCGATGGTGTTTTGCGGGATGTATCCGATCGATACGGCGCGCTACAACGATTTGCGCGAGGCGCTCGAGAAGCTGCAATTGAACGATGCGGCGCTCCACTTTGAGCCGGAAACGTCGCAGGCGCTTGGGTTCGGCTTTCGCTGTGGATTTCTCGGCTTGCTTCATATGGAAATCATCCAAGAGCGGCTCGAGCGCGAATTTCATATCGATTTGATCACGACCGCGCCGAGCGTCGTTTACAAGGTGCATTTGACCGACGGAACGGAAGTTGACGTCGACAACCCGACGAACATGCCCGACCCGCAAAAAATCGACCGCATTGAAGAGCCGTATGTGAAAGCGACGATCATGGTGCCAAACGACTATGTCGGGCCGGTGATGGAGCTGTGTCAAGGAAAGCGCGGCACGTTTGTCGATATGCAATATTTGGATGAAAAGCGCGTCATGCTCATTTACGATATTCCGCTCTCCGAGATCGTCTACGACTTTTTCGACGCTTTAAAGTCGAACACAAAAGGGTACGCGTCATTCGACTACGAATTGATCGGCTACCGGCCGTCCAATCTCGTCAAGATGGATATTTTGCTAAACGGCGAAAAAATCGATGCCTTATCGTTTATCGTTCATCGCGACTCTGCGTACGAGCGCGGCAAAGCGATCGTTGAAAAGCTGAAAGATTTGATTCCACGCCAGCAATTTGAAGTGCCGGTGCAGGCGGCGATCGGCAACAAGGTCATCGCCCGTTCGACAATCAAAGCGTTGCGCAAAAACGTGCTCGCAAAATGTTACGGCGGCGACGTGTCGCGGAAGCGGAAGCTGCTTGAGAAGCAAAAAGAAGGAAAGAAGCGGATGAAACAAATCGGGTCGGTCGAAGTGCCGCAAGAAGCGTTTATGGCCGTCTTGAAAATCGACGACCAGAAAAAATAACGAGCAAGGCTGTCTCCGTTGGGGATAGCCTTGTTTGTTTCCTGCGGCGCCGCCGGCTGAAAGGAGGAGGACCGATGGCCGTTTCAGCGTATTTTCATATTCCATTTTGCGCCCATATTTGCCATTATTGCGATTTTAACAAAGTATTCGCCGCCGGCCAGCCGATTGACGACTATTTGCGGGCGATGGACAAAGAAATGGCGTGGACGGCGGCGGAATTTGGCAGCCAACTCAAGACGCTGTTTATCGGCGGCGGTACGCCGACGGTGCTTGAGCCGACGCAGCTCGGCTGTTTGCTTGCGAGCATCCACCGCCATTTTCAGTTTGACCCACAAACGGCCGAATTTACCGTCGAAGCCAACCCGGACGGCTTGACGAAAGAAAAGCTCGCTATTTTGCGCGATGCCGGAGTGAATCGGCTGAGCCTGGGGGTGCAGACATTTGACGATCAGCTTCTGCAAACGATCGGCCGCACGCACCGGCGAGGCGACGTCATACGGGCTGTAGCGTTGGCCAGAGAAGTCGGGTTTCAGAACATCAGCATTGATGTCATGTACGGTTTGCCGGGGCAGACGCTTGAGCAGTTTACGGCCGATTTAGAAGCGGCGTTTTCGCTTCATGTGCCGCATCTTTCTGCTTATTCCCTCATTTTGGAGCCAAGGACGATTTTTTATAACGAATGGCGGAAAGGGCGGCTCCGTCTACCGGGCGAAGAGATGGAAGCCGAGATGTACGAAGCGGCGATGGAGCAGATGGCTGCCGCTGGCTATCGGCAATACGAAATCAGCAACTATGCTTTGCCGGGATTTGAAAGCCGGCACAACTTGACGTACTGGAACAATGAGGAGTACTACGGCATCGGCGCTGGGGCGCACAGCTATATCGATGGGGTGCGGCGGGCGAATATCGGCCCCATCCGGCATTACATCAGCGCGATCGAACGCGGCCAATGGCCGCACCGCGATGTGCGCCGCTTGACCGTTCGCGAGCAGATGGAAGAGGAAATGTTTTTAGGGCTGCGCAAGACGGAAGGGGTGTCCAAAGTCTGCTTTCGGCAAAAGTTCGGCCGCGACCTCCATGACATATTTGGCGCGGCGATCCGCCGGGAAATCGAAAACGGACGCCTCGAGGAAACGGAGACTCACATCCGCTTGACAAAACGGGGCAAGCTGCTCGGCAATGAAGTGTTTGCCGCGTTCCTTTGCGAAATGTAAACATTGACATTTGCCGGGCGATTTGCTACCCTAGTAGTAGATTTAGCACTCGAATTGTTCGAGTGCTAACAGAGGTGAGACACGTGCTAACGGACCGCCAACTGCTGATTTTGCAGGTGATTATCGACGATTTCATTCGTTCTGGGCAGCCGGTCGGTTCGCGGACGTTATCGAAAAAGCATCAAATCGCGTTCAGCTCGGCGACGATCCGCAATGAGATGGCGGATTTGGAGGAGCTCGGCTATATTGAAAAAACGCACATTTCTTCCGGCCGTGTGCCGTCGGAAAAAGGGTACCGCTACTACGTCGACCATTTGCTGCCGCCGCAGCGGCTGACAAGGGCGGACATTCAAAAAATCCGCTCTGTGTTTGCTGAGCGCATCTATGAGCTGGAAAAACTGATGCAAAAGTCAGCGCAAATTTTATCCGAGCTGACGAACTATACATCCATTGCGCTCGGGCCGACGTTTAAAGAAAGCAAACTGAAGCGGATGCAAATCGTTCCGCTCAACGAGCAGACAGCTGTCGCCATCGTCGTGACGGACACCGGCCATGTTGAAAACCGGGTCGTGACGATTCCGTCATCAATGGACGCAGGCGACCTCGAAAAAATGGTCAACATTTTCAACGAGCGGCTCGCCGGCGTTCCGCTCATGGATTTGAAAGAAAAAATGGAGACGGAAGTGGCCGACGTAATGCGCCGGCACATCCGCAACTACGACAGCGTGCTCAATACGCTCATGGAGACGCTCGATGCCCCTGAAGAAGAAAAAGTGTTTTTCGCTGGCAAGGCGAATATGCTCAACCAGCCGGAGTTCAGCGACATCCAAAAAGTGCGCCCGCTTCTGGACATCATTGAGCAGGAAAAAGACATTTATCGCCTGCTCCGCAAGCAAACCCAAAAAGGAGTGCGGGTTTCGATCGGGCATGAAAACGAACTGCGCGGCATGGAAAACTGCAGCTTGATTACAGCGACCTATTCGGTCGGCGATGAGCCGCTCGGGGCGATCGCGATTCTTGGTCCAACGCGCATGGAATACTCGCGCGTCATCACGGTCTTAAACCGTGTCGCTTCCGATTTGTCGGCCGCGCTCGCGAAATGGTATCAAAGTCAATAAGAATGGCCATATTGGATAACGGATGGATCGCGCATCCATCCTTTCCTTGTGGCCATTGATACATAAAAGGGAAGAGCCCCGGCAGGGAGGTGAAAGCGATGGAGCAAGGAGAAAAACAAGTGATGGAACAAGCTACATACGATGAGCCGGAGCGGGAGCAACCGATCGAGGAAAAAGCCGCCCCGCAGCCCGAGGGGGAATCAGGCGGCGTTCCGCTTGAAGAGGCCGGTGGGGAGGAAGCGGCGGAGCCGGCGGAAAAAGCGCCAACGGCCGAGGAGTTGGCGGCGGCCAAGGCGCAGATCGCCGAATTGAAAGCGAAGCTTTCAGAGATGGAACACCGGTATCTCCGCCTGTACGCCGATTTTGAAAACTTCCGCCGCCGGACGCGCCAGGAGATGGAAGCGGCTGAAAAATACCGCGCCCAAAGCTTGGCGAGCGATTTGCTTCCGGTGCTTGACAACTTTGAACGCGCGTTGAAAATAGAGACGGACAACGAACAGGCGAAATCGATTTTGCAAGGGATGGAAATGGTGTACCGGTCGCTTGTTGACGCCTTGAAGAAAGAAGGCGTCGAGGCGATCGAGGCGGTCGGAAAGCCGTTTGACCCTTATTTGCACCAAGCCGTCATGCAGGCGGAAGCGGAAGGCTATGAGCCGAACACGGTTGTTGAGGAGCTGCAAAAAGGTTATAAGCTGAAAGACCGCGTGCTGCGGCCCGCCATGGTCAAAGTAAGCCAATAAACGGAAACGGAGGGTGATCAGTGATGAGCAAAATTATCGGCATCGACTTAGGAACGACGAACTCTTGCGTCGCCGTGTTAGAAGGCGGCGAAGTGAAAGTCATTCCGAATCCGGAAGGAAACCGCACGACCCCGTCGGTCGTCGCGTTTAAAAACGGCGAACGCCTAGTCGGCGAAGTCGCCAAACGGCAAGCGATCACGAACCCGAACACGATCATCTCGATCAAGCGCCATATGGGGACGGATTACAAAGTCGAAATCGAAGGGAAGCAATATACGCCGCAAGAAATTTCGGCGATCATTTTGCAATACTTGAAGTCGTACGCCGAAGACTATTTGGGCGAGCCGGTGACGCGTGCGGTCATCACGGTGCCGGCGTATTTCAACGACGCCCAGCGCCAAGCGACGAAAGACGCCGGCCGCATCGCCGGCCTCGAAGTCGAGCGCATCATCAACGAGCCGACGGCCGCGGCGCTTGCTTACGGCCTTGATAAAGAAGAAGACCAAACGATTCTCGTCTATGACTTAGGCGGCGGGACGTTTGACGTCTCGATTTTGGAGCTTGGCGACGGCGTGTTTGAAGTGAAGGCGACGGCCGGCGACAACCATTTGGGCGGCGACGACTTCGACCAAGTGATCATCGATTATTTGGTCAATCAGTTCAAGCAAGAGCACGGCATCGATTTGTCGAAAGACAAAATGGCGCTCCAACGCTTGAAAGATGCCGCGGAAAAAGCGAAAAAAGAGCTGTCCGGCGTCACGCAGACACAAATCTCGCTTCCGTTTATCAGCGCCAATGAAAACGGTCCGCTCCATTTGGAAATGACGTTGACAAGAGCGAAATTTGAAGAGTTGTCCGCCCACCTCGTCGAGCGGACGATGGGGCCGGTCCGCCAGGCGCTTCAAGACGCCGGCTTGACGCCAGCCGATATTGATAAAGTCATTTTGGTCGGCGGTTCGACGCGCATTCCAGCTGTCCAAGAAGCGATCAAGCGCGAGCTTGGCAAAGAGCCGCACAAAGGCGTCAACCCGGACGAAGTCGTTGCCATCGGTGCGGCGATCCAGGGCGGGGTGATCGCCGGCGAAGTGAAAGATGTCGTCCTGCTTGACGTGACCCCGCTTTCGCTTGGCATTGAAACGATGGGCGGCGTATTTACGAAACTGATCGAACGGAACACGACGATCCCGACAAGCAAATCGCAAGTGTTCACAACGGCGGCTGACAATCAAACGACGGTCGACATTCACGTCTTGCAAGGAGAGCGCCCGATGGCGGCGGACAACAAATCGCTCGGCCGCTTTCAGCTGACCGGCATTCCGCCGGCGCCGCGCGGCGTGCCGCAAATTGAAGTGACGTTTGATATTGACGCCAACGGCATCGTTCACGTGCGCGCCAAAGATTTAGGAACGAACAAAGAGCAGTCGATTACGATCAAATCGTCGTCCGGCCTGTCGGAAGAAGAAATTCAGCGCATGATTAAAGAAGCGGAAGAAAACGCCGAAGCCGACCGTAAGCGGAAAGAAGCCGCCGAGTTGCGCAACGAAGCCGACCAGCTCATTTTCATGACCGACAAAACGTTAAAAGAAGTCGAAGGAAAAGTGAGCGCCGATGAGATCAAGAAGGCGCAGGATGCGAAAGAGGCGTTGAAAGCGGCGCTCGAGAAAAACGACATCGACGACATCCGCAAGAAAAAAGACGCGCTGCAAGAAGCGGTGCAGCAGCTGTCGATCAAGCTGTATGAACAAGCAGCGAAACAGGCGCAAAGTGCAGGATCGCAAGGCGGCGCTGCCAATCATAAAGACAACGTGGTGGACGCCGAGTTTGAAGAAGTGAACGACGATAAATAATGCAACCGAAAGTCAAAGTCAGGCCTGCCTTGGCTTTGACTTTTTTTCTAGCATTGACATATTGCCTTGCCGCAGAGGGAAATGATAAAATTAAATTTATGTGAGTGAATCGGGAGTGGATGATCAACGATGGCGAAGCGCGATTATTACGAGATTCTCGGCGTCAGCAAAAACGCGACGAAAGACGAGATCAAAAAAGCGTATCGAAAGCTTTCGAAGCAGTATCATCCAGATGTGAACAAAGCCCCGGACGCCGCGGAGAAGTTTAAGGAAATTAAAGAGGCGTACGAAGTGTTAAGCGATGATGAAAAGCGGGCCCGCTACGACCGCTTCGGCCATGCCGACCCGAACGAAACGTTTGGCGGCGGCGGATTCCAAGGCGGAGGGTTTGATTTCGGCGGCTTTAGCGGCTTTGGCGGTTTTGAAGATATTTTTGAAACGTTTTTCGGCGCCGGTCCGCGCAGGCGGACGAGCGGTCCGCGCAAAGGCGCGGATGTCGAGTATATGATGACGCTTACGTTTGAAGAAGCGGCGTTCGGAAAAGAAACGGAAATTGAAATTCCGCGGGAAGAGACGTGCGACACGTGCCAGGGCAGCGGAGCGAAACCGGGCACAAGCCCGACGTCTTGTCCGCATTGCCACGGCAGCGGGCAAGTGACAAGCGAACAAGCGACGCCATTTGGCCGCATCGTCAACCGCCGGACATGTCCCGTCTGCGGCGGCACGGGCCGGTACATTCCGGAGAAATGCCCAACGTGCGGCGGCACGGGACGCGTCAAACGGCGGAAAAAAATTCACGTCAAAATTCCAGCCGGCGTCGACGACGGCCAGCAGCTGCGCGTCGCCGGCCAAGGGGAGCCAGGGGTCAATGGCGGGCCGCCGGGCGATTTGTACATCATCTTCCGAGTCGAACCACATGAGTTTTTCAAACGCGACGGCGACGATATTTATTGCGAAGTGCCGTTGTCGTTCGCCCAGGCGGCGCTCGGCGATGAGATCGAAGTGCCGACGCTCCATGGCCATGTAAAGCTGAAAATCCCGGCCGGCACGCAAACGGGCACGCGCTTCCGCTTGAAGGGAAAAGGGGTGCCGAACGTGCGCGGCTACGGCCAAGGCGATCAGCACGTCATTGTCCGCGTTGTGACGCCGACGAAGCTGACCGAAAAGCAAAAGCAGCTGTTGCGCGAGTTTGATCGGCTCGGCGGAGACACGATGCACGACGGGCCGCACGACCGTTTTTTTGAGAAAGTCAAAAAGGCGTTTAAAGGAGAAGCGTAAGCGCGATGAAATGGTCAGAAATCAGCATTCATACGACGCATGAGGCGGTCGAGGCGATTTCGAACATTTTGCATGAAGCGGGCGCCGGCGGTGTCGTCATCGAAGACCCATACGATTTGGTCAAAGAACGGGACGACTGGTACGGCGAGATCGTCGAGCTCAACCCGGACGACTATCCGGAAGAAGGGGTGATCATTAAGGCATATTTGCCGGTCAACAGTTTTCTTGGCGAAACGGTCGAACAAATTAAGCAGGCGATTAACAATTTATGGATGTATGATATCGACCTTGGCAAAAATAAAATTACATTGAGCGAAGTAAATGAAGAGGAATGGGCAACGGCGTGGAAAAAGCATTATCACCCGGTGAAAGTGTCCGAAAAGTTTACGATCGTGCCGACGTGGGAAACGTACGAGCCGGCGTCTCGTGATGAGCTGATCATCGAAATGGATCCGGGCATGGCGTTTGGGACCGGCACGCACCCGACAACGGTCATGTGTCTGCAGGCGCTTGAAAAGTACGTGCGCCCCGGCGATCATGTCATTGACGTCGGCACCGGCTCCGGCATTTTAAGCATCGCCGCGGCGATGCTTGGCGCTCAGTCGGTGCGGGCGCTCGATTTGGACCCGGTGGCGGTCGACAGCGCGCGGCTGAACGTGAAGCTCAATAAGGTGCAGCATATCGTAACGGTCTCACAAAACAATTTGCTCGACCATATCGAGGAACCGGCTGATGTGATCGTCGCCAATATTTTAGCGGAAATCATTTTGCGCTTTACTGGTGACGCCTACCGGTTGTTAAAGCCAGGCGGCCGCTTCATCACGTCTGGCATCATTCAGGCGAAAAAGCAGGACGTCAAAGACGGGTTGCTTGCCGCCGGCTTTGCCATTGAGGAAATCAACGTGATGGAAGACTGGGTGGCGGTTGTCGCCATGAAACCGTAAGCAAAGAAGGGATGGCTGTGCAGCGCTATTTCGTTTCCGGCCAGGCGCAACAAGGCGGGATCGTCGCGATCAGCGGCGATGATGCCCATCATATCGCCCGCGTCATGCGCATGAAGCCGGGGGACGGGATCATTTGCGTCTTTCCAGACGGGCGCACGGCGGTGTGTGAAATTGAACAAATTGCCAATGAGCATGTGCAAGCCCGTATTGTACAATGGAAAGAGGAGCGAAGCGAGCTGCCGGTGCGCATCTACATCGCCCAAGGGCTGCCGAAAGGTGAAAAGTGGGAGCTCGTCATCCAAAAAGGAACAGAGCTCGGCGCCGCCGGCTTTCTTCCGTTCGAAGCCGCCCGGTCGGTCGTGAAATGGGACGCGAAAAAGGCGGAGAAAAAAGTCGAGCGATGGAAAAAAATCGCGAAAGAAGCGGCTGAGCAGGCTGAACGAACGGTGGTGCCGGACGTGCGGGCGCCGCTTTCGTTTGTTGAGCTCCTCGCCTTTGGCCAAACGGTCGATGTTCGGCTGTTTGCCTACGAAAAAGAGGCGCGAAACGCCCGGCATGCCGCGCTTCCGGCGCTTCTTTCCCGCCTCCGTCCGGGCGGCGCGTTGCTGGCTGTCTTCGGGCCGGAAGGCGGGTTCAGCCCGGAAGAAGCAGAACAGCTTCGGCAGCACGGTTTTTCGCCGTGCAGCCTTGGGCCGCGCATTTTGCGGACCGAAACAGCTCCGCTCTATTTGCTTTCCGCCGCCTCTTATGAATGGGAGCTGCGCGCGCCGAACGGCGAAGCGGAGCGCGCTTAGTGAGCAACATTGGCTGTTTCTTATAAAAGTTCGGTCCCGCTGATCCTTAAGCGGGGGGGCAGAGTGAGGTGAACAAGATGCCGACAGTGGCTTTTCATACACTAGGCTGCAAAGTCAATCATTACGAAACCGAAGCGATTTGGCAGCTGTTTAAAAAAGCCGGCTACGAGCGAAAAGAGTTTGAAAGCCGTGCGGATGTGTATGTGATCAACACGTGCACAGTGACGAACACCGGCGATAAAAAGAGCCGTCAAGTCATCCGTCGTGCGGTGCGCCGCAATCCGGACGCCGTCGTCTGCGTGACCGGTTGCTATGCGCAAACATCGCCGGCTGAGGTCATGGCCATTCCGGGCGTTGATATTGTCATCGGCACGCAAGACCGGCATAAAATTTTAGAGTACATCGAGCAGTTCCAGCGTGAGCGCCAGCCGATCAACGCTGTTCACAACATTATGAAAACGCGCGTTTTTGAGGAGATGGATGTGCCGGAATTCACGGATCGGACGCGGGCGTCGCTTAAGATCCAAGAAGGGTGCAACAACTTCTGCACGTTTTGCATCATCCCGTGGGCGCGCGGCTTAATGCGCTCGCGCGATCCGCAGGAAATCATCCGCCAGGCGCGCCAGTTGGTTGCCGCCGGCTATAAAGAAATCGTTCTGACCGGCATTCATACAGGCGGCTATGGCACCGATCTGAAAGACTATAACTTTGCGTCCTTGTTGCGCGATTTAGACGAGCAAGTGCCGGGGCTCCGGCGGCTCCGCATTTCGTCGATTGAGGCGAGCCAAATCACCGATGAAGTGATTGATGTGCTGAAGCGGTCGGAGAAAATCGTCCGCCATTTGCACATTCCGCTCCAGTCTGGGTCGAATACGGTGCTCAAGCGGATGCGCCGCAAATATACGGTGGAATTTTACGCGGAGCGGCTCGCCCGGCTGCGCGAAGTGTTTCCAGAGCTGGCGGTGACTTCTGACGTCATCGTCGGCTTCCCAGGCGAGACGGAAGACGAATTTATGGAGACGTACAACTTTATTCGTGAACAACGGTTTTCCGAGCTGCATGTCTTTCCTTATTCGAAGCGGACCGGCACGCCGGCGGCGCGCATGCCGAACCAAATCGATGAAGAAACGAAGCATGACCGCGTCCGCCGCTTGATCGCTCTGTCCGATCAATTGGCGAAAGAGTACGCCTCCCGGTTTGAAGGGCAAGTGCTCGAGGTCATCCCGGAAGAGCGCGACAAAGAGCGGCCGGATTTGTACGTCGGCTATACAGACAACTATTTGAAAGTCCGCTTCCCGGCAACCGAGGAAATGGTCGGTGAACTTGTCAAAGTGAAGATTACGAAAGCCGGCTATCCGTACAATGAAGGAGAGTTCGTCCGCGTTGTGCCGGATGAAATGGCCCGTTCGGTCAAATGGAGCTCATAACCCAGCCTAGTTGCTGGGTTTTTTCTGTCTTTTTCCGGAGACAATACGGATGGCTAGTTTTTGTCGAGGGAGCATGGTATGATGGTAGACGTCAGACCTTCCATCTTGACGGAAATGGCAGAAAGGGGTTTCTCCGAATGACGATGAATATCGCGAAAATGATCGATCATACGCTGCTCAAACCGGAAGCGACAGAACAACAAATCGTGCAACTGTGCACGGCAGCAAAGCAATACGGCTTTGCTGCCGTGTGCGTCAACCCAACGTGGGTGAAAACGGCGGCGCGTGAACTTTCCGGCACCGATGTCCGCGTCTGCACGGTCATCGGCTTTCCACTTGGGGCGACGACGCCGGAAACAAAGGCGTTTGAAACAATGAACGCCATCGAAAACGGCGCCCGCGAAGTCGATATGGTGATCAACATCGGCGCGTTAAAAAGCGGGCAAGACGAGCTTGTCGAGCGCGACATTCGCGCGGTCGTCGAGGCGGCGGCTGGCAGGGCGCTTGTCAAAGTGATCATTGAAACGGCGCTTTTGACCGATGAGGAAAAAGTGCGCGCCTGCCAGCTTGCGGTGAAAGCCGGCGCTGATTATGTGAAAACGTCGACCGGGTTTTCCGGCGGAGGTGCGACGGTGGAGGATGTGGCGCTGATGCGGAAAACGGTCGGCGACAGAGCAGGTGTCAAAGCATCAGGCGGCGTTCGCGACCGGAAAACGGCAGAAGCGATGATCAACGCCGGCGCGACGCGCATCGGCACGAGCTCTGGAGTGGAGATCGTCACCGGCGGGACGGGCCGCGCTGACTACTAAGCTCGGTTTCGGTCATGCAAAAACAGAATGACCTTTTCGATGGCGCCGACAAATGGAAGAGCAGCCACTGAGCAAATGACGTTGAACAAGACGCTCACATGAGCGAGCTGCACATCAGGCGCTGGGCTGAGCCTGGCGGCAAAACTGGCGAGCGGCTCGGTCCAAAAGGCGAACAAAGCGGCGCCGACGACGTTCAGCCATAGATGGGTGTAGGCGGTCAGCTGGGCCTCTTTGCTGGAGCCGATCGAAGCCAAAAGCCCGGTGATGCACGTACCGATGTTGGCGCCAAGCAACAGAGCAATCGCCGCGGACAGCGTCAACAGCTGTTCGTTTAAAAATCCCATGGCGATGCCGATCGTTGCCGCGCTCGAATGAACGAGAGCGGTGAGGACGATGCCGACAAGAAGGCCGACAGCGACGGATCGGTTCGTTTCTTTCAGCCATGCATCAACGAACGGATAGGCGGCAAGCGGTTTAGCGAGGCTGCCAAAGCCGTCCATGGCAAACAGCACAGCGGCGAGGCCGACAGCGGTCATGCCGATGCCGAGAACAAGGCGATGGCGGCCGAAAAAAACAAGCAGCGCGCCGCTTATAAGAAGTGGGATGGCGCCATCGCCGATATCAAGCGTCATCAGCTCGGTCGTGACCGTCGAGCCGATGTTGCTGCCTAAAATGATGCCGATCGATTGGCGGAACGACAAGTAGCCGGCGGCGACAAGGCCGACCGTCATCACCATCACCGCTGAGCTGCTTTGCAGGAGAGCGGTCGTCGCCAAACCGGCGGCAAATCCTTGCAGCGGCGTGGCGGTAAAGCGCATGAGCCACCGTTTTAACCGATGGCCGGACAACGTGTAAAGCCCAGCTTTCATCATAAACATGCCAAGAAGAAACAAAGCGGTGTAAATGGCAAACAGCATCCAAAACGATCCCATGGGCGATCTCCCCTTTCACCCTATATGTATGGGCCTTGTCCGCGGGTGATGACCGTTTTTTCAGCGCGGGGAAGAGGTGGCCAGCAGGCCGCCGCTGCTTTTTTTATTGACCTTTTCTGTCAGCATGTATTATAATTGACAAGTACAATATGCAATGGTTGTTGTTCGGAGGGAGGGAAGCAGGATGTCCAAAACGATCGTTCGCAAAAATGAGTCGATCGACGACGCTCTTCGTCGCTTTAAGCGTGCCGTTTCGAAAACGGGCACTTTGCAAGAAGTGAGAAAGCGCGAATTTTATGAAAAGCCAAGCGTCAGACGGAAGAAAAAATCTGAGGCGGCTAGAAAGCGCAAGCACTAAGAGCATGCATTAAAGAGGGTGTATAATCGGTGAGTCTTCTCGATCGTTTGAATGACGATATGAAGCAGGCGATGAAAAACAAGGAGAAAGAAAAACTGTCTGTTCTCCGGATGCTGAAAGCGGCGCTGCAAAACGAAGCGATCAAGCTCGGCAAAAGCCCGCTCTCGGAAGACGAAGAGCTGACGGTTCTTTCTCGCGAACTGAAACAGCGTAAAGACTCCCTCCAAGAATTTGAAAACGCTGGCCGTTCAGATCTTGTCGAAAAAGTGAAAACCGAAATTGAAATTGTTCAATCGTATATGCCAACGCCGCTGACAGAGGACGAGCTGCGCGATTTGATCGAGCAGACGATCAAGGAAGTCGGCGCCTCTTCGAAAGCGGATATGGGAAAAGTGATGGGCGCGATCATGCCGAAAGTGAAAGGAAGAGCGGATGGTTCGCTCGTCAACAAACTTGTCCAACAACAGCTGTCATAAATGCAATGGGCCTTGCCGGCAGGCGGGCCCGTTGTTTTTGAAAAGCGGTGCTAGAACCCCCTTTTGTCTCATACATATGAGATGAAAGGGGGTTCTTTTTGATGGTGAAAAAATGGCGCCAGCAGATGAAGCGGTGGATGGCGGAAAAGCTTGAACTTCCCGCCGACATTATGATGGATCTGCCCCGCATTACGATGGTTGGGCACATACATATTTACATTGAAAACCACCGCGGGCTGCTCGCGTTCAGCGATAAAGAGCTCCGCCTTTTGCTGCGGAACGGACAGCTCGTTGTCCGCGGCGAACAGTTTGTGATTAAAACGATTTTGCCGGAAGAAATTTTGTTGGAAGGAAAAATCAGCCAAGTCGTTTATATAGATGAATAGCGAGGAGGAACGGAGATGAAAAACGAATGGGTCGACACGCTCGCCGGCAGCGTGCGGGTCAAAGCGAGAGGGAAAGGGATCGAACGGTTGATCAACGCCTGCGTCCGCCAAGGGATTGCCGTCTGGAACGTGAAAAAGCATAGCGCGGATACCGCGACGTTTTTCATTAAGCTCAGCGACGTGAAACGGCTGCGCCATGTCGCCCGGCAAAGCGAATGCAAACTTTCGTTTGTCGGGAGAACCGGGCTGCCGTTTTTTTGGCGGCGGGCCTGGCGGAACAGCGGGTTTTGGCTCGGCTTGCTCCTTTTTATCGCGATGGTGTTTTTGCTTTCGAACATCGTTTGGAAGATCGAAATCAAAGGGGCGGCTCCAGAGACGGAGCATCAAATCGCCCGCGAGTTGAAGCGAATGGGAGTCGAGCGCGGCGCATTTCAGTTTCTGCTTGATGACCCGGAGACGCTGCAAAAAAAGCTGACGGAACGCGTTCCGGACATCACGTGGGTCGGCGTTGAGTGGAAAGGGACGTCGCTTCACTTCCGCGTCGTTGAAAAAGAGATTCCGGAGCCGAAAAAACCGATTCCGCCGCGTCATCTCGTGGCAAAAAAAGAGGCGGTCATCGCTGATTTGTTCGTTGAAGAGGGACAACCGCTCGTTTCCGTCAACGACTATGTGCAAAAAGGCCAGCTGCTTGTTTCTGGCATTATCGGCGCTGAAGGGAGGACGAAGTTTGTGCCGGCGTCAGGGAAAGTGTTTGGTGAAACATGGTACAAGTCTACGGTCGTCCTGCCGCTCGAGACGACGTTTCATGTGTTGACCGGCAAGTTCACCGAACGGCATTATGTTGGGATCGGGCGCCTTTTGATTCCCGTTTGGGGATGGAAGAAGCCGGTGTTTGCCCATACCATCGTTGAGACAGAAAAACGGCCGTTTCGTTTTTGGAAATGGGACTTGCCGCTCTATTACGAGCGCATCACGATCCGCGAGGCGGAAGAAGTGAAGCGGCGCTACACGTGGGAAGAAGCGTTCGCGGAAGCGAAAGAGATCGCCCGCCGCGAGCTGCGGGCGAAATTGCCGGAAGAGGCGGCCATTCGCAGCGAAAAAGTTTTGCATCAGGCGAAAGAGAATGGTAAAGTAAGGGTAGAATTGCATTACGAAGTCATTGAAAATATTGCTGTACCACAACCCATCGTCCAAGGAGATTGAGAATGTCAGAGCAGTTCGTTACGATCAGCCAACATGTGCGAAACCCGCAGGAAGCGGCGGCGCTCTTTGGCGTCCATGACATCCATTTGAAGCGGATCGAGGAAGAGCTCGGCGTGTCGATTGTGACGCGCGGGGAAACGGTCAACGTCTCCGGCACGCCGCAGCAAGTTCAGCTCGTTGATGAATTGCTTCGCCATTTATTGATCGTCATTCGCAAAGGGGCGGCGGTCAGCGAGCGCGACGTTCTTTACGCCATTCAGCTTGCAAAAAAAGGAGCGCTTGACGGCCTTGTTCAGCTGTATGACGAGGAGATTACAAAAAACGCCAAAGGGAAGCCGATCCGCGTCAAAACGTTGGGCCAGCGCTATTATGTTGCAGCAATTGAACAGTATGACTTGACGTTCGGCATCGGCCCAGCCGGCACCGGAAAAACGTATTTGGCGGTCGTCATGGCGGTCAAGGCGTTAAAAAACGGCAGCGTCAAGCGCATCATTTTGACTCGTCCGGCCGTTGAGGCTGGAGAAAGCCTCGGCTTTTTGCCAGGCGACTTAAAAGAGAAGGTTGACCCGTATTTGCGCCCGCTGTATGATGCCTTAAACGATGTGTTGGGAGCGGAGTATACGCAGCGGTTGATCGAGCGCGGCACGATTGAAATCGCCCCACTCGCCTATATGCGCGGCCGGACGCTGGAGGATGCGTTCGTCATTCTTGACGAGGCGCAAAATACGACGCCAGCGCAAATGAAAATGTTTTTGACCCGGCTCGGCTTCGGCTCGAAGATGGTCATTACCGGCGATATTTCCCAAGTCGACTTGCCGAAGGGCGTCGAATCGGGGCTTTCGGTCGCCAAGCGCATTTTGGCCTCCATTGGCGGCATCGCCTTTGTGTTTTTGGAACAGTCGGATGTCGTTCGCCATCCGCTCGTCGCGAAAATTATTGACGCCTATGATGAGGCGGGCTTATAGAACGAGAGCGACGGGATCGGTCTTTTCTTGCAAAGCGAGGGGAAAACCGGTGGGAAGGTTTCGTTTTTTTCTTGAGCGGACAAAAACAGTCCGCTTTGTCCGCTTTTGGCTGTTTTTGCTTTTGGCTGTTCTGTTGTTTGCCGTTTTGTATGGGCAAGTGAAGCCGCGCCAGTATGAGCTGCGCCTGTTTGACGTCGCGAAGGAAACGATCCGTTCGCCGGTGACGGTCGAGGACAAAGAGGCGACCGCCAAGCTGAAAGAAGAGGCGGCGGCGAAAGTAGCGGATGTCTATACGTTAAAAAAAGAATATGCCGAAAACCGGGTCGACCTTCTTTCCTCGCTGTTTGCTGCAATTGAGAGCGTGCAGCGCGAGGCGGAGCCGGACCGCTCGCTCGGCGATATGATCGCCAAACTTGAGGAACGGCTGCCGCCGGAATGGCTTGCCTATCTGTCTGCCGCTGAATGGCAACGGTTGCTTGCCGCCTCGCCGGAGGAGCTCAAGACGGCGAAGGAAGCCGCCTTGACCGCGGTGCATGCCGTCATGAGCGAGCGCATTTCCCAAGCGGAACTTGACACGGCGCGGGCGGAAGCGGCCAAAGAGCTTGAATACGCTGCGCTGTCGCCGCCGCTTCGCGAGGCGGTCGCGAAGCTTTGCCGACAGGCGGTCATTCCGAACGTCGTCTACGATCGGGCGGCGACGGAAGAAAAACGGCGGCAGGCGATGGATGAAGTGAAGCCGGTGAAAATTTTGCAAGGGCAAGTGATCGTCGAGGAAGGACAGTTTATCACGAATGATGTTTACCGCCGGCTTGAGCTGGTCGGCTTGCTTGAGAGCGGGCGTCCGTCTTGGACCGCCGCTGGGCTTTTGGTGTTCGTTTTGTTGCTGCTTGCTCCGCTCATTTCCTATTTTCGGACGGAAACGACGAATGAAAAGCTGTCGCTTTATACAGCCATTTTTGCGTTGATGATGACGACAATGGCGCTCATTCGCCTTCTTCCATCTAGCGGCGCTGTTTCCATCGGTTACCTTGTGCCGGCGGCGTTCGGGCCGATGCTCGTCCGCATTTTGCTCGGAGAGCGGCTCGCGATGATGACGACCATCATCGGAGCAGTGTGCGGCAGTTTGCTGTTCAATGAGGAAATTGGAACGGCCGGCGCGGTGTCGGTGTCGTTGATTGTTTACTTTCTTGCCGGCGGCTTGGCCGGGACGTTTTGTCTGCCAAAGGAGCTGGCGAAAGCGAACATTTGGCGGGCCGGCGTGTTTGTCGCCGCGGTCAATATCGTTTCGCTTTTTTCGCTGTTGCTGTTAAAAAACGGCCGCTATTCGCCGACGGAAATCGGCTTGTTGGTGCTGATGGCGGCGGCCTCAGGGGTTTTTTCTGCCATTTTGACGATCGGTCTCTTGCCGGTGTTGGAGGCGGCGTTTGGCATTCTGTCGCCGCTTCGGCTCATTGAACTGTCCAATCCGAACCATCCGCTCTTGCGCAAGTTGCTCACTGAAGCGCCGGGGACGTACCATCATAGCATTATGGTCGCCAATTTGGCCGAAGCGGCGTGCGAGGCGATCGGCGCCGACGGCTTGCTGGCGCGCGTCGCCTGCTACTACCATGACATCGGCAAGACGAAGCGGCCGCGCTATTTCATCGAAAATCAAATAGGCGGCAATCCGCATGACCATTTGTCGCCGCAGTTGAGCAAAAATATTATTATCGCCCATGTCGCCGACGGCGTCGCTTTGCTGCGCAAGCACCGGCTGCCGAAGGAGATCATCGACATCGCCGAACAGCACCACGGCACGACGCTGCTGAAGTATTTTTATCATAAGGCGCGCGAGCAAACCGAGTTTGTCTCGGAAGCGGAGTTTCGTTATCCCGGGCCGAAGCCGCAGACGAAAGAAGCGGCGGTCATCAACATCGCCGACAGCGTCGAAGCGGCTGTTCGCTCGCTATCCAACCCGTCGCAGGAAAAAATCGAGAAGATCGTCCGGTCGATCATCGCTGATCGCTTGCAGGACAACCAGCTGAACGAGTGCGACATTACGCTGAAGGAGTTGGAACTCGTCGCCCGTTCGCTTTGCGAGACTTTAAACGGCGTCTTCCATTCGCGCATCGAATACCCAGAAGTACGAAAGGAAAAGGTGAAGCATGCATGACCATTCACATTGATTTTCTAGATGAAACGAACGAGGTGACCGCTGAGCAAATCGAGACGATCGAGCGGCTGCTCGCCGAGGCGGCGGCCCTTGAAAACGTGCCGGACGGGGCGGAGGTGAGCGTCACATTTGTGGACAACGAACGCATCCGCGCGATGAATCGCGACTATCGCGGCAAAGATGCGCCGACCGATGTGCTTTCGTTTGCTCTTGAGGAGGAAGGGGAAGAAGAGGTTCACATCGTCGGCGCTGATATGCCGCCGGTGCTCGGCGATATCGTCATTTCGATTCCGAAGGCAAAAGAGCAGGCGGCAGCCTATGGACATTCGTTCATGCGCGAGCTCGGGTTTTTGGCTGTGCACGGTTTCTTGCACCTGCTTGGTTACGATCATGGGACAGAAGAGGAAGAGCGCGTCATGTTCGCCAAGCAGGAAGACATCTTGGTGAGGTTCGGGTTGACAAGATAATGCGCGGCAAACGAGAGCGAGACCGGTTTGCTTGGGCGTGGGCGGGAATGAAGGCGGCGGTGAAAGAGGAAGCTCATTTGCGCTTCCACTTGGCGGCCGCTGTTGTCGTCTTTGCCGCCGGGTGGGTCGTTGGACTGTCGCGCTGGGAGTGGATCGTGCTGCTCATGGCGGTCGGCGCGGTCATTGCGCTTGAGCTTGTCAACACGGCTATTGAGCGCGCCGTCGATTTGGCGACGGGTGAGTTTCATCCGTTGGCGAAAGCGGCGAAAGACATCGCTGCCGCGGCGGTGCTCGCGGCGGCCGGATTTGCGGTTGTGATCGGCATTTTGCTGTTTTGGCCGCATCTTCGCTAAACGAACGAGAGAGAAAATTCGAATTTTTCTGTTACATTTTGATTTCAAATGATGAAATGGATGGCGTTTTTTTGTAAAATAAAAGAAAGCAGCGTTTGCTTGCAGGAAAGGAAGAGTCAACTCGTGGAGATTGAGCAGCTCATTGTCGAAGCGAAAAAAGCGCGCGAACTCGCCTACGTGCCGTACTCGAAGTTTCCAGTCGGCGCCGCGCTGTTGACGAAAGGCGGCAGTGTGTACCGCGGCTGCAACATTGAAAACGCCGCCTACAGCGTGTGCAATTGTGCGGAGCGGACCGCGTTGTTTAAGGCATATTCGGAAGGGGAGAAGGAGTTCACTGCTCTTGCGGTCATCGCCGACACTCCCCGCCCGGTGCCGCCGTGCGGCGCATGCCGCCAAGTGATCGCCGAACTTTGCCACGGCGATATGAAAGTCATTTTAGCCAACCTCAAAGGCGATGTGAAAGTCATGACAGTCAGCGAATTGCTGCCAGAAGCTTTTTCAGCGGAGGATTTGCATGCGTAAAGAAGGATACAAATCAGGATTTGTTGCCATTATCGGAAGACCAAACGTAGGAAAGTCGACGTTTTTAAACCGCGTCATCGGGCAAAAAATCGCGATTATGAGCGATAAACCGCAAACGACGCGCAATAAGATTCAAGGCGTGTACACGGACGATGACGCGCAAATCATCTTTATCGACACGCCTGGGGTGCACAAACCGAAGCATAAGCTCGGCGACTTTATGATGAAAGTGGCGCTCAATGCGCTTCGCGAAGTGGATTTGATTTTGTTTATGGTCAATGCCGAGGAAGGATTTGGGCGCGGTGAGGCGTTCATCATCGAACGGCTGAAAGAAGTGGACACCCCGGTGTTTTTAGTCATCAATAAGATCGACCGCGTCCATCCGGATGAATTGCTGCCGCTCATTGACCGATACAAAGATTTGTACCCGTTTGCTGAAATCGTGCCGATTTCGGCGCTTGAAGGGAACAATGTCGACCGCCTGCTTGAGCAAATTAAAGAGCGGCTGCCGGAAGGGCCGCAATATTATCCGCCGGACCAGATTACTGACCATCCGGAGCAGTTTATCATCGCCGAGCTCATTCGCGAGAAAGCGCTTCACTTAACGCGCGAGGAAGTTCCGCACTCGATTGCTGTCGTCGTCGAACGCATCGAGCGGCGAGAAGGGTCGCCAACGGTGTACATTAGCGCGGTGATCGTTGTGGAGCGCGATTCGCAAAAAGGAATCATCATCGGCAAGCAAGGCCGGATGCTGAAGGAAATCGGACAGCGGGCGCGCGCTGACATCGAAGCGCTGCTTGGGTCAAGAGTGTTTTTGGAACTGTGGGTTAAAGTGCAAAAAGACTGGCGCAACCGTATGGCGCAGCTGCGTGATTTCGGGTTCCGTGAAGACGAGTATTGACGGTTAGAAAATTTTACGCGACATAAACCGTTTTTGCCTGAGCCAACCTATAGGTAAACCACCAATACGCAATGCCTGCAGGCGGAAAGAGGTGTCATTCCATGCTTGAGTTTACGTGGAAGTTGTTTAGCCAAACAGGCAATATCGACACGTACCTCCTATTTAAAGAGTTGGAACGAGAGCAACAGTTTGGCGGTGAAGAGCAAAACGCTGAACAGAAAGAAATCGACCAGCCGATCTCGTAGCATCGTTGTTGGTAGAAGCGGTGGTGATGGGATGTTCGAAACGTGTGAAGCGATCGTCATGCGGACGGTCGATTATGGCGAAACAAATAAAATTGTCACATTGTTTACCCGAGAATGGGGAAAGGTGGCTGCGATGGCAAGGGGAGCGAAAAAGCCAAGCAGCCGCCTTTCTGCTGTTACGCAGCCGCTCTCATATGGCCATTATGTCATCCGCCGCAGCCGCGGCGTCGGCGTTCTTCACCAGGGAGAGCTCATCGACTCGATGCGGGCGCTGCGCGAAGATTTGTTTGCCGCCGCCTATGCGGTGTATATTGTAGAGCTCACCGACAAAAGCACGGAAGAGCAAAAGCGCAATCCGTACTTGTTTGAGCTTCTTTTGCAGACACTACAATATATGAGCGAAGGCCGCGATTTAGAGATTTTGACGTTCATTTACGAAATGAAAATGCTTGCAGTGCTTGGCATTCCGCCGGTGCTGGACCGTTGTGCCCGCTGCGGGGCGACGGAGGGGCGCTTCTCGTTTTCCGTCAAGGAGGCGGGCTTCCTTTGCCATCGCTGCGAGGCGTCCGATCCCCATCGGTTCCCGCTCTCTTCGGCTTCCGTCCGGCTGTTGCGCCTCTTTTTTCATATCGATCTTGCTCGGCTTGGATCCATATCGGTGAAAGAAAGCACAAAGATGGAGCTGGGCGCCGTATTGTCCGCCTATTATGATGAATATGCCGGCCTGTCGCTGAAGACGAAGCGTTTTTTGCAGCAAATCGGTGAACTGAAAGACAAGCTCAGCCCCGACGGAGGGCAAGGAGCATCATTTTCATTGTGAATGGGGCGTGTAGTATAATATAAATGAGAGTGATAGCGTGTGGGACCTTTTTTGGCAAGGTGGTGAACGACGATCGAACTAAATAAACGCCAAGAGCAGATTTTGCAAATTGTGAAAGACTACGGGCCGATCACCGGAGAAAGCATCGCTGAGAAACTGAACTTAACGAGGGCGACGCTGCGGCCGGATTTGGCCATCTTGACGATGGCTGGCTACTTGGAAGCACGGCCGCGCGTCGGCTATTTCTATACGGGAAAAACCGGCAAGCAGCTGTTCGCCGATAAAATGAAAAAGATGAAAGTCGAGGATTACCAATCGATTCCGGTTGTCGTCAATGAGAATGTGAGCGTCTATGATGCGATCGTCACAATGTTTCTAGAGGACGTCGGCACGCTGTTTGTCGTCGATGACGAGTCGTTGCTTGCGGGCGTTTTGTCGCGCAAAGATTTGTTGCGCGCAAGCCTTGGCAAGCAGGAACTGACGGCGATCCCGGTCAATATTATTATGACGCGGATGCCGAACATCGCCGTTTGCTACAAGGACGACCCGCTCATTGACGTGGCTGAACAGCTGATTGAAAAACAGATCGATGCCATGCCGGTCGTGCGCAAAACGGAGAAAGGATATGAAGTGATCGGCCGTATTACGAAAACGAATATAACGAAAGCATTCGTGTCGCTAGCCAAAGAGGACTAAATCCAAACAAAGGAGGAGAAGAATGAACCAGCGCCTTGTTTACGTCGTATCCGATTCCGGCGGGGAAACGGCCGAGCTTGTCGTCAAAGCGGCGGCCAGCCAGTTTCACGCCTCGCCGATTCAAGTGAAACGCGTCCCGTATGTGGAAGATAAAACGACATTGGCTGAAGTCGTCGCTTTAGCGAAAATGAACCGCGCCATTATCGCGTTTACGCTCGTCGTTCCGGAGATGCGGGAATTCTTGCTCGCCGAAGCGGCGCGCGAAGGGGTCGTCGCATACGATATCATCGGTCCGCTCATTGAAAAGATGAGCCATTTGTTCCAGCTGACGCCAAGATATGAGCCGGGTCAAGTGCGCGTACTTGACGAAGATTACTTCAAAAAGATTGAAGCGATCGAATTTGCCGTCAAATACGATGACGGGCGCGACCCGCGCGGCATTTTGCGCGCCGATATCGTGCTCATCGGCGTATCGCGCACATCGAAAACACCGCTGTCGCAATATTTGGCGCATAAGCGGCTGAAAGTGGCGAATGTGCCGATCGTTCCAGAGGTCGAGCCGCCGGAGCAGCTGTTTCGAGTCGGTCCGGGGAAATGCTTCGGCTTGAAAATCAGTCCGGATAAACTGCTTTCGATCCGCCGCGAGCGGCTGAAATCGCTCGGCCTGAACGACCAGGCGATTTACGCCAATATGGATCGAATCAAAGAGGAGCTCGCTTATTTTGATGAAGTCGTGAAAAAAATCGGCTGCGACGTCATCGATGTGACGAACAAGGCGGTCGAAGAGACGGCGAGCATCATTATGAAAAAGTTGAAGCGCTAGCTTCGCCTCATCCGCACGATTTCTTGATTGGAGTCGTGCGTTTTCTTATGGCATATTGCCGCGATTTATATTATAATAAAAAATTGCGAGAAAAATGACCTATATAGGTTTAGAGCGGCCATGAGACGAGTAAACTATTTATAGCCGCTTGTCAAGAAGAACGAAAAAAAGATTTTCGACAAAGTTGTCAATCATTCGGCAAAAAAGCAGGATTTTTTTGCGATGGTGTAGAATAATAGGGGGTGTAAAGCAACCCTTGCTTTGAGAGCGCGGTCATCTGCTGCATAAGATCATCAAGAAAAAAGTGAAATTTTCTTTTTCTTGCTGAAATATAATATACCGAAGCGCATCTTCGAGATGCACCGCTCTGATGAATCTTTGTCCAGACGGCGGGCTGAGGGGCGGGAAGCGGATGATCAAGCCAGCCGACTTTACGGGCAAGGGGGCGAAACGAACGTTTTGAAAAAATTTGTCGAAATGGAAAGGAAAATCGGCTTGCTGCCGAGAATAAATACGATACGGGGTTGTTCGTATGGGACATCGCATTCCCGAGGAAACGATTGAAGCCATCCGCCGCGGCGTTGACATCGTTGACGTCATTGGCGAATACGTCCAGTTGAAAAAGCAAGGCCGCAACTATTTTGGCTTATGCCCGTTTCATGGAGAAAAGACGCCATCGTTTTCCGTTTCCCCAGAAAAGCAAATTTTCCACTGCTTCGGCTGCGGGGCAGGGGGGAATGCCTTTACGTTTTTAATGGATATCGAAGGCATTCCGTTTGTGGAAGCGGCGAAACGTCTTGCGGCCAAAGCAGGGATCGACTTGTCCGCCTATGAGCTGGACAGCCGCGGGAGTGATGGCAGCCGGGCCGACGAGGCGAAGGCGATGGTCGAAGCACACACGTTGTTGAAACGATTTTACCATCATTTGCTTGTCCATACAAAAGAAGGACAAGCCGCGCTCGATTATTTGCAGGTGCGCGGGTGGACAAAAGAAACGATCGACCGATTTGAAATCGGCTATGCGCCGGATGTTCCTGATGCCGCCGTCAGGTTGCTGGAGAGCCGTTCGTTTCCGTTGGTGTTGATGGAAAAGGCGGGCTTGTTGGTGAAAAAAGAAGACGGGCGATACGTCGACCGCTTCCGGAATCGGATTATGTTTCCGATCCATGATCATCGCGGCGAGACGGTTGGTTTTTCCGGCCGTCTGCTCGGCGACGGGCAACCAAAGTACATGAACAGCCCAGAAACGCCGATTTTCCGCAAAGGCACGCTTTTGTATTTTTTTCACGAGGCGCGCGTGTCAATCCGCAAGCGTCAAGAGGCGCTGCTCGTTGAAGGGTTTGCCGATGTCATCTCTGCCGTGCAGGCCGGCGTTGACTATGTGGTGGCAACGATGGGAACGTCGCTGACCGAGGAGCAGGCACGCATTTTGCGCCGCCATGCGGAAACGGTCACGATTTGCTATGACGGCGACAGCGCCGGAACGGAAGCCGCCTGGCGCGCCGCCGAACAATTGAGCGCGTTGGGGTGCCGCGTGAAGGTAGCGTTGCTCCCGGACGGGCTGGATCCAGATGAATATATACGCACTTGCGGCGCCGACCGTTTTGCCGAAGAGATCGCCGCCGCCCGGCCGCTCATGGCGTTTAAAATGGATCGTTTGCGGCGGGGAAAAAATTTGCAGGAAGAAGGCGACCGGCTCCGTTATATCGAGGAAGCGCTCCGAGAAATCAGCAAGCTGTCGAGCCCGGTGGAAAAAGATTATTATATGCGCCAGCTTGCGGATGAGTTTTCGTTGTCGCTCTCCGCGCTTTACGAACAGTTGTCCCGCTCCAAGCCGGAACAGCCAAAGCCGCAGGTGAATGACGGCGGAAAACCGGTCCGGCCGGCATTGACGAAAAAATTGCTTCCGGCCTTTCAAAATGCCGAGCGGTTGCTGCTTGCCCATATGATGCGGAGCCGCGATGTGGCGTTCATCGTTCAGGAGCAGGTCGGCGGCCGATTTAATATCGAAGAGCATCGGGCGTTGGCTGCTTACATTTACGCCTTTTACGAAGAGGGGCATGAAGCCGACCCCAGCGCGCTCATGTCTCGGCTTCCCGGCGAGTTGCGGACGCTGGCGAGCGAGCTGTCGCTTTTGTTGGTCGCAGACGACGTTTCCGATCGGGAGCTTGCCGATTGCATCCGGCATGTGTTGAATCACCCGAAATGGTTAATGCTAAAGGAAAAAGAGCAAGAAAAGACGGAAGCGGAGCGAAGAAAAGACTTTTTGACGGCCGCCCGCATCGCGAAAGAGATGATTGAGATGAAAAAAATGTTATCTTCTTCATAACATGGTGGTATGAGTTTTTAAAGGAGGTAATGAAATGGCTGAAAAACCAGCCCAATCAAAGCAGGCTGAAGCTGCCGGCGAATCGCTTGAACAAGTGAAAGAGCAACTCGCTGAGCTCGGCAAAAAGCGGGGGATCCTCACCTATGAGGAAATCGCTGAGCGGTTGTCTGGCTTTGATTTGGACTCCGACCAGATGGATGAGTATTATGAATACCTCGCTGAGCAGGGCATTGAAGTGATCAGCGAATCCGACCTTGAAGCCGATCCGGACATCGACGACTTGGCCAAAGAGGAAGAATTCGACTTAAATGACTTGTCCGTTCCTCCCGGCGTCAAAATCAATGACCCGGTGCGCATGTACTTGAAGGAGATCGGCCGCGTGCCGCTGTTGTCGGCGGAAGAAGAAATCGAGCTGGCGAAACGGATCGAGCAAGGCGATGAAGAAGCGAAACGCCGGCTGACGGAAGCGAACCTCCGCCTCGTCGTCAGCATCGCCAAACGGTATGTCGGCCGCGGCATGCTCTTTCTTGATTTGATTCAAGAAGGGAACATGGGGCTGATCAAGGCGGTCGAAAAGTTTGACTATCGGAAAGGCTACAAGTTCAGCACGTACGCGACCTGGTGGATCCGCCAAGCCATCACAAGGGCGATCGCCGATCAGGCGCGGACGATCCGCATCCCGGTTCATATGGTCGAAACGATCAATAAACTGATCCGCGTCCAACGGCAATTGCTCCAAGACCTCGGGCGCGAACCAACGCCGGAAGAAATCGCCGAGGAAATGGATTTGACACCGGAAAAAGTGCGGGAAATTTTGAAAATCGCTCAAGAACCGGTGTCGCTCGAGACGCCGATCGGCGAGGAAGATGACTCGCATCTTGGCGATTTCATCGAAGACCAAGACGCGACATCGCCATCCGAGCACGCTGCTTACGAGCTGTTGAAAGAGCAGCTCGAAGATGTGCTTGATACGCTGACGGATCGCGAGGAAAATGTGCTGCGTCTCCGCTTCGGGCTTGACGACGGACGGACGCGGACGCTCGAAGAAGTCGGCAAAGTGTTCGGCGTGACGCGCGAACGCATCCGTCAAATTGAAGCCAAAGCGTTGCGCAAGCTGCGCCATCCAAGCCGCAGCAAACGGCTGAAAGACTTTTTAGAGTGACCGTTTTGTTCGATAGTTTACTTCTTCGGAAGTAAACTATTTTTTCTTTCTTTATGGGAAAGGTGGTCTATCTATGAATCGGCAACGACGGGAAACGATCATCCAAGAAATCGAATATTGGAAACGTTCGCGCCTTCTGCCGGAACATTATTGCGACTATTTGCTCGCGTTGTACACGGAAGGAGACGCCCGTTCGCACGGACGACGGTGGCGCAGCTCGCTCGCCGCTGGTCTCTGTTTATTGCTTCCAGCCGCTGCTCTTGTCATTTATTTTACTGAATTGTCATTCGTTTTGCAAACGCTCCTTTTCGCCCTATTTTTGGCTGCCTGCTTGTTCTTTTGTTGGCGGTGGCGGAACAAGCGAGAGCTCCTTCACTTTCCGCTCATCGGAAGCGCCTGGATTTTGCTTATGGCATCCATTCTTGAGGTTGATCGGTATTTTCCCAGGCAAACGGGTGCGCTAGTAGCTGTCGTGCTCGGAAACTGTGTTCTCTGGTTTGTTGTCGGCCGCCTGCTTCACCTTCGCTACTTTTCGCTCGCCGCTGTCAGCGGGGTGTTGCTTGTAACCGCCGCCATCTGGTGGCGCTGAGGCGTGTTGTTGCCTTTTCGGCAACTTAGGGCTTTTCCTTGTCCATTATTTACAGTAAAATAAAATTGTTTGCAGCGTTCTTCATTATACATAAGGGAGGTAAAAGAGATGAACCGCAATCCGCTCATCCCGTTTTTCATCATCATGGCATTCGGGATTGTGCTGACGTTCGTCTTGTCGTTTAAAGGGCTAGGCGATGCGAAGGAAATGGCCAAAGAGAAAAAAGGCGGCGAAAAAACGGAACAAACGGCCGAATTCAACCCAGAACAGTTTTACCAACAAACGTGTTCTGGCTGTCACGGCCAAAACTATGAAGGCGGCGTCGGTCCATCGTTGAAAGGGGTCGGGCAACGGCTGTCGATGGACCAAATTAAAGACGTCATCCAACACGGGCGCGGCAACATGCCGCCAGGGCTTGTGCCGGCGGATAAAGCCGATGCCATGGCGAAATGGCTCGCCGGTTTAAAATAATGGATGGTGAACATCCCTTTGCTTTTTGGCAAGGGGATGTTTTGTTTAGTACAATAGAGGCGCGCGGTGTTGGAGAGGAAAGGAGGGGAAGGCGAACCGCCTTCGCGCTGCAGGTGGCGGAAGGTTGGTTGCCATTGCGGTGCTATGAACGAATTTCGCCTGTCGAAACGGCTGGAAACGGTCGCCTCATTCATTCCAAAAGGGGCGGTGCTTGCTGACATCGGGTCGGATCATGCGTATTTGCCTTGCTATGCCTGCTTGCACGGCTGCGCATCAAAAGCCATTGCCGGCGAGGTGGCGGACGGACCGTTCCGCCTAGCGCAGCAGCAAGTCGAGAAGTCCGGGCTTTCTCATCTCATTTCCGTGCGCAAAGGGGATGGGCTTTCGATCCTTGCCCCGGGGGAGGCGGACTGCATCACGATCGCCGGCATGGGTGGGGCGCTGATCGCCCGCATTTTGGGCGACGGAAAGGAAAAGCTTGCCGGTGTCAAACGGCTCATTTTGCAACCGAACATCGGTGCGGAACTTGTTCGCCGTTGGCTTCTTGATCATGGGTGGGAGCTCGTGGCTGAGCGCATTTTGAAAGAAGATGGGCAAATTTATGAAGTACTCGTCGCCGAGCGCGGCGACGCCCGACGGCCTTACCGACATCTTGAGGCGGAGCTACTCCTTGGACCGTTTTTGCGCCGGGAAAACAGCGAGGTGTTCCGCGAAAAGTGGAAGCGCGAGATTGAAAATTGGAAACGGATCATCGCTGATTTGACGGCCAAAGGGCAAAGTGAAGCGGCCAAGCGGAAAAAGCGTGAACTGGAGAGAAAAGTTCAATTGGTGGAGGAGGCGTTGTTATGAGCCGCGTTCCGTACGGCTATGAAATCATTCAGCTTCTTGAGCAGCTTGCTCCGAAACAGTTGGCGCTGGAAGGGGATCGGATCGGTCTGCAAATCGGGACGCTAAACAAGCCGGTCAAAAAAGTGATGATCGCTCTCGATGTGCTCGAAGATGTCGTTGTCGAAGCGATCGATCAGCAAGTGGATTTAATCATCGCCCACCACCCGCCGCTGTACCGCCCGCTGAAGCAATTGCTGACTGATGATGGGCACGGGCGGATGATCGCCGCGTGCATCAAGCATGACATTGCGGTGTACGCCGCCCATACGAATTTGGATGTGGCCGATGGCGGTCTGAACGATTGGCTTGCCGAGGCGCTCGGCTTAAACGATACGGCTGTGCTTGTGCCGACGTATACCGAACCGTTGAAAAAGCTCGTTGTTTATGTGCCGGTGACGCATGCTGAGGTGGTGCGGAAGGCCTTAGGCGATGCCGGCGCCGGGCATATCGGCCGCTACAGCCATTGCACGTTCAACAGCCGCGGCGTCGGCACGTTTTTGCCGCACGAAGGGGCGCGGCCGTTCATCGGCGAGCAAGGGCGGCTCGAGGAAGTTGAGGAAGTGCGCATCGAAACGATCGTGCCGGCCTCTCTTGAACGGGAAGCGATTCAGGCGATGCTGGCTGTTCATCCGTATGAGGAAGTGGCCTATGATATCTATCCGCTTGACAATGAAGGCCGCCGCTTCGGGCTCGGGCGCATTGGCCGGCTGCCGCAGCCGGTGACGCTTGGCGCTTTTGCCGAGCAGGTGAAAACGGCGTTTTCCGTTCCGGCGGTGCGCGTCGTTGGCCGGCTGGATGATCTCGTGCAAACGGTCGCGGTGCTTGGCGGGGATGGGAATAAGTTTGTCGCTGCCGCCGCATCGGCCGGGGCGGACGTATACGTGACAGGGGATGTGTATTACCACACCGCCCATGACGCCCAAGCGCTCGGCCTTCACATCATTGATCCGGGACATCATGCAGAAAAAATCATGAAAGAAGGCGTAGCCCGATACTTAATCACTGAGCTCTCGAAACGTCAATGGGAGGCGGAAGTGGTTGCTTCCAGCGTCCATACTGATCCGTTTCAGTTCGTATGAACGGCCAACGAAAAAGGCTGTCCTGGATGAGCGGTTCAACCGTTTGTCCAAGACAGCCTCTCTTTATGGATGAAACAACCGTCACTCTTCTTTCTTTGTTTTCACTTTCGGCAAGATTTTTTGCAGCGGCACTTTCCGTTCCCTCTTCCATGTCGATGGGTCGTTCGGGTCAAACTGCTCCAAAAAGTCGATCACTTCTTTCGTAATCGGCGTCGGGGTGGAAGCGCCGGCGGTGACAGCGACTTTTTTCGCATCTTTAATCCAGTTGATGTCGATTTCCGTCACATCAGCGACGCGATACGCCTTCGTGCCGGCGATCTCTTCCGATACTTGGGCGAGGCGGTTCGAGTTGTTGCTGCGCGGGTCGCCGACGACGATCGTCACATCGGCTTCCTTCGCCTGCTCAGCGACCGCTTCTTGTCGGAGCTGGGTGGCCAGGCAAATTTCTTTATGCATTTCCACGTGCGGGTATTTTTCTTTCACTTTCGCCATGATATCGGCGACGTCCCATTGGCTCATCGTCGTTTGGTTCGTCACCATGATGCGCTCATTGTGAATGGACAGCTGTTCGACATCATCGATGGTTTCCACAAGATGGATTCTTTCCGGATTGATGCCGACCGCTCCTTCCGGTTCCGGATGTCCTTTTTTGCCAATATAGATGATATCGTAGCCATCGGCGAGCTTTTGTTCGATGAGCCGATGCGTTTTTGTCACATCGGGGCATGTCGCATCAATCGTGACAAGTCCCTTTTCGAGCGCTCGTTTTTTCACTTCCGGTGAGACGCCGTGGGCGGTGAAAATGACGGTGCCATGGTCGATTTTTTCCAAAATTTCCAAACGATTTTCTCCATCGAGCGTGATGATGCCTTCTTCGGCAAACGCGTCCGTGACGTGCTTATTATGGACGATCATGCCGAGAATGTAAATCGGACGCGGCAAAGATGGGTCCAACGCCGCGTTGCGGGCGATGACCATTGCATCGACCACCCCGTAGCAATACCCGCGCGGGGTAATTTTAATCACTTCCATCATATTCCCTCCCTGCCGCCGGTTGTGCGGCGGTTGTTCACCTTCCATTATATCGGAGCACCGGGGAGAAGACAAAGAATAACCGCCCTAAACAGCGGGTGCGCTAGGGCGGGGAAAGAAACTAGATATACAGTTTCGGCTTGGACGGCTTCGGGGCGGCCGGTGCTTCTTTTTCTTGCGGCTCTTCGCGCTTTGCCTGCGGAACGGAGCGTTTTTTTGGCGCCTTGGCGGCCGGCTTTTGTTTCGTTTCGTTGGCCGGTGCGCTTTCCGACGTTGTTTCGCCTTCCCCTTCATCGGCCGGTTTCAACTCGCGGAAAATGCGGATCATCGCCGGAAGATTGCGGATGAGCGGTCCATACTGTTGCACCATCGGCATGACGTTTTGTGCGATGCCAAGCATTTTTTGCACGTTGTTTAACATGCCAACCAAGCCGCCGCCCGTGTTGGATGCGGCGGTGTTAGCGGCGTTGGACAAAAACGGCAGCCCCCACGGAGACGATGCAGCAGCCGGCGGCTGCCCGCGCGAAAACAAGCGGGCCAAGAAGCCGCCGGGGCCGCTGGGGCCAAAAGGCGGCGCCGGCATGCGGGCGAACGGGGCTGGCGGCCTTCCGGCAAACGGAGAAGGCATCATCGGGGGCCGACTGTATCTCATAGCAGCTTCCTCCTTTCGGTCGTGCGGATGAACGAATGTCCTCCTTTCTACAATATGCGGGCAAGGCGGGAAAGGTTTGTTGCAGGATCGTCTTTAGTTGCGGCAGGGGGCAGCGATTCGCTATAATGGTGAAGCGGACGAAGCGGTGCCCATATGCCATTTGAAACGTTAACGTTTACGCTCTTTTATGGAGCCAGCCGGTATTGGATCGACTGTCGGGTGACCGAACCATACTGCTTCCAGACCGATGCATGGATTTGTGAAACGGTTGGTTGTTCCGTCGCGTCAAAGCTTGCCGCCGACAGTCGGAAAAATAGACGGCACGCTTTTGGGCCAACGAGATGGGAAACCTTCCAGTTGCGTTTATTTAATATAGAAGGGAGTGGTGCTTGATGACAGAAACGCAGTTTACTCGTTTTCCGTTTCAACCGTTTATCATCGAAGCGATCAAGACGCTTCGTTTTTATAAACCGACGGAAATTCAAGAGCGCATCATTCCGGGGGCGCTGCGCGGCGAAAGCATGGTCGGCCAATCGCAAACCGGAACGGGAAAAACACATGCGTACTTATTGCCGATCATTGAAAAAATCAAGCCGGAACGCGCCGAAGTGCAAGCCGTCATCACGGCGCCGACGCGCGAATTAGCGACGCAAATTTACCACGAAACGCTGAAAATCACGAAGTTTTGCCCGAAAGATCGGATGATCGTCGCCCGTTGTTTGATCGGCGGGACGGATAAGCAAAAAGCGCTCGAAAAGCTCAACGTGCAGCCGCATATTGTCATCGGCACGCCGGGGCGCATCAACGATTTCATTCGCGAGCAGGCGCTTGATGTGCATACGGCCCACATCCTTGTCGTCGATGAAGCTGACTTGATGCTCGATATGGGCTTTATCACTGATGTCGACCAAATCGCCGCCCGGATGCCGAAAGACTTGCAAATGCTCGTCTTTTCAGCGACGATTCCGGAAAAGCTGAAGCCGTTTTTGAAAAAATATATGGAAAACCCGACCTTTGTCCACGTCGACCCGAAGCGGACGGCGAACCAAAACATCGAACATGTGCTCATCCCGCTGCGTGGACGCGAGAAAACAAAACTGCTCCGTGATGTGCTCCTCAGCTACAACCCGTATTTGGCCATCGTATTTGTCAACACAAGGAAAATGGCTGACGAGGTCGCCGACCGTCTCGCTGAGCAAGGGTTGAAAGTCGGCGTGCTGCACGGCGATTTGACGCCGCGCGAGCGGAGAAAGATGATGAATCTTATCCGCGATTTGGAGTTTCAATATGTCGTCGCGACCGATTTGGCGACGCGCGGCATCGATATTGAAGGCGTCAGTCATGTCATCAACTACGAGTTGCCTGATGATCTGCAGTTTTATATTCACCGCGCCGGACGGACGGCGCGCGCTGGCTATAGCGGCATTGCGGCGACGATTTACGAGCCGTCTGACCAAGATGCGATTGCTCGGTTGGAAAAAATAGGAATTTCGTTTGTCCACCGTGATCTCGTGCGCGGCGAATGGAAGGAGCTGCCGCCGTGGAACCGGCGGAGCAAGCGGGCGGGCGAAAAAGATGACGAACTGGCGCTGCTTTTCGCCAAACTGAAAAAAACGAAGCAGGTGAAGCCGGGCTACAAAAAAAAGTTGCGCGCGGAGCTGGAGAAGAAGAAAAAGCGGCTTGGCCGCTTCAAAAAATCATAATCGCCGTCCGCCTTTAACGCAAAGAAAAGGGAGAGAAGAACATGTTAAAAATCGGTTCACATGTTTCCATGAGCGGAAAGAAAATGCTGCTGGCCGCCAGCGAGGAAGCGGCCTCCTACGGAGCGAACACGTTTATGATTTACACCGGGGCGCCGCAAAACACAAAGCGCAAGTCGATTGAAGAGCTCAACATCGAAGCCGGGCGCCAGCATATGCAAGCGCACGGCATCGAAGAGATTGTCGTCCACGCCCCGTATATCATCAATATCGGCAATACGACCAATCTCGATACGTTTTCGCTGGGCGTCGACTTTTTGCGCGCGGAAATCGAGCGGACGGAAGCCATTGGAGCCAAACAGCTTGTGCTCCATCCAGGCGCTCACGTCGGCGCAGGGGTGGAAGCTGGACTTCGCCAAATTATTCGTGGACTGAATGAAGTGTTGACGCGCGAACAGAACGTGCAAATCGCCCTAGAAACGATGGCCGGCAAAGGGTCGGAATGCGGGCGGACGTTTGAGGAGCTCGCGTACATTATCGACGGCGTCGCCTATAATGATAAGCTGTCCGTTTGCTTTGATACATGCCATACGCATGACGCCGGCTATGACATCGTCAACGATTTTGACGGCGTCCTTGAGGAGTTTGACCGGATCATCGGTCTCGGGCGGCTGAAAGTACTGCACATCAACGACAGCAAAAACCCGCGCGGCAGCCGGAAAGACCGCCATGAAAACATCGGTTTCGGCCATATCGGGTTTGCTGCGCTCAACTATATCGTCCATCACCCGCAGCTTGAGGATATTCCGAAAATTTTAGAAACCCCATACGTGGGCGAGGACAAACACAACAAAAAACCACCGTACAAGCACGAAATCGCCATGCTGCGGGCGCAGTCGTTCGATGACCAGTTGCTTGAAAAAATCAACGCTGGGGCGGAATGAGAAAAGGGCTATGCGCCCTTTTATTTTTTTTGCACGAATTTCAAAAATAGCTCGTTCGCTTTTCGAGCGATGTCCGGCGAGGTGATTTTCGCTAACTCTCGCACCCATTTTTTCCGCTCCTCGGGGTCAAAGACGTTAATGTCGTTCGTCCGGGCGAGATGAAGAATTTGTTTCGCTTGGCTTGTCGTGATGGGCAAGCCGTACTCTCGGCTGTACGCAACGAGTTCTTCCGGGGTGATCGTTTTTAATTTTTGCTTGACAAGCTGTTGGTAAATGTTCATCGCAGCCGCCTCCTTGCTTCTGTTCCATCATATGACGTGAATGGAAAAGGCGTGTATGGTATAATAGAAAAAACAAAAAGGGAAAGGGTGGTAGTTTGGTGTCAAAACAGCATAAAAAAGAACCGCTAGGCCATGTGTTGTATCGGGTGTTGATGATCGCCATCGGCGCCTCTTTGGCGGCGTTTGCCATCGAGCGGCTGCTCGTTCCGAACAAAATGATCGACGGCGGCATCATTGGCATATCGCTGATTCTGGACTACTTGACTCCGGACGAATGGCGGCTGCTCAATTTCGCCACGCTCGTCATCCTCTTAAACGCCCCGTTCATGTATTTCGGCTACAAGCAAATCGGAAAAACGTTCATGCTGTCAACGATTTTAGGCGTCGTGATCCTCGGCGTCACCGAACAGCTGTTTCACCATCTTTCCCCGCTGACGACCGAGCCGATTTTAGCCACCGTTTTTGGCGGGTTGTCGCTCGGTCTTGGCGTCGGATTGGTCATCCGTCATGGCGGATCGCTCGATGGGACGGAAATTTTGGGGATTTTGATGACGAAAAGAATCCCGTTTTCGGTCGGCGAGTTTGTCATGTTTGTCAACGTTTTTATTTTTGGCTGGGCGGCGTTTGTGTTTGGCCTCGAGCCAGCCATGTATTCGGTGATGACGTACTACATCGCCTCAAAAACGATCGATGCGGTCATTGAAGGGCTTGACGAGACGCGGGCGGCCTTTATTGTGACCGATCATTATGAGGAAATTTCCGACGCCATTTTGCACCGGCTCGGCCGCGGGACGACGAAATTGCTTGGCAAAGGCGGATATACGGACGAGCAAAAGGAAATCATTTATGCAGTCGTCACGCGCTTGGAAGTGACAAAACTAAAATCGATCGTCAATGAAATCGACCCGGATGCGTTCATCACCATTATGCCGACGCATGAAGTGCGCGGCGCCCGCTTTAAATCAGCGATTCATTGAGGTTTACAAAACGCGGATGGTGGGGTATACTTGCATAGTGAAGCAAATCGGAATGATTCTGAATTAGCAAGGGAGAACCGCCATGGAAAATGGGCTTGTTGTGCAAATTGAGGATGTGTCGTTCCGCTATGAAAACGAGAACGTGCTTGAGCATGTTAGTTTAACGGTGCCGAAAGGGGCATTTTTAGGATTGGTCGGCCCGAACGGCTCGGGAAAATCGACGTTGCTCAAATGTGTGCTCGGCTTGTTAAAACCGAACAGCGGCCGCATTTTTTTGTTCGGCGAGCCGATTGAATCGTTTCGCGAATGGCATCGAATCGGTTTCGTGTCGCAAAAAGCGAACAGCTTCAACCGCAGCTTTCCGGCGACGGTTGAGGAAGTGGCGGCGAGTGGGTTGGCGGCCAAACGCGGCTTATTTCGGCCGCTGACACACGAAGACCGCCGTGCGGTCGAAGCGGCGCTCGCGGCCGTTGGGTTGAGCGGCCTGGCAAAGCGCAATATCGCGGAGCTGTCCGGCGGCCAGCAACAACGGGTATTTATCGCCCGCGCACTGGCGAGCAAGCCGGATTTGCTCATTTTAGACGAGCCGACGGTCGGCGTGGATGCGCGCCATGTGCATGAATTTTACGAACTGCTCGGCGACTTGAACCGCCGCGGCTTAACGCTTATCTTAGTGACGCATGACATCGGGACGATCACGGACCGGGTGACCGATATCGCCTGTTTGAACAAGCGCCTCTATTTCCATGGAAAGGCGGAAGAGTTCGAACATCTTGGCAACGAGGCGATTTCGCAGTTTTATGGCCATCCGCTCCACGTTCTCTCTCACGAGCATGAACGAGCGGAATGAAACGGTGACGGTGGAGGAATGACACGTGTGGGAAGCCATTTGGCAATACGAATTTTTGCGCAATGCGTTTGTTGCCGGCGTTTTGACCGGTTTTACGGCGCCATTGCTCGGCGTTTTTATTGTCGTTCGGCGGCTGTCGCTCATCGCTGATGCATTGAGTCATGTGACGCTTGCGGGCATTGCCGCCGGGCTCTTGCTTGAAAAAACGATTCCGGCAGCCGCGAGCTGGAACCCGCTTTACATCGGAATGGGGTTTTCCGTCGTCGGGGCGCTGTTTATCGAAAAGCTGCGCGCTGTGTATCGGCATTATGAAGAGCTTGCGATTCCAATCGTGTTGTCGTCCGGTCTTGGCTTGAGCGTCATTTTCATTTCGATGGCCAACGGGTTTACGACCGATTTGTTTTCGTATTTATTCGGCAGCGTCAGCGCCGTCAGCCGTGCTGACGTTTGGACAGCGTTTGCTGTCGCCGCAGCTGCCGCGATAGTGATTTTGACGTTTTACAAAGAGCTGTTTCTTCTTTCCTTTGACGAGGAATACGCCCGTGTCTCCGGCGTTCGCACCACATTGATCCATTTTTTGTTTATTGTGCTTGTTGCGCTCGTCATTGCTGCATCGATGCGCACCGTCGGCGTGCTCCTCATCTCGTCGCTCATGACGCTGCCGGTGGCGGCGAGCATCCGCATCGCCAAAAGTTTTAAACAGGTGATCGGGCTTTCGATTTTGTTCGGGGAGCTGGCCGTCATCGCCGGGCTCTGGGCGGCGTATGAGCTAGACTGGGCGCCGGGTGGAACGATCGTCATCGCAGCGGTTGTCATTTTGCTTTTCGCACTCGGATGGAAAAGGGGGCGGCAGCGATGAATATCGACGAAGCGTTGCAGTTGATGAAAGAGAAAGGATTTAAATATACGGAAAAACGGAGACAAATGCTTGAGTTGTTTGCCGAAAGCGACAAATACTTGACGGCCAAAGACGTGCTTGAAGCGCTCCGTCCCCTCTATCCGGGCTTGAGCGTTGATACCGTGTACCGCAATTTGTCGCTCTTTGCGCTGCTTGGCATTTTGGAAATGACCGAGCTTTCCGGGGAGAAACATTTCCGTTTTGCCTGCGGCGCCCGCCGCCACCACCATCATTTCATTTGCATCCAGTGCGGAAAAACGAAGAAGATTGACGCTTGTCCGATGGATGGGCTTGCGGCGCAGCTCGATGGGTATGAGATCACGGACCATAAGTTTGAAATTTACGGCACATGTCCGCAATGTCAACAGAGGGGCTGATCCCAAAACGCATTCGCGTTTTGGATCAGCCCTTTGTTTATGGCTGGAGGCGCTGTTCGATTTCTCGCTTTGCTTCAAGCCAGTTATTGACGCGGATGACGTTTTCGGGGAGCGGGCCTTGGTTGTACGGGGTGTCAAACAAAATGACGGGAATGCCGCATGTTTCGGCGATTTCGCAGGCATTATCGTACTTGTCTTCAAAGAAGGCCGACAGCTTATATTGGCGGACGGCGGCGATTTTGTCGTGCGACCCAATCAGATCAATATGGTGGTAATGGACGCCGTGCCGCCGGAACCAGCGCTCGGTGAGATCGTACAAATGGCGGCCGCGGGCGCTGATGTAATACAGCTCGTATTTGTCTTTCCAGCTGTCAATCACCTCAAGCGCATAGCGGGCAAGCGGAGCCCTCTCATAAATATCCGCTTCGTTTTCCTCAAGCCAGCGGTCCATTTCTTCCTCCGCCACGCCGTATAACGGCGCCAAATTGTATTGCGTAATGTCGTGTAATGCGAGCTCTTTGCCGAATGCTTCGTTTAAATACGGAATGAACGTGCTCGGACATGTCACCGTGCCGTCAATGTCGATGCCAAGCCGTTTTTTCACCGCTTCATCCTCCTGTTAGAAAATATTCACACTGATAAAATAACGCCGGTTTCTCATACTAATAATGCTTCTTACTTTAGGAAAGCGAGGGAAGCATATGGCAGACGACCGCGAGCGCACGTATAACGGAAGTTACGTGCAATCGATCGGAAAAGAGGAACCAGAACGCAATTTTATGGAAGAAACAGCGGCGGAAGTCGCTGAACCGATTCGCCGCGGCGACGAACGGGACGAAGAACGCGCGGACGGCGCCGGGCTCGGCTGGCTCGCTTTGGCCCTGTCCATCATCGCCTTGTTTATTTGGCCGATTTTGTTAGGGGCGGCCGGCATTATTGTCGGGTTTATCGCGCGCCGGCGCGGCGCAGAGACGCTCGGTGCGTGGGCCATCGGCATCGGCGTCATCGCTATTCTCGTCCGCCTGTTTATTATGCCGTTTTATACGTAAAAAGCGAGGGTGTCCCCAAGCGGGGACGCCCTTTCTCGTTGTGCAGGAACCTTCCGCTCATTGGGCGGCGCTGCCTTTCAGAGCGGCTTTGTTTTCCTTTTGCTTTGCAAAATATTCTTCCGCCAGCTTGTCGATTTCTTTTTTCAGTTCTTCCACCATTTGCTCTTCCGGTACTTTTCGGACGATTTTGCCGTGGCGGAACAACAAGCCTTCGCCACGGGCGCCGGCAATGCCGATGTCGGCTTCCCGTGCTTCCCCTGGTCCGTTGACGGCGCAACCGAGCACGGCGACTTTGATTGGCGCCTTAATTTTGGCGATATAGTCTTCGATTTCATTGGCGATGCTGATCAAATCGATCTCAATCCGCCCGCACGTCGGGCAGGAAATGAGCGTCGCCGCATTGGAAGCGAGTCCGAACGTTTTTAAAATTTCGCGCGCCACTTTTACCTCTTCAACCGGGTCGGCGCTTAACGAAACGCGGATCGTATTGCCGATGCCTTTGCTTAAAATGGCGCCGAGTCCAACCGCGCTTTTGATCGTGCCGGAGAAAAGCGTGCCCGCTTCGGTGATGCCGACATGGAGCGGGTAGTCGAACGTGCGCGCCGCTTTTTCGTACGCTTCAATGGCGAGGCGTACGTCGGACGCCTTTAACGAAACGATAATATCGTGAAAATCAAGTTCTTCTAAAATGCGGATATGATATAAGGCGCTCTCAACCATGCCGTCGGCTGTTGGATATCCATATTTTTCTAAAATGCGTTTTTCCAGCGATCCAGCGTTGACGCCGATGCGAATCGGTACGCCGCGCTCTTTCGCTGCTTTCACGACCGCTTCGACTTTTTCGCGGCGCCCGATGTTGCCTGGATTGATGCGGATTTTATCGACGCCGCCTTCGATCGCTTTCAGCGCCAATTTATAGTCAAAGTGGATGTCGGCGACAAGCGGGATGTTGATTCGCTTTTTGATTTCCGGTATGGCCTCAGCCGCCCGCTCGTCCGGGCAGGCGACGCGGACGATTTGGCACCCCGCTTCCTCGAGGCGGTGGATTTGCGCCACCGTCGCTTCGACATCGTGCGTTTTTGTCGTCGTCATGCTTTGAATGATGACTTCGTTGTTGCCGCCGATTGTCAGCGGACCGACGCGGACCGGCCGAGTCTTTGAACGATGGATGATTTCACCCACGGGAATTCGCTCCTTTTGCATTCAAGTCGCTTTCTGCATTATTGTAACAGTGCCATCCGCCGTTTGACAAGCGATTCGCCGGTTAGCGATAGATCGGCACTTTATAAGTTTTCCCGATTTTTAATGTTTGCGCATGTTCGCCTGGATTTAACCGTTCAAAATCACGGATCAGCTGCTCGAGCGGAACGGGCAATGGGCCGTTGAGTTCTTTCTCGATGATGGACAACAACGTATCGCCAGGGCGAATGGTCACCGTCCGGTACGGGATGGCCGCCTGTTTCGACTGGACAACGGCTGCCGCTGTTTCAGATGAAGGGTGAAGCGTTCCGATGGCAAGGTCGCGGTAAACGATATAACTGGAAAGAACGAGAAGCAGGAGAAACATGAATTTTTTCATGACGCTTCCTCCGCATGGGTATATCTATTTCATATGTATGCTTGTCCAGCGAAAATATGTCTTCCTTAGCAAGGTCGTTGAGTTCATGAGGAAAACACTTCAACAAAAGAATGTCTCCAATTTGAAAAACGGCATCACCGTTCTTCTTTGCCTTCAAGGCTCGCTTGACGGCTTTTTGAAAATATTCCTGTTTTTTGTCTTTACAGAAACTTAACAACTGCTTTATAAGGGCCTAACAATGTCTCGCTACAATGGTCTTGTACGTTGAAAGTACGAAAACAAAACGGGGGGATTTCTGAATGTGGAGCAAACGAGTCAAATTGGGATTGGCCGCCTTGTTGATGACCGGCGTTTTGGCCGGCTGCGGGCAGACTGAAAAGAACAACGCGGGCGGCAATGAAGGAACGGCAAAGAAAGAAGAAACCTACTCCGGCACCATTGCACTAGCAGGATCTACAGCGCTTCAGCCGCTGGCAGAGGAAGCGGCAAACGCGTTTATGGAAAAGTATCCGGACGTATCGATCACCGTTCAAGGCGGCGGCAGCGGTACGGGCGTCAACCAAGTGGCAGCCGGCGCCGTGCAAATCGGCAACTCGGATGTGCCGGCGGCGGAGAAGCTGGACGACAAATCGAAAGCGTCAGAGCTTGTTGACCATAAAGTGGCCGGCATCGCCTTTGCGATTGTGGTTAACGACGATGTGAAGGTCGATAATTTAACGACGAAGCAAATTCAAGATATTTTCAGCGGAAAGATTAAAAACTGGAAAGAAGTCGGCGGACCAGATGAAGCCATTCACGTGATCAACCGTCCGGCGTCATCGGGTACGCGGGCGACATTTGAGAAAACGATCATGAAAGGCGTAAAAGTCGATGATTCCATCGGTACGGTGCAAGATTCGAACGGAGCGGTCGAACAGGCGATCAGCTCGACGCCGGGCGCTGTCAGCTATGTAGCGATGTCGTATTTAATCGGGGAAAAGAAAAACTTGAAAACGGTCAAAATTGACGGCGCGGAACCGACGGTGGAAAACATCCGCACGGAAAAGTACCCGTTTTGGTCGTATGAATACATGATTACCAAAGGGGAAGCGAAGGAAGAAGTGCGAGCGTTTATCGACTTTGTCAAGAGCGAAGAATTTGCGCCGACCGTTAAAAAGATGGGGTATATCCCGATGACGGAATTGGAGTAGAGAAGGGCGGAAGGCCGGCTCGTTAGGCCGGCCTTTGACAATGGAGGGATGAAGCCATGCAACAAATGCATACGAAACGGCGGAATCGCTGGCTTGAAGAGTACATCGGCCGCACGTTTGCGGTCATCTGCGGCTGGCTGATCGTTCTGATTACGGTGACGATGATCATCTTTTTGGCGGTAAAGGGAATTCAGTCCTTTACGGACAGCGGTCTTTCGCTTTCCGACATGTTGCTTTCGATGCAATGGGATCCAAACGGCACGCCGCCGAAGTATGGGGCGCTCATTTTTATTGTTGGCTCGATGCTCGTCTCGCTTGGCGCTTTGTTGATCAGTGCGCCGATCGCGTTGGCGTTGGCGATTTTCATGAACTTTATCGCTCCCAAATGGTTCGTTTCGTTGCTCAAGCCGGTGCTGGAGCTGCTTGTCGGCATTCCGTCGGTGGTGTATGGCTGGCTTGGGGTGACGATTCTCGTTCCGCTCTTGCGCGAATGGTTCGGAGGCTCCGGCTTTAGTCTGTTGGCGGGGATCATCGTCCTTAGTATGATGATTTTGCCGACTATCACCAGCATTGCGGCCGACGCCTTGGCCAATGTCCCGATGACGTATATGGAAGCATCATACGGGCTTGGCTCTACGCGTTGGCAGGCCATTTCCCGCGTCATCGTTCCGGCGGCGAAAGCCGGGATTGCCACCGGCGTCGTTCTCGGCTTGGCGCGGGCGTTTGGCGAGGCGCTTGCCGTGCAGATGGTGATCGGCAATACGATTAAGCTGCCTTCAGGCCTTGACAGCCCGACGGCGACGTTAACAAGTGTATTGACGATGGATATGGCGAATACGATCAACGGAACACCATGGAACAACGCGTTATGGACATTGGCGCTCATTTTGCTCTTGATCTCGTTTTTCTTCATTGCCGTGATCCGTTTGGTCGGCCCGAGAAAGGAGCGATAAGATGACAGCGCGAATGATCGATAAAGTTTGGACAGGCATTTTCTATGCGGTGGCTGCTGCAGTCATCGGGTTGCTCATGTTCTTTTTTGCCGTTGTGTTGTCGAAAGGAGCGGGGTTTTGGCAACCTGAGTTTCTGTTCGGACGGCCGAGCAATACGCAAGCGGGCGGCGGCATTGGTCCGCAGCTCATCAATTCATTTTATATGTTGGTTGTGACATTGCTTTTGTCGGTTCCGCTTTCGTTGGGAGCTGGAATTTATTTGGCTGAATACGCCAAACAAGGGCGGATCGTCGGGTTCATTCGCCTTTGCTTGGAAACGATGGCATCATTGCCGTCGATTGTCGTCGGGTTGTTTGGATTGTTGGCGTTTGTCACCTTGACGGGTTGGGGCTATACGCTGCTCGGCGGAGCGTTAGCCGTCACGATCATCAATTTGCCTGGATTGACGCGCATTTGCGAAACGGCGATTTTGGATGTTCCAGCCAACATTAAAGAGGGGAGTCTTGCCCTTGGAGCGACGCGCTGGCAGACGTTGGTCAAAGCGGTGCTTCCGGCCGCCATCCCGCAAATTGTCACCGGCGTCATTTTATCGGCTGGGCGCATTTTCGGCGAAGCGGCTGTTTTCATTTATACCGCTGGGCTGACGACTCCGATGCTTCGTTGGGATGCGGATTGGTCAAGCCAGGCCAACCCGCTGAACGTGTTCCGGCCGGCCGAAACGCTGACGGTGCATATTTGGAAATTGAATTCGGAAGGCATTGTCCCAGACGCAAAGCTGATCGCGGCCAAATCGGCGGCTGTATTGATGGTGGCCGTTCTTTTATTCAATTTGGCCGCACGGCTCGCTTCTTCCTTGCTTGCGCGGCATTTCTCCGGGGGGCGGCGCGCGCGTCGAGGACGAGGAGAAAGAAGCAAAGCAGCGTAAGCACAAAAAAAGCTGTCCTGTATCAACAGGCAGCTTTTTTATATTTCCCGTTTGGCTGATGGCACTTCCTTGACTGCCAAAAAGAGAACGACAAGCGAAACGAACCAATGGATCAACGCGCCGTAGGGCACGACCGCTTGCACCGTTTCCATCACGGTGAAAAAGACGGTCGACAGCGTAATGGCGTAAGCCGACATCACCCATGTATGGCGGTAGCGCAGCGTTTTGTCGAGCACGCCGGCCAAAATCAAGCCGAAAAAGGCAAAGATGCACACGCTGATGAATTTCCCGGCGCAGGCGAGCACGTATAAAACGAGCCCAAAAAGCGGAATGAGGACAGGGAGAAGCGACTGAAGACCGGCGATGAACGCGCGAACGTCTTCGTCGGTAATGGTCACATCCGGAAACGTGGCATAGCTGTAATGCTGCGCCTGATGGCCGGCGACGAGCACGGCCTCATGCTTCAAGAGCGCGATGGCGTTCGGAAACTGCTCGACGTTCTCACTCGTCACTTTGCCGGTGCTGTCAAAAATGATCGTAAATCCGCCTTGATCAATATGAATCGGCGTGGCCGCCTCCGAGTGAAGTTCGCCGTTTTCAATCGAAAACGGCGGCAACTCGTTATTCAATAAGGCGCTCGTTGTGCGGATGCCTTCAGTGAGCGACGAGGAGACATAGTAAAACGTCGGAAGAATGGACAGCAACGTCAGCAAAAACAAATAACCGATCGTTTTCCCAATTCCCTGAAATCGAAAGCGGGCGATGTCTTTTGGAGAATATAAGCTTTTCCACAGTTGGACGAATACGTTCATCGCAGACACACCTTTCTTTGTCTCCTTTTCCATTGTAGCCGGGAAAGAGGAAGAATTCAACTTGAGACAAAGAAAAAGCGGGCATCTTCCCGCTTTAGTCAGAAGGCAAATGAAAGGTTTCAAGCAAGGCGCGCCATTGCAACACCCGTTCATTTAGTGCATCGGCTTCGGAACGAATGGCAGCCATGGCATTGTGCTGGTCGTCGGTAAAACTCGAAATTTGCTCCATCGACGAAGCAATCTGTTGGGCGACGGTGGCAATCTCTGCGATATGTTCACGCATTTCGCTGATTTGCCGCTCGATGGCGGCGAATTGTTCTGAAATTTGCAGCGTATGTGCGGATGAATGCGACACCATGGTGGTGATTTCTTCAAAGGCTTGTTGGCTTTCCGTGAACGTTTTTTTCGTTTCATCGAGTTGTTTTGCGCTTTCTTTCATCGATTGAACCGCGGCCTCGATTTGGCTTTGCACATCTTGGACAATGGATTGAATTTGTGCCAACGCTTGTCCTGTTTGCGCCGACAGCGCCCGGATTTCTTTCGCCACAACGGAGAACCCTAGGCCATGCTCCCCTGCTTTGGCTGCTTCAATGGCAGCGTTTAGGGCGAGCAAGTTCGTTTGTTCAGCGATGTTTCCGATTAGTGACAGAATGCTGGCAATATGGCGCGAATGATCTTTCAATGCATCGATTGTGTACATCGTTTTCGCAATGGATTGTTGCAGGTAAGCCATGTCGTTGCTTGCCCGCTCAACAAGCCGGTTGCCGCTTTCCGCTTGGGAATGGGCTTGTTCTTTGGAACGACGGGCTTCCTCCATTCGAAAGGACATTTGTTCCATTTCATCCGCCAGTTGTTGAAAAAAAGAAGCGATATCAGCCGATTTGCGCGCTTGTTGCTCTGCCCCGTACGCCGTGTCTGCCACCGCCGCTGCGATTTGTTCAGAAGCTGCTGTTGTCTCAGAGGATGTTTGGTTTAAAATGTTGGTAGCCGCTGCGATTTGTTCAGAGCTGAAGCGCATATGTTCGATCAGAACGGCCAAATTGCTGGACATCTGATGGAACCCATCGGTGAGGGCGAGAATATCTTTTGTCGCTGCATGCAATTCGATGCGCGACCGCCAATCGCCAGATCCAAGCCGTTCCATGGCTTGCTGGAGCCAAGCAATGGGGCGAGTGGCGCGGCGGATGATCCACCATCCGGCGAGGCATACGATCAAAATGGCGGAAACAGACCCTGCTAAGTTTGCTGCTTGTTGTTTCAAAAGCGGCCACAAATAGTCCTTTTCTGGAATGGCAATCATGTAGACCGCTCCTTGCAAATCACTTGAACTAGAAAATGCAGCCAGCCATTGGTCTGTACGCAAAACACCTTGCTTCTTTTTCAATATATCGCGCACGACCTGTTCGGGCAGCATTTGGTTAGGCGAGGATGGCCGTTTTGCCACCGCCCTTCCCGTTTTCGTTACAATCAATTGCACCGGATGAAGGTGTAAGGCGTGGAATTTCCGTTCATTTAACGTCAATGAATAATTCAGTTTTTGAGAAAACGCTTCATTGGTCGTTGTCGCTTTTAAAATAGAAATTTTTTCAACCATCGTTTCGCTTGATAGCTGCAACTGTTGTTGGATCGACTGAATCGCTGAATGGCGCCCTTGAATATAGCCGATTGAGGTGATGACAAGGGCCGACAACGTCGTTGTAAGCACCATGGCCATCATGGCAATGGTCTCAAGTCGAAAGGCGTTCCATAAAGAACGTGATCGCTTTGTTTCCATTTTCGCTGAGTTCCCCCTTAACTGGAAGCTATTTTATACTATAACTTGCCATTATGAAGAAATGGTCAACGTTGTGTTGAAAATATGTAAATAAAAAGCTCGTTTCCCCCGCCCGCAACAGGGTTCGACGATATGTGTGTTGAAAATATGGAAACAAAAAACGAGGACAAGCAAATCGATTGAAACATTGTGCCAACTTTGGTAAGCTAATCTCAAGCGAACGCGTTGGCGTTCGTGTACATAAACCAAAAAGGAGGAGATCGGTATGCCATTTGAATTGCCAGCATTGCCGTATCCGTACGATGCCCTGGAGCCGCACATCGACAAAGAAACGATGAACATTCACCACACGAAGCACCATAACACATACGTGACAAATTTGAATGCGGCGCTTGAAGGGCATCCGGATTTGCAAAACAAATCGCTCGAAGAATTGCTCAGCAATTTGGAAGCCCTTCCGGAAAGCATTCGCACGGCGGTGCGCAACAACGGCGGCGGCCATGCGAACCACTCGCTTTTCTGGACGATTTTGTCGCCAAATGGCGGCGGTGAGCCGACAGGTGAGCTGGCTGAGGCGATCAACAAAAAATTCGGCAGCTTCACCGCGTTTAAAGACGAGTTTTCGAAAGCAGCGGCTGGCCGTTTCGGTTCTGGTTGGGCATGGCTTGTCGTGAACAACGGCGAGCTGGAAATTACGAGCACGCCGAACCAAGATTCGCCGATTATGGAAGGCAAAACGCCGATTCTCGGCTTGGACGTTTGGGAGCATGCGTACTACTTGAAATACCAAAACCGCCGTCCGGAATACATTGCCGCATTCTGGAACATTGTCAACTGGGACGAAGTGGCGAAACGGTACAGCGAAGCGAAAGCGAAGTAATCAACAAAGCGGGGCGAAACAAAACGCCCCGCTTTTTTTCGCGACGGAGGGTGCAGGCAAAAGAAGCGGTTTTCTTCGCGCCGGGTGCATAGAGGCTGCGGAAACGGCCACACTACCGGATAGATGAAAAGGGGAGTTTGCAATGGCATTTTTCCAAAAACTAACCGGCCAAGAACAAGTGAACCGCGATTTGTTGCTTTTGCTTTGCATCGGTGGGGTTTACGCGCTCGGTGTTTCCCTGTCGAACACGTTTGTCAACATTTATTTATGGAAACAGACCGGCGATTTCCGCGACTTGGCGCTATACAATTTGGCGATTGTCACGATGCAGCCGCTGACGTTTATTTTCGCCGGCCGGATGGCAAAACAAATTGACCGCATTCTCGTTTTGCGGCTTGGCGTGTCGTGTTTAGCCGTTTTTTTTGTCACGGTTTTGCTGGTCGGCTCTCGCGCCCATCAATATTTGCTTTTTCTCGGTGCGCTGCTCGGCGTCGGCTATGGTTTTTATTGGCTGGCATTTAACGTGTTGACATTTGAAATTACCGAACCGGAGACGCGCGACTTTTTTAACGGTTTTTTCGGGGTGTTGACCTCATCAGCCGGCATGATCGGGCCGATTGTCGCCGGTTATATCATCTCATCGCTCCATGGAGCGAAAGGGTATACGTTCGTTTTCTCGCTGTCGCTCGGCTTGTTTCTTGTCGCTGTGCTGCTCAGCTTTTTCTTGAAGCGCCGCGCGGCCGCGGGAAACTATTTGTTCGTCCGCATTTTAAAGGAGCGGAATGAAAACCGGAACTGGCGGCTCATTACGAATGCCCACTTTTTTCAAGGATTGCGCGAAGGCACGTTTGTGTTTATCATTTCCGTGCTTGTGTACGTCACTTCTGGAAGTGAATGGGCGCTCGGCAAATTCGGGCTTGTCAACTCGTTTACATCGTTTGTCGCCTATTATGCCGTCTCCCGGCTGATCAAGCGTGAATATCGGATGAAAGCGATTTTGTTGGGAGGAGCGCTGCTATATGGGGCGATTTTTTTGATCGTTTTCCATCCGACCTATCCGCGCCTCATTCTTTATGCCATCACGATCGCCATTGCGTATCCATTGCTGCTTGTTCCGTATTCCTCCTTGACGTTTGACGTCATCGGAAAGAGCTGGAAATCGGCCGAGGCGCGCGTCGAATACATCGTTGTCCGCGAATTGTTTTTAAACGCCGGACGGGTGGCGTCGATTTTCGCCTTTTTGACGGCTGTGGCGCTCTTTGGCGAAGAAGCTGGCATCCGCGTGTTGATGTTTGTGTGCGGAGCCGGGCATTTGGTGATTTATTGGTTTGTCCGCCGCATTCGTTTCACCGATGGCCATCCGGAGCACGGCCGGCGCGAGCGGCTTTTGCTTCGGCCGAAGCTGGCCGGCGAACGAGGCCGTTCGCCGGTGTGAGGGGCCAAGTTTTTCCCTAGCCATGCCCGCCTTTTTCTTTTACAATAGGGGGGGAAAGGAGGACCGGGGGATGAAACGGAAAAAGCGGGCGCAAGTGCCGATTCGGTTAAACATTTTGTTTTTCTTTGTTTTTTTGTTGTTTTCAGCGCTGATTTTGCGCCTTGGCGTCGTGCAGATCGTCTACGGTGAAGATTATCGGCGCGAAGTGGAGCGAACGCAGGATGAAATCGTCAGCACGCCGGTGCCGCGCGGCAAAATTTACGATCGATTCGGCCGCGTGATCGTCGACAACACACCGCAAAAGGCGATTACGTACACGCGCTCCAAAACGACACAGCCGGAAGAAATATTGGACATAGCAAGGAAACTTGCCCAATACATCGACATTCCCGATGCTGAGAAAAAAGTAACTGAGCGCGATATGAAAGATTATTGGATTTTAACGCATCCGAAAGAAGCGAAACGGAAGGTGAGCGAACAAGAACGGAAAAAGCTCGCTGATCAAGGATTGACGCAAAAAGAGATCGACAAAAAAGTGTACGAGTGGACGCTCGATCGCATCACCAAGCAAGATTTGGCGCAAATTTCGAAAGCAGAGCTTGAAGTGATCGCCATTAAACATGAGATGGAGAGCGGCTACGCCTTGACGCCACAGACGGTCAAAAGCAAAGGAGTGACCGACCGCGAATATGCGGTCGTCAGCGAGCATTTGAGCGAGCTGCCCGGCGTCAATACGACGGTGGATTGGGACCGGAAATACGTGTATGACAATACATTCCGCTCTGTGCTCGGCAGTGTGACGGAAGAAGACGAAGGCGTCCCGCGCGAACGGCTCGATTACTTTTTAGCCCGCGACTACAGCCGCAATGACCGCGTCGGCAAAAGCTATTTGGAGATGCAGTATGAAGAAGTGCTGCACGGCAAAAAGGCAAAAGTGAAAAACGTTGTTGACAAATCGGGCAATGTCATCTCGGTTGAGCAAGTGTATCCAGGCGAGCGCGGCAAAGACCTCGTGTTAACCATTGATGCCGAGCTCCAGCAAAAGGTTGAGCAAATCATTCAACAAGAGATTCTGGCGACGAAGCGCAAAGGCCGATCGCCGCTCTTGGACCGGGCGTTTGTCGTCATGATGAACCCGAAGACGGGCGAAGTGTTGGCGATGGCCGGCAAGCTTCTTCAAGACGGCAAATTTGTCGACTTTGCCATCGGCAACATCACGTCCGCCTATGCGATGGGATCGGCGGTGAAAGGGGCGACTGTCCTTACTGGTTTTCAAACGGGAGTGCTCCATCCGAATACGTATATCAAGGACGAGCCGCTGTATATTAAAAAGACTCCGGTGAAAAAATCGTGGAAAACGATGGGGACGATCAACGAGCTGACGGCGCTCAAGCAGTCATCGAACGTCTATATGTTCAAAACAGCGATCGCCATCGGGGGCGGTGTGTATCGTCCGCACGCGCCGCTTCGCATCAATCCAGAGGCATTTGCGACGATTCGCCACTATTTCAGCCAATTTGGCTTGGGCGTCAAAACAGGCATTGACTTGCCGAATGAACTCGGCGGCTTCCAAGGACAAAGTACAATTCCTGGTCTTTTGCTTGACTTGGCGATCGGCCAGTACGACATGTATACGCCGATGCAGCTGGCGCAATACGTCTCGACGATCGCCAACGGCGGCTATCGGATGAAGCCGCAGCTTGTCAAAGAAATTCGTGAGCCGTCGGCTGACGGAAAAAAACTTGGCCGGATCATGAAACGGTTCGAACCGGTTGTGCTAAACCGGATTGATATGAAGACGGAATACATCAAGCGGGTGCAAGAAGGATTCCGCCGTGTGATGCAAGAGCCGGGCGGAACGGCGTATTCGTACTTTGCGAGTGCTTCGTACAAGCCGGCCGGCAAAACGGGGACGGCAGAGGCGTTTTACGATGGACCGATCCAAAGCCGACGGAATGATCCAACGTACAACTTGACGCTTGTTGGCTATGCGCCGTACAACGATCCAGAAGTGTCGTTCGCTGTTGTCGTTCCGTGGGCGACGCAAGGGGAGAGCGACGGGATTAATGACCGGATCGGCCGCCGCATTTTGGACGCCTATTTTGAATTGAAAGCGAAGCGAGCCGCTGAAGGCGGGAGCAGCTTCGATGCGCAAGGCGGCGCGGAGGCCGCCGATGCGCGCTGACAGGAAAGGCGCCTAGCCAGGCGCCTCTTTTTTTGCGCTTGCAAAAAAATGGATCTTCACCAAAAGTTGTACTTGATTTTTTCTGAACATACCCTATTTACGCTTGGGAGGGAAAATCAGCACGTTTTGCATATCTTTGTGCCGGAAACCGTATTGCTTGTCAAGTGCATGTTGTGGTGAAGAGCCAAAAAAATGATGTTTGTTTACAAAAACTTTACATACCGTCCACACAGCGTTAACGATCGTTTTGTATGCTCATGATAGGAAAAACTCGATCTTCCGCTGCCAGTGAGGGCGGAAGGAAATGAAAGGAGTCACGCCGATGAGGACGATGGCGGTGGTGGAGCGCCGAAAAGAGGACATTCCTTCGGCCCAGTTGGTGAAAAAAGAGGTCGTTTACGAAACGAATGGACTGAACGTATGGTATGGAGAGCATCATGCGTTAAAACATATTCACCTGTCTTTTTATGAACGCGAGATTACGGCGATTATCGGCCCGTCAGGATGCGGCAAGTCAACCTATATCAAAACGCTCAATCGAATGATCGAGCTCATTCCAAACGTCCGGCTCGAAGGGGAGATTTTGTATCGCGGCCGCCGCATTTTTGACACGTCATACCCTGTTGAACAGCTGCGGACGCAAGTGGGCATGGTGTTTCAAAAGCCCAACCCGTTTCCAAAGTCGATTTATGACAACGTCGCCTATGGGCCGCGCATTCACGGGATCCGCGACCGGCGGCTGCTCGATGAGATCGTCGAAAAAAGCTTGCGCCAAGCTGCGCTTTGGGAGGAAGTCAAAGATCGGCTTCATGAAAATGCCCTCGGTTTATCGGGCGGCCAACAGCAGCGGCTGTGCATCGCCCGCTGTTTGGCCGTCGAGCCGGATGTCATTTTAATGGATGAACCGACATCAGCGCTCGATCCGATTTCGACAGCGAAGGTCGAGGAGTTGATGGGCGAGCTGAAAACAAAATACAGCATCATCATTGTCACGCATAATATGCAGCAGGCGGCTCGCATTTCCGATCGGACAGCGTTTTTCTTAAACGGAGAAGTGATTGAGTACGGCGAGACAAAAACGTTGTTTTCTCGTCCAGCTGATCAGCGGACGGCGGATTATATCGCCGGGCGGTTCGGATGATAAAAGCGGCCGGAGGGCGTCAGGCATGACGGACAAAAAGTTCGTTTCAAAAAAGATGTGTTTCTTTCAAAAAACGCTGTTTGATGCGCAGACACAGCCTTAAGAAAAGGTGTCCCGGTCCTTTGGGAGGGACACCTTCTTTCGTTATGGTTCGGCAATCAAACGGCCGATGGCTGCGTAGTCCATATCGCTCCGCACGTTGTAGACGCCGGGGCGGATGGAGCGCGTCAGCCCATGTTGTTCCAAGTAGTCGTTGAAGGCGCGGGCGCTTTGAACGATGCCAGCCTCTTCAAGTTCGCGGGCAAATGTCTCTGGCGTATCTCCTTTTTGAATAACGAGTCGATAGACGTAAACGGTTTGCCCTGATGGTTCGGACATCTGCTTGGACGCCGCTTTCGGAGCGGCGTTCGGCTGAGCGCTGCGGAGCCTGTCGTATTCCTCTTTCGCCACGGCGACAAGCCCATGCTGTTTGAGGAACGTCTTGATTTCCGCTTCCGTCGGTGCAGCCGGGGGTGAAGCGTAATACGAGGCGCCGATCAGTGCTGTCGATGCAAGCAGCCCGAGGGCAAACGAACGCATGGATCGCTTGTTCATCGGCGCAACCTCCTTACCGCCCGCTCGACTTCCGCAACGGTCAGCCCCGTCTCACGGGCGATGTCTTCGAGCGGGAATCCTTGTTTATGCAAAAACAAGATGCGCCGATCGGCCGGCGACAATGATCCGCCAAGCCGCGGCGAAGCGGACCGTTGCCGCTCCGGAATGAGGAGCTCCTCCTCGATGACTTGCAGCCGCTTTTTGATCTGGTACGTTTCTTGCGCCAGGGAAACGGTCAAATGATCGATTTGTTCTTCGAGCGGTTTCAGTTCATCTTTCGCAAAAAAGGAAAGAACAAGGAGAATAATGGCTAGAGCTGCCAAAGCGATGATTGCGTATTCCACCACATGCATCCCTCCCCTTTTCACTATACCATACCATTCTCTGCTTGTGGCGTTCTTATTGAACAAAGATGAAATTTAGAGGTGGAAATCGCCGAAGAAAAATGGTATCATAGAAAGGTCTGATTATATATAAAGTATAAAGCTCGTTTGGAGGGAAAAAAGATGCGCGTGAACATTACATTGGCATGCACAGAATGCGGCGAACGCAACTATATTACATCGAAAAATAAACGCAACAACCCAGAGCGTTTGGAATTGAAAAAATATTGCCCGCGCGATCGCAAAGTCACGTTGCACCGCGAAACGAAGTAAGCAGTGGGAAGATGATTCCTGCTGCTTTTTATCTTTATGGGAGGAAGGGGAAGATGATGGACGGCAAACAGGAATGGCGCCAGCGCATGTTGAATCAGCTTCGGCAGCTTAAAGCGGCAGAAAAAGAGATGTACGATCGGCAAATCGCCGCTCATTTATATCGGTGGCCATTATGGCAAACGGCGCGGACGATCGCCATGACGGTGTCGAGAGAGACGGAAGTCAACACCTTGCCGATCATGGAACAGGCGTGGCGGGAAGGAAAAACGATCGGCGTCCCGAAATGCGATCCAAGGGCAAAAACGATGTCCTTTCGGCGGCTTGAGTCGTTTTCCCAGCTCGAAAAAGCGTACGCCGGATTGTTTGAGCCGATTGAAAAACAAACAACGCCGATCGACCGCGATGAGTTTGATCTCATCATTGTCCCGGGGGTCTGTTTTGCCAAAACCGGCTACCGGATCGGCTATGGCGGCGGGTATTACGATCGATATTTGCGGGGAGCTTCGGCGGTGACGGCAGCGCTGGCTTACTCCTTTCAAGTGATGGACGACATTCCGGCCGAGGAGCATGATGTGCCGGTGAAATTCATTATTACGGATCAAGGAGTTCTTCACTGTGAGCGATGAATGGTGGTATATCGCGGTCTCTGCCCTCGCCGCCGGCGGAGGATGGCTGTTGCGCTCGTTGTCCATATCAGGAGCGGCGGCAGCCGTTGTCATCGGCGCAGCGGTTGGATGCGGCTTTTCATGGGGCGGAATATGGGTGTTAGGCTGCTTTTTTGTCAGCTCCAGCTTCTTTAGCCACATCGGAAAGCAACGCAAGGCAAAACTGTCTGAAAAATTGGCGAAAGGCGGGCGGCGCGATGCCATCCAAGTGCTGGCCAATGGCGGGGTGCCGGCCGTGTTGGCGCTATTGGCCGCTGTCCGTCCCGACCCGATTTGGGATGATCTGTTTGTTGTCGCCGTCGCTGCAACGAACGCTGATACGTGGGCGTCTGAAATCGGTTCTTTAAGCCCGTGGCCGCCTCGGGTTTGGCCGAGTTTTCGGCCGGTGGAAGCCGGCACCTCAGGGGCTGTGACGCTCCTTGGCACGGCTGCTTCGTTTGCCGGCGCACTGTTTATTGCGGCTGTTGGCGTGTTTTTTCTCGACGTCCGACCCGTTTTTACTCTTGCCTTTTTCGGTTGGCTCGGCAGCTGGTTTGATACGTGGCTTGGCGCGGCTTGGCAAGCGGCTTACCGCTGTCCGGCATGCGGGGCGACGACTGAGCGGAAACGGCATTGCGGGCAGGCGACCATTCATATGAAAGGCTGGCGGTGGCTTGACAATGATGCGGTGAACGTTCTTTCCGTCATCTTTGCGGTGCTGGCCGCCTTCGTGCTGGCGCGTTAGGCGCGCCCCGCTTCATATTTGGAGAGAAAAAGGGAAAAAGAATAACGAGCATGTCATATGATAGGAGGAACAACGATGAATAAATGGTCGTACTCGCTGCTTGTCGTTGCCGCTGGATGTCTTGCTTACCGCTATCGCTACCGAATGGCCGCCTTCGCATTGCGCGTTCCGCCGTTGCGAAAGCAACTTGTCCGATTTGCGCTCCACATTCCTCCTGTGCGCAACGCCCTTGTTTCGCAAATGTTGCGTCCATGATGCAATAGCGGTGAATCATTTTTGAAGAAGTCGGTTATGAAAAAACCGGCCGCGGCGGCCGGCGCCCGCCGGCCCATTCGCTCCGGTTTGCCGGACGGTCGATGAGTTGGCTTTGTTGCTGTTTGTCGGACTTGGCCTCGCCAGGGAAAGGGAGAGGAGAACGTGATGGGAACGATGGATGTACTGTTTTGGCAGCTTGTTCAGTGTTTGTCTCGCGGCGGCTACCGCATCGTACGGATGTCTGAGCAGGCCGATGAAGTATGGCTGGAATCAAACCATTGGCGTCGCCCAACACTCATCCGCCTCGTGCGCGCTGATTTTGATTGGAGCCGATCGTTGCGCCTTGATATGGAATATACATGGCAATTCGTTCAGCAAATGAGGGGATGGAATTTCAGCAAAGCGGGCCGGGTCATCAATGTTTATGTGATGGCGTATCCGCCGGTTGACGATTGGGAATTTCTTGTCGCCGAGCCGTTGCCGCTCTCTGGAGCGTCCGATGGCGTGCTTCATACGCTCCTCCTTCACAGCGGCAATATGGGGGACGTGCTGCCGCGGCTTGCGGAGATGACGGGTGTTGCGCTCCGTTTTGAGCCGCCTGTGGAAACGTCCGATCCGTTTGCTGCCGCCGAGCGCTTAAAGCACGAGGTGGTCCGCGAATGGCGGCGCCGCCGTGAGGAGGAACGGCGCATTTTTGAGTATGGCAAGCCGATGTTCACCCGGCTGTTCATCGTCGTACAGGTTGCGATGTTTTTGGTTCTCGAATGGAGCGGCGGGAGCACGAATCCGGATGTGTTGATCCACTACGGCGCCAAATTCAATCCGCTCATTGAGGCGGGAGAATGGTGGCGGCTGTTGACGCCGATGTTTTTGCATATTGGTTTTTTGCATCTGCTGACCAACACGCTCGCCTTGTATTATTTAGGGATCACGGTTGAGCGGCTGTACGGCTCGCTTCGCTTTTTGTTCATTTACGTAACGGCTGGATTTTTCGGAGCGCTGGCGAGTTTTTTGTTTACACCATCATTATCGGCCGGGGCGTCGGGAGCCATTTTCGGGCTGTTCGGGGCTCTTCTTTACTTCGGCACTGTCTACCGGCATTTATTTTTTCGAACGATGGGAATGAACGTCATCAGTTTAATCATCGTCAACCTGTTGTTTGGCCTGCTTGTTCCCGGCATCGACAACGCCGGCCATATCGGCGGACTGGTTGGCGGTTTTTTGGCGGCTGGCGTCGTTCATTTGCCAAAACACACCGCTTTAGGGCGGCAGGCGGGAGCGTTGGCGGTGTCGGCGCTGCTTGTCGCCGCTGGCTTATGGATCGGATTTCGGTAAACGCCCCCACTTCGCTTTGTTTGAAGTGGGAGGCCTCTTTTCGAAATGTGTTAAAGAAGTTGCACGAGCATCACTTTTTCCCCGTTTTTCGCTTCAATGAGAACGAAGAGCCTGCTGTAATCTTTGCGAATGAGAATGAGCGGCATCGTGCTGCCGATTGGCGAGAGGATGGATCCATCCTCTTTTTTTATGCCAAGGATGTACGACTTGTACAATCCTTCCCAAAGACGGCCGATGACGGTTTGCGTTTTTGCCGTTGACAACCCCGGCAACGGTTGTTCCGTGTAGGCGACGAGCTCCGGCAAATAAAGGGCGTAATAATCTTTCTTTGACAAAGAAAAGTGGGTGATCAGCTCGTCCGCTTTATGACGAAGAAATTCATTCGTGGCTTTGTTCAAGACGCGCTGCCATTCGCGCTCGTCATCTGTTCTTGGCCGCCGGAACGATGCGCGCGGATGGTACGGTGAGTCAATGACGTACAAATAGCTGCTTGACATCGTTTGGCTGCTTGTGATGTTCTCTCTTGTATGCAGCTCGCCGTGATGGAACGAGACGGCTTGAAAAAAGCGGCTGTCCCGCATCCGGACCGTCTTTTCCATGTCGATCGCGTCCGTGTTCGTTTTCCATTTCGACAGCACATCGGCCAAGCGGCCATCGGCAAACAACAGCGAGATGTCCTGACGCAAATAGGCGCGGCGGTTTAAAATGGAAGCGGCTGACCAGCGGAGCGCGTAGCGTCCGGGTTCATTGTCGCCCTCAAGCGCAAGCGATGTTTTCGCTTCGATGAACGCCGCTTCGCGATCAAGCGGGAAAAACTTGATCGTTTCAGCGGTCTGATCGTGCTCCCACAGCGAGGCGAGCGCGGCGGCAAGGAAAAAAGCAAGCGCCATGAAGGGGATCATCCATCGTTTCATGACATCCTCCCGGATTGGACAAGGTTTTCACCAATATATGCATTGCAAGGAACATTTATGTATGAATTTCCTCATGCTTGTCTATGATGAGAAGTATACAGTGCAAACGATGCAGGGGGATGACGATGGAGAAACAGATGCCCAAACGCCCGGCGTCCCGTCGCCTTCATGACAATGCATCCTATTTAGCCGAACGGCTTGGAGTCGGCAAGAGCTTCGATGTCATTCGCCTTGACGTCGAATATGGCGGCCGGGCAATGGCGTTGTTTATGATTGACGGATTTGTCAAAGACGATATTTTGCATTATTTGATGAGATATTTGTCCCGGCTTGAGGAACACGAACTGGACGTTCACCCGCTTGAGAAGCTCCTGAAAAAATATCTTCCGTACGTCGAGATCGGACAGACAGACGACTTGGAAGAAGCGGTCGCGATGGTGCTTGCTGGGCCGACGGCATTAGTCGTTGACGGCGTTGAGCGGATCATTTTGATTGACGCTCGCACGTATCCGGTGCGCGGGCCGCAAGAGCCGGATACGGAACGGGTCGTACGCGGGGCGCGCGACGGTTTTGTCGAGACGATCGTCTTTAACACCGCGCTCATCCGCCGCCGCGTCCGCGACCCTTCCTTGCGCATGGAGTACGTGCAGGTGGCGCGGCGCTCGAAGACCGATATTTGCATTTGCTATATCGAGGAAATAGCCGACCCAGAACTCGTTCGCCGCGTTCGGGAATCGATTACCGCCATTGACACAGACGGGCTGGTTATGGCTGAGAAAACGGTGGAAGAGTTTATTTCCGGCCGGCATTGGAATCCGTACCCGGTTGTCCGCTATACGGAACGCCCTGATACGGCAGCGGCCCATTTGTATGAAGGCCATGTGCTTGTGATCGTCGATGGATCGCCAAGTGTCATTATTACCCCGGCAACGTTTTGGCATCATTTGCAGCACGCTGAAGAGTACCGGAATAAGCCGATCGTCGGGGCGTATTTGCGGCTCGTCCGCTTTCTGGCCGTTTGGGCGTCGGTGTTTTTGCTGCCGCTTTGGTATTTGCTCATGATCGAGCCGGAACTGCTGCCGGATCCACTCCAGTTTTTGGGAAAGGCCAAATTGGGAGACATTCCGCTGTTTGCACAAATTTTGATGATTGAAATCGGGATGGATATGCTGCGAATGGCCGCCATTCATACACCGTCTTCGCTGGCGACCGCGCTCGGCCTCGTCGCCGCGCTTATGATCGGCGGCATCGCGGTGGAAGTTGGACTCTTTTCCAATGAAGTGATTTTGTATTTTTCTGTTACGGCCATCGGTACGTTTGCGACGCCCAGCTATGAAATGAGCTTGGCGAACCGGCTCGTCCGCATTGCCTTGCTCATTTTGTCGGGCCTGTTCGGCCTGTACGGTTATGTCATCGGCATCACCGTTTGGATTCTTGCCTTGGCGCGGATGACGTCATTTGGCGTTCCGTACTTATGGCCGTTCATCCCGTTCTCCTACCGAGCGATGCGCGACGTGCTCATCCGGTCGCCGATGCCGCTCAAAAACCGGCGACCGGCGATTCTTCACCCGCGCGACCCTGACCGCTGACGCAGGTGCTGATTTTTAGCGCCTGCGTTTTTTGTCTTGACGGCCGCGGCCGTTTGCCGCTACATTAAAAGAGGAAAAAAGGAGCATGAATGATGATGAAGACGGTATACGATGTTCAGCAGCTGTTGAAACGGTTTGGCACGATCATTTACGTGGGCGACCGGCTCGCTGATCTGGAGCTGATGGAAGAGGAAGTGAAAGAGCTGTACCAGTCCCAGCTGATCGATGCGAAACAGCTGCAAGCCGCTTTGTTTATTTTGCGGCAGGAAGCGCAAATGGAGCGGGAAAAACGGATGAAAAAAGGATGAGGATGCAATGGAACCATGGTTGGTAGGCATTGACCTCGGGGGCACGACAATCAAAATGGCGTTTGTCACCACCGAGGGTGACATCGTGCACAAATGGGAAATTCCGACGAACACCGCCAATCGCGGTGAGCATATCGTCGCTGACATTGCCCGATCGCTTGAAAAGACGCTCGCCCAGCTCGGCGGAGCGAAAGAGAGGCTGCTTGCCGCCGGCATCGGCGCCCCCGGACCGGTCGAAGAGGAAACCGGCATGTTGTATGAGACGGTCAATATAGGGTGGACGAATTATCCATTGAAGCAACGGCTGGAAGAGGCGACGGGGCTGCCCGTTTCGGTCGATAATGACGCCAATCTCGCCGCGCTTGGCGAAATGTGGAAAGGAGCAGGGGGAGGAGCGCGCCATTTGTTGTTTGTGACGCTTGGCACCGGCGTTGGCGGCGGTGTGATTGCCAACGGAGCCATTGTGCGCGGCATAAACGGCGCCGGCGGAGAGATCGGACATATGACGATGATCCCTGATGGCGGCGCCCGTTGCAACTGCGGCAAAACCGGATGTTTGGAAACGATTGCGTCCGCCACCGGCATCGTGCGGATCGCCAAGGAGAAATTGACCGCAGATGAGCGTCCGAGTGAGCTTCGCAACGGGGATGTGACGGCCAAAGCGGTGTTTGACGCCGCCAAAGCGGGCGATGCGCTGGCATTGGAAGTGGTCGATGAAGCAACGTACTATCTTGGTTGGGCGTTGGCGAATGCCGCCAATGTGACGAACCCGGAGAAAATCGTGATCGGCGGCGGCGTGTCCAAGGCGGGTGACATGCTTGTCGAGCGCGTGGCCGCCCATTTCCGCCGCTTCGCGTTCCCGCGCGTCGCCGCTGGGGCGAAGCTTGTTTTAGCGACGCTTGGCAACGATGCCGGCGTCATCGGCGCCGCCTGGCTGGCGAAAGAGCTTGTCGGCGCGTAAACAACGGAAGGTGTCCCAAAAAGGTTGGGGCGCCTTTTCTTATTGTTGGATGATATGAGATTGGAACGAACTTTAAAGAAGGAGATGTTTGCGAACATTCGTGCACTGCCGCCTGTCAGGCGCTCATTTTTTGCCGTCTGCCGACATATGTTAAGGTAAAGAAATGGGAAGGGGAGACGGCGCATGCACCTTCAAGCATGGCCCGGCGATACGTTTGAAACATATGGACGATGGTTTTCGGTGCCGACTGAACTGATCATCGATTCGAATCCGCATGTGGAAGAGGGATTGCGCCCTGGGCAGACCGTTGCCATCCCGGGATACGCGCCGATCGATACGTGGGAAGCGCTCGCTGACCGCCTATCGCTGCCGACGGAGGTGCTGCGGCGGCTGCCGGGGGCGATGGCGGTCATCAACGGAACAGCGCCGCTGCCGAAGCGGATTTCGTCCCCGGTCGTCCGCAGCGTCCGTCCGTACGATTTTGCCGCTTTGATGGAGGATATCACCGCCCTCGTCTGTCGCTATCCGTTTGTGCGCCAGCGGACGATCGGCCATAGCGTTCTCGGCTTGCCGCTCGTTGAACTGCAAATCGGCCGCGGGCCGGTGCGCGTGCATATGAACGGATCATTCCACGCGAATGAGTGGATCACGACGGCCGTAATCATGGCGCTCATCGACGAGTACGCGAGGGCGTTGGTTAACGATGACGAGCTTGCTGGCCATCGGGTGCTTGATTATTACCGTAAAGTGACTCTTTCCGTTGTGCCGATGGTCAATCCCGACGGCGTCAACCTTGTGCTGAACGGCCCGCCGGAAGAAGAGCCGCATCGGAGCGAAGTCGTCTGCATCAACGGTGGATCGCTCGACTTTTCGCAATGGAAAGCGAACATCCGCGGCGTTGATTTAAACAATCAATTCCCAGCTAACTGGGAAATAGAACAGGCCCGCAAACCGCCGAAAGCGCCGGCACCGCGTGATTTTCCAGGATTCGCCCCACTTACGGAGCCGGAGGCGAAAGCGATGGCGGAGCTCGCCGAGTCGGGCGATTTTGCGATGGTCGTCGCGTTTCATACACAAGGCAAGGAAATTTATTGGGGATATGAAGGGTTCGAGCCGCCGGAGGCGAAGGCAACGGTTCAGGCGATGGCTGAAGCAAGCGGCTACCAGGCTGTTCGCTACATTGACAGCCATGCCGGCTACCGCGATTGGTTCATTCAAACGTGGAGACGGCGCGGTTACACGGTGGAGCTCGGCGAGGGTGTCAATCCATTGCCGCTCTCGCAGTTTGCGCGAATATACCGCGACAGCCTCGGCCTGTTTTTAGCAGCGCTCAAAATGGCATAAAAAAACGCAAGAGGCATGATTCGCCTCTTGCGTTTTCAGTGCGTGCCGGTTGGAATGCCATGATGTAAAATGGTCATGATGGTAAACCAGCCGAATACGGCGGTAGTGGCAAGTCCAAACAAAAATCCGAGCACGTTTTTCTCGCGCAATGTACGGAGCATTCCATAAAGGGCAAGCAACGTCACAAGTGCAAAAATAATGACCGTACCCATCGTTTTACCCCCTCATGAAACAGTATGTACAAACGTGTCCATTCTTTTTCATTGTAATCTTTTTTCCTCCATTTGTCGAGGTCCCTTTCTCTTTTCTCTTCCATCGCTTGAAAAAAAGCAGTAAAATAAAGTTAAATATTGGACATGTCAAGGAAAGGAGGAGATGGCCATGGAATGGACGCGCATCCCTGTCGGCCCGATTCAGGCCAACGCTTACTTGTTGTCGTCTGCAGATCGACAATGCCTGATCGTTGACCCCGGCGCGGAAGGCGCGGCGCTCGTCCGCCGGATCGAGGAAAAAGGGCTGACCCCGTTGGCGATTTTGCTGACGCATGCGCATTTTGACCATATTGGCGGCATCCCGGACGTGCTTGCCCGCTGGGACATTCCAGTGTATGTGCACGAAAAGGAAAAACAATGGCTGCAAGATCCGGCATTGAATGGCTCGCTTTATTTCGGCGGTCCGGTCGCTGTCCGCTGCGAACCGACATGCCTGAAAGGACCGACGGTGCTGAACATTGGTCCGTTTGCGTTGGATGTCCGCGAAACGCCGGGTCATTCCCCGGGCAGCGTCTCGTATTATTGCAAACAAGCCAATATTGTGTTTTCCGGCGATGCGCTGTTTGCCGGCAGCATCGGACGCACGGATTTGCCAGGCGGCAACCATCAGCAGCTGTTGAAAAGCATTCATGACGAACTGCTTACGCTGCCGGAGGAAACGATCGTTCTTTCAGGCCATGGGCCAGAGACGACGATCGCCGCAGAGATGGATGCAAATCCGTTTTTGCATGGGTTTTCGTAAGAAAAAAAGCCGTCTACGCCGGCTTCACACAAGCAATCCCCTCGGGCAAACGCAGGGGGCTCCTTTGGGCAAGGAAAAGCGCAACCGAAGGCCTCCTGGCGCCGGAACACAAAAAAACCCTTCTTAGCCGCGCCAAGAAGGGTTTTTGGGGGATGTTCTATCCACAATAATGGGAGGGGATATAGTTAAGCTGCTACTATAACAATATATGATTATTTTCACTATGTCAACAGTAAAAAAGTGAACGACTCCCACTTCACTTTGCTTGAGGCGGGAGCTTCTTTCGGAATGATGAGGAAGACGGGGTAGAGAAATGGTGATGGATCGATTGTATGAACAGATTGCCGCGGCGCCGGGTGGGCGGGTGTCGTACGCCGATTACATGCAGATGGCTCTTTACGATGAACGATTCGGCTACTATATGCGAGAACGGGCGAAAATCGGCAAGGGAGGCGATTTTTTTACGAACAGCTCATTCGCGCCGGTGTTTGGCAAAGCGCTTGCTTCGCTTTGGGTTCGGATGGTGGAACAGAGCGGCCTGCCGCCGGCTGTTTGCGAGTGGGGGGGCGGAGACGGAAGATTGGCGCTTTCGGTATTGGAAGAATGGAAGAAAAAAAGTCCACATACATACGACCGCTTGTCGTATACGATCATCGACCAAAGCCCGTTCCACCGCCGGCGCCAGCGCGAAACGCTTCAACCCGCAGCCGAGAAGGTGGAGCAATATGACGATGTCTCTCGCTGGCTGGCCGAGCGTGGGCCGTTTTCCGGCATTGTGTTTAGCAACGAATTTTTTGATGCATTTCCCGTTCACGTCATTGTAAAGGAAGGCGGCGTTTTGCACGAATGTTTTGTCGCCGCCCGCGATGGCCGGCTCGTTGAAGAAAAGGCGCCGCTTTGCCGTCCCGCTATTGTCCGCTATTTACATGAGCGCGGATTGGATCTTGCTGAAGGGCAAAGGCTTGAGGTGCCTCTCGCGATGAAGGCGTTTTGGCTCGAGGTTGGGACGCTGTTTCATCAGGCGGTGATGGTGACGATCGACTATGGCTATACGGACGAACAGCTGCGCGCCCCGGCGCGGCGGCATGGAAGCTTGCGCGGATATTTCCGTCATCAGCTTGTTGCCGACCCGCTTCGCCATCCGGGGGAGATGGACTTGACGAGCCATGTACAATGGGATGCGTTTCGCTTGTACGCCCGTCAGGCCGGGTGGGAGGAAGTGGCGTTCGTTCGCCAAGATCGGTTTTTGCTCGCAGCCGGCCTTTTGCATGAATGGGACGTTTCAGAAGGCGGCGATTTCTTTTCGCCGGCAAGCCGCCAAAATCGAATGATCCGCGCGCTGATCGCCGACGATGGCGTCAGCCGCTTTTTTGACGTGCTGATCTTGCAGAAAGGGATGAGTTTTGCCGCGCGCGACTTTTGGCCAGCGCCCGAGTTTTTGCCGGCCGATTAACGGCTTCCTTCGCTGATCTGCAATGGAGAAAAGGAGTTCTGGTCAAAGCGGCAAAAAAACAGGCAGGAGGTTCTGCCTGTTTTTTATTCGCCCATGCCGGGCACCATCATAAACGTCGTCCAATACGTAAACGCCGCGAAGAAGATCGTCAAATACGCCCCGAAAATGTAAATGTACATTCTTTCGGTCAGCTTTAAAAAGCCGAGGAACAGGAAAAACACCGTTTGCCCAAAGAAGATGAGCGACGTCGTATGCATGTGGCCGAGGTAAAACATGACAGCAAAAATGCCGGTCCAAAAGGCGAGCACGCGGAACATGCGGTCCATTCTATATCCCTCCTTTGTTTGAAACCATTGGTCCTTACTTATTATAATGTACAACGATTGGGAATGTAAATAACGCTTTCGGACAAGGGGCAAGAAATAAAGCTAAGGCCGGCCGTTGATTTTTTCAGACAAAAAAGAAGGAAGGAGGGACGCTGTCACGGACGGATGACGATGCGGTAGGCGCAGCGATGGCTGCCTTCCATCATATTTTCCGTTTCCGTTACTTCAGCACCGGCAAACAGCGTCTCGACCATTCCTTCCAAAAAGGAGTGATGCATACCGCAAACCGTATCAGGTGCTTGCGCTGCGATTTCCTTGAACGGGCAGTTGAAAATATCGAGGTATAGCACTCCTTTTTCTTCATCATGGTGCAACTGCGGCAAACATCCAGCCGCTTCGGCCGCTTCTTCCATTATAGCGATTTTGTCTGCCATGGTGAGCGCGCTCGCTGCGCTGTTATGCGGCAAACGGCTGGCGACGAGCTCACGGCCGAATCGTCTTCCTGTTTCACGCAACGCCTCGCTTCCAACGGGACCGAGTTTGGCCATCGTTTGAATGGCGATGCGGGCGAGGAGTTGATAATCGCGGAACGGAAAATACAGCCCGATCACTTCGTCGGACAGCCGATACAGCCGGCTCGGCCGTCCGCCTTTTCCCGTTTTTTGCGTATCCGATACGACCATTCGAACGTCCTCAAGCTTCGTTAAGTGCAGGCGTGCGACATTTGGATGGATATGGAATTTTTCTGCGATTTCTTGAACGGAAACTTCGCGATGCACTTTTGCCATGTATTCATAAATATGAAATCTTGTCGGGTCAGACAATACGCTTGTGATTTTCAATGTTTGTTCCATCGGTTTCCCTCCCAAATGAATCATTGATATGGTTATTATAATGAAATCGTCCAAAGCGAGGAATGATTTTTGTCACTGCTTTCAGTGAGTGGACTGACATTCAAAAAAATTTCACAAAAAAGCTGCGCCAAAAGCAGGATAACGACTCATGCTCGTCGAAATAGAAAGCAACCTGTCGAAAGGAGGGAATCTGTGCTGAACGAGATCGAACAAACGGCAAACCGCCTCCTCGCTGAAGCGGTGCAGCGCCGCGCCTCGGATCTCCACCTCGTTCCGCGCCGCCGTGATGCCGCCGTTCGTCTTCGGCTCGATGGCATGCTTGTCGACGTTGGCGCTCTTCCGAAAGAAACGGCGGAACGCCTCATCGTTCACTTTAAATTTTTAGCCGGCATGGACATCGGGGAACGACGCCGTCCGCAAAGCGGCGCCATGGAAGTAGCGGAGTTTGGGGAAACGGTGTATTTGCGTTTATCGACATTGCCGACGCTCTACGATGAAAGCCTCGTCATTCGACTTCTGCCGCAGCGCCTCTCGCTGCCGCTTCGCGAACTATCCTTATTCTTCCACTCCACCGCACGATTATTTTCCTTCATGCAGCATCCGCAAGGGCTTGTGCTGTTGACCGGCCCGACGGGGTCGGGAAAAACGACGACCCTCTACACCCTTCTTGATCTTTGCCAAGCGGAAAGGCAACGCAACATCATCACGCTTGAAGATCCGATCGAAAAACAGAACGAACGATTGTTGCAAGTGCAAATCAATGAAAAAGCAGGCATCACATACGCCGCCGGGTTAAAAGCGGCGCTGCGCCATGACCCGGATGTGTTGATGGTCGGCGAGATCCGCGATCATGATACGGCGGCCATTGCCATCCGTTCAGCGTTGAGCGGCCATTTGGTCGTCTCGACGATGCACGCCGCCGATGCAGTCGGCGCCGTCTACCGGCTGCATGAATTCGGCATTCCGCTCGGCGATTTGGCCGAGACGCTGCTTGCCGTCTCTGCCCAGCGGCTTGTCGAGCTTTGCTGCCCGCTGTGCGGCGACGATTGCCATCCATCGTGCGGCCGTCTTGGGCGCCGCCGGCGCACGGCTGTTTATGAGTTGCTTTGCGGTTCAGCCCTGGAGGACGTGATTCATTTTCTCTCCAATGGGAGAGGGAAGCCCAAGCGCTCTTATATGACGCTCGCTCGCTTGATCCGCAAGGGGATTGCGCTCGGCTACCTGCCCGTCCGCATGCTTGAGCTCGTCGGAGGGGAAGAAAGATGAAACGCAAAATGTGGCCGCTTGTTGAACAGGCGTTGTTTTTCACCCGGCTCGGCCGGCTGCTCGAACGCGGTTACCCCCTTGGGCAAGCGCTTGAGTTTTTGGCCATCCAAGCTCCAACACACCGGCGGCTGGAAATAGAGCGCTGCCTGCAGCAGCTGCGCGCCGGGCTGCCGCTGTTTGCGGCTGTCGAAGCGCTGTCGGTCGATCGCATGGCGGTTAACCTTCTCTTTTTTGCCGAACGGCATGGCGACTTGCCGCGCGGCATGGCAGAGACAGGGGAAACGCTGGCGCAAAAAGCGCGCTTCCACGAGCAGCTTCGCCGCTTCAGCCGCTATCCGATGTTCCTTCTTTCTTTGCTCATCATCATGCTCGTCTTGATGGAATGGTGGCTGCTGCCGCAGTTTGAACGGGCGGCGGCGGCGTTTTCTCCACAACGCGGGCACACCGCTTGGCTGCTTGCGGTGGTCGCCCATGCCCCTATGGCGATGGCGGCCATCGCCGTCTTGGCGGTGTTCTCCGGGCTGTTTTACACCGCTTATTTCCGCCGCTGGCCGGTCTCCCGAAAACTTCAATTCGCCTTGCGAATTCCAGGGCTTGCTTCTTTTCTGAGACTGTTCCTCACCTGCCTGACTGCCCGACAGCTCGGGCGCTTGCTGCAGGCCGGGTTGTCGGTTTATGATGCGCTCGGCGTGTTCAGCGAGCCGTCGTCCTGGCCATTTTTGCAAATGGAAGGCCGGCGCCTTCGCCACGGGTTGATGAAAGGGATGGCGCTTGACAGATTAATCGGCGCCGCCCGCTATTACGAACAAGAGCTGGCGCTTGTCATCCGCCACGGCCAGTCGAACGGCGAGCTTGGCAAAGAACTTGAACATTACAGCGAGTTTTTGCTGCAGGTGATGGAGCAGCGAATCGAGTCGGTCTTAAAACGCATGCAGCCGCTTTTATTGGCGGTCGTTGGCTCGTTTGTTGTCGGCCTGTATTTGGCGATTTTGCTGCCGATGTTTTCGATGTTGAATGAAATGTGACAAGAATGGGACGGCTCTGTAGGAACAAGATGCTCAATCTTGGTGTGTTGCTCTTTGAGGAAGAGGCGCGCCCCTCGCCTCCTAAGGCTCAATCGACGAACAGATTCGATGGTCAATAGCCTGAACCGGTCATTCGCTAGATTCTATTTCTGAAATTTCGCATATGAGGAGGAGCGATGATGAATCAAAAAGGATTTACATTGATCGAAATGCTGATCGTGATGATGGTGATTTCTGTTCTGCTTCTGATTGCCATTCCGAATATAACCAAGCACAACAGCATGATCAATTCGAAAGGATGCGAGGCGTTTTTGAACACCGTGCAAGCGCAGGTGAAAGCGTATGAGATGGAGCATAACAAAATTCCGACGGTGCAGGAATTGCTCGCTGGCCGCTATATCAAGTCGGACAAATGTCCGAACGGTCATGCGATCCAAATCAGCACGAACGGCGATGTGAGTGAAAGTGGCTCGTAACGGCGGGTTTACGCTGCTTGAGATGCTGATCGTTTTCTCGGTGGTGCTCGTGCTTGCCGGGCTGGCTGTTCCGACGCTTGGCGGCGCTGTGCGCCATCAAGAGGAGATGTATATGCTGGCTGTGCTGCGCGCGGATTTGTATGGCGCGCAGCAGCATGCCATCGCCCGGCGGGTGAATGTAGCGGTTTTTTTTACCGACGGTGGCGCTGGGTACAAGGCGATTGATGCAGCGAGCGGCCGGCAGGTTGTCGCTCGTTCGCTCCCTTCTCCGTGGCGGTTTCGGCTCGGCACGCTGCGCAATCCGCTCATCTTTACCGACAACGGCAACATTGAACGGGCTGGAACCATTTGGATAGGGGGTGGCCCAATGACGTATAAAGTCACCTTTTTGCTGGGGAAAGGGCGATTTTATGTGCAAAAAATGTAGCGGCGGATTTTTGCTTGTTGAAGCGTTGTTCGCTTTGGCGCTGCTATGGACGACAGCGGCCGTTCTTCTCCCGCTGTTGACGCAAATGGCGCAAGAGCGCAACAGCCTCATTCTCGAGGAGAAAGCGCGCCGGCTGTTGGCCATCGCGCTGTATGAGGAGCCGCTTGTCGGAGAAACCACCATTGCCGACGGGCGCACGGTATTTCGGCTGCAAGCGAGCGATGAAGGGGGGCGAATGTGGAAAGTATGCGTGCGTTGGAACGATTACGCCGGCCGCGAGATGGAGCGGTGCGGGTATGGCAAGCGGTAGCGGCAAAAGAAAACGGGTTTACGATGATCGAAGCACTGTTGGCGCTGGCGGCTGCGATGGCGGTGGCGGCGGCCGTTCCGGCGCTGTTGTCCGTCCGCTTGCTGGCTCCGGAGCCGACGGACGCGTTTTCCCGATTGGAATGGCGGCTGTTTGTGCAACAGCTGGAAATCGAGCTGAATGAAACGAAGCAATGGTCGACTGGCGGCCGTGTCCTCTATTTGCAAAAATGGAGCGGTGAGACGGTCAGTTTTTCTGTTGTTGCGTCAAGAGCCGAACTGATCCGCCAGGTGGACGGCGCTGGCAATGAAACGGCGCTCCGTCATGTGCGCACTGTTTCGTACCGCGCCGGCGCACGCGGGATATTTTTGCAAGTGACGGCTGATGACGGCACCGTTTGCGAGGCGTTTGTGGCGCGGGCGTTTTAGCGGGCGGCTTGTACGGTGAGACCCCCTTGACCGCCGCTTCCCCCTTTTAGACTGGAAAAACGAGGGGAAGGGGAAATGGGTCGACAAGATGGCGTCATGTTTCCGATTGTGGCTGTTGTTTCTTTGTTGCTTGTCTTTTCTGTCATGCATGTCTTGCTCCTCTATGAAGCGGAACGACAGGCGGCTTATGCGGCCCGGCAGGCAGCCGAGGCGGACGAGCTTGTGCAGATGGCCGTGTTTGACGTAAAAGAACGCATCGCATCAGCAGATCCGTCGACCGCGGGAGAGGCTGGGGAATGGACCTATCCGCGCGGAATGGCCGCCTACCGGTGGGTGCGGGAAGATGCAGCGCACGTTCGGGTTTCTTTGTCCATCCGTTCGGCCTCTGGGCTGAGGCGCGCTGTCATGTTTACTGTCACGCTTCCGGCGCTTCATATTGTCGAATGGAGCGAGCAAAACGGTTAAAAGAGGAAAGAAGCGGAAAAACTAAAAGAAAAAAGGGGGGATTTGATGGCGGTCAATGATTATGTCAAGTTTGTCACCCAACAATTTGTCGCCTACATGGACTTGCCGAAAGAGGAGCGGAGGCAGCGGCGTCAGGTGCGGAAACAAGAGCAGCTTCCGCTTTCATACCGATTGTTTGGCATGGTGCCGCTTTCGCTTCGCTTGCTGTTTCGGCGCCGCCCGTAGCAGCCGCCCGCTGGCCTAGGCCGGCGGGCGGTTTTCGTGCCGACGGAAGGGGGTTCGTCGGTTTGAGCGCTGTGAGCCGGATGGACCCATCCCGGAGTTGATTCACGATGAGCGGGGCAGCAAATAAAACAGTCCGCCGTTGATGACGGAAACGGTGATGCGCGGCTTGTACTGCTTTTCCAACGCTTCCTTCTCAATATAATAGCACTCCGGCTTTTCTTCGCAGTCTTTGTAAAATTCATCAAGCAACGCCAAATCGTCGGCCCAGCGTCGGCGCGCCTCATCCGCCCACGCATGGTTGTCGGCGGCGATGCGGCTGCGTATGTATTGCTCGAGACGGCCGATGCCGCTTCTCGGCTTAATGAGCGGGGAGATGGTGAAACAGTAATCAGGGATTTTCGGCGTCAGCCGTCGCTCGCGCATCCGCTCATGAAACGACTCGACGATCGTTCCGCTAATGAGGTGAAGACCAAGGGAGACGATTTCATCTTTTTTTCGGTCGCATTCGTACGAAATCGTGACGTTCATGCCGAGCCATGGATGGAGGGCGGCGTTGCCGTCCAAAGGCGCGCTTGGCTCCTCATACAGGCGGATGAAGCTGCCGCGTTTTTGCGCTGAGCGGAACAGCTGGTGCAGCCGGGGAGCGCCGAAATGGAGGCGCTCGCCTTTGAGTTTGTCCGTCCGCTCGCTCGCGCGGGTGATGAGCGTCAGTCGCATCGGCTGCGGGACGCCGCCTGTCCGTTCAATATAATGCCAGTAAAACGGCCGATTCATCAGCTCTTTGTCCATTTCTGCCGTCAGCTGCACGGTGAGGTAGTCGTCGCTTGCTTCCACAAACGTGCAGCCGTTGGCGGCAAAATAGCGTTCGACAAAGCGGCGGATTTCATGTTGCTGCATGCCGCTCTCCTCCTTCCTTTCCGAGCTGCTCCGCCAGCTCGATCATCGCGACGATGTTTTCCATTTTGATTTTCATCTCCCCTTCGCTCCGTGAATGAACGAAGGCGTCTTCGAAGTAGCGCTCCAGGTTGGCGAGGTTCATTTTCGCCAAAATGTCGTCCAGCTCGCCGACGACTCGTTCGAACAGGCGGATTTTTTCGTACAGAAGCGTTAAAATATGTTCTTCGACCGTCTGTTTGACAGCGAAGTTATAAATGTAGACGTCATCCGTCTGCCCGAGCCGGTGGACGCGGCCGATTCGCTGCTCAAGGCGCATCGGGTTCCACGGCAAGTCGTAGTTGATGACATAGCGGCAAAACTGCAAGTTGATGCCCTCGCCGCCCGCCTCGGTGGCGATGAACACTTGGGCGTGGTGTTTAAACAGTTCCTGCATCCAGTCTTTTTTGCCGCGCCGGAAGCCGCCGCGAAACGGAACGGACGAGATGCCGTGCTGCTTTAAAAACCATTGCAAGTAAAGCTGCGTCGCCCGGTATTCCGTGAAAATAATGACTTTGTCATGAATGGAACGGATGAGCTCGAGCGCTTTTTCAGCCTTTGAATTCGTCTTGACGGCGTTGATTTTTTCCAATACGCGTTCAAGCGGCTCTGGAACCGCTCCGCTGCATTTATCGATCATGTTTTTGATCGTGAGAAACAGCGCCTCGCGGCTGCTGCACGCCTCGCGAAGAAGCGTGATGAGCGAAAACGAGCCGGCGAACGATTCGCGGCGGAGCGCCTTGACCGCTTCATACAGTTCCCGTTCCTCATTCGTAAACTCGATCAGCACCGGTTCAACGTGGCGCTTCGCCCATTCGATCGGCGTATCGGCGCGGCGGTTGCGGATCATCACTTTGTTGACGAGCGCTTTTAAATGGTCGTTCGTCTGTACGGCCCGCGTTTTTCCGTACGTTTTGGCAAACTGTTCCGAGCTGCCTAAATGGCCGGGTTTCAACAGCGAGACGAGGTTGAAAATTTCTTCGATCCGGTTTTGGATCGGCGTCGCTGTCAGGAGCAAACAAAACTTCTTTTTTAAATTTTGCACAAACTCGTAGTTTTTCGTTTTGTTATTTTTCAGTTTGTGCGCCTCGTCGATGATGATCATGTCGTACGACTGCCCGTAGATGATGTCACGGTGCGGCGGTTTTTTCGCCGTGTCGATCGAGGAAACGACGATATCGCACTGCTCCCAGACGTAGCTCTTTTTCTGCTGGACGGCCGGGATGAAAAATTTTTCGTTCAACTCTCTCACCCATTGCGAAACAAGGGAGGCGGGAACGAGAATCAGCGCTTTTTTCACAAGGCCGCGAATCATATATTCTTTTAAGACGAGCCCGGCCTCGATCGTTTTTCCAAGCCCGACTTCATCCGCCAAAATGGCTTTGCCGTTCATCTCCTCGACGACGCGGCGCGCCACTTCAAGCTGGTGCGGAAGGATCGTCAAGTGGGGCAGGTGTTTGGGCGCCTGCAAGCCATGAAATTCTGGGACGCTTAAATGATGGGCGGCCTCAAGCGCCAGTTCGTACATTTCCCAGCTCGCCCACGGACCGTCTTTTTCGACGCGTGCCAAAAATTCCTCCTTCCATGTTTCATCCATTTCAAGGTCAATGTTCATGGCGATCCCCTTCCCTTGTTGCGAATGTTTATATAGATTGCATGTGGTATGTTGGATAAAACAAGAACATTATTATGACTAATTGCCATGAAAGTTCGATTATTTCCTATTGCCCTTTGACTGTGATTGATGGTAGTATAAATTTAGAACATTCTCATGACTCGTTGATCAGGGTGTTTGTTAGTATGCCCGATATGGAAACAATTTATTGATGGGCGGATGACGGCAAGGGGAGAGACTACGGAATGTAGCGCCGAAGGAGCAAGCGGAAACGCGAATCTCTCAGGCAAAAAGACTCTTGCTTGACGCAGCTCTGGAGAGCGCCTGCGTTCACGCAGGCCACCCAAGAGGAAACCGATCGGCCCCATGGACCGCGAACGGACGCGCCAAACGGGCCGGCGGGAAACTTTCAGGTGCCAGGACAGAGCCCCCTTACTTGTTGATAGGGGGAAGTCTGTCCTTTTTTGTGTGACGTGGATCAAAGGAGGGAATCAGATGCTAAAGCGCACGCCCCTATTCTCGGTGTACGCCCGTTACGGCGCCAAAACGATTGAATTTGGCGGCTGGGAAATGCCGGTGCAGTTTTCCAGCATAAAGGAAGAACATGAGGCTGTAAGAACGCGCGCCGGGCTGTTTGACGTCTCCCATATGGGGGAAATTGTCGTCCGCGGCCGTGGGAGCCTCGCGTTTTTGCAAAAGCTCATGACCAATGACGTCGCCAAACTGCGGCCCGGCCGGGCGCAATATACGCTCATGTGCTATGAGGACGGCGGCACAGTCGATGATTTGCTCATCTATCAAAAAGGAGAGAATGACTACTTGCTGGTCGTCAACGCGGCGAATACGGAAAAAGACTTCGCTTGGCTAAGCGGGCATGTTGAGGGCGACGTCGAGCTTCAAGATGTATCGTCCGAAACGGCTCAGCTTGCCTTGCAAGGGCCGGCAGCGGAGCGCGTCTTGCAGCGATTGACGGATTTTGATTTGGCGGCGCTGCGCCCGTTTTCATTCGCTGACGGCGTCGAAGTCTCGGGCGTGAAGGCGCTCGTTTCGCGCACCGGCTATACGGGGGAAGACGGGTTTGAGCTATATTGTAAAGCGGAAGACGCCGCCGCGCTATGGGAGGCGATCCTAGCGGCCGGAGCTCGTGACAGCGTTCTCCCATGCGGACTGGGGGCGCGCGATACGCTCCGCTTTGAAGCATGCCTGCCGCTTTACGGTCAAGAGCTGTCCGACTCGATTTCACCAGTTGAAGCCGGGCTTGGTTTTGCCGTCAAAACGGAAAAAGAGCCGCCGTTTATCGGTCAAGCTGTATTGAAACGGCAAAAAGAGGAAGGGCCGCCGCGCCGGCTCGTCGGCATTGAAATGATCGACAGAGGCATTCCGCGCCACGGATACCTTGTATTTGCCGACGGCGAAGAGGTCGGGTTCGTCACGACCGGCACGCAGTCGCCGACGCTGAAGAAAAACATCGGCTTGGCCTTGGTGAAAGCGGATGTGGCTGCCATCGGCCGGGAGGTGGAGGTGGACATCCGCGGCAAGCGGCTGAAAGCGAACATCGTGCCGATTCCGTTTTACAGGCGGGCCAAGTGACGATTCCAAAGCGACAAGGAAAGGGGAAAAACGCAGTGCTCCATCGTTATTTGCCGATGACGGAAGAAGACAAACAGGAGATGCTGAAGACGATCGGCGTTGCCTCGATTGACGACTTGTTTGCCGATATTCCAGAACAAGTCCGCTTCCGCGGCGAGCTGAAGGTGAAACCGGCCAAATCCGAGCCGGAGCTGTGGAAAGAGCTTGCGGCCTTAGCGGAAAAAAACGCCAGCGTAAAACAATACGTTTCCTTTTTAGGAGCCGGGGTGTACGACCATTATATTCCGGCTGTCGTCGACCATGTCCTGTCGCGCTCTGAATTTTATACGGCCTATACGCCGTATCAACCGGAAATTTCCCAAGGCGAGCTGCAGGCGATTTTTGAGTTTCAAACGATGGTGTGCGAGTTGACCGGCATGGATGTCGCCAACTCGTCGATGTACGACGGCGGCACGGCGCTTGCCGAAGCGGTGCTTCTTAGCGCCGCGCATACGAAGCGGAAGAAAGTGCTCATCTCGACCGCCGTTCATCCGCAATATCGGGAAGTCGTGCGCACGTACGCCAAAGGACAGAAGCTCGAAGTGAAAGAAATTCCGTATGACGGCGGCATCACCGATCTTAAGGCGCTTGAAGCGGAAATGGGGGATGATGTGGCGTGCGTTGTCGTCCAATACCCGAACTTTTTTGGTCAAATCGAGCCGCTGAAAGCGATCGCGCCGCTTGCGCATGAAAAGAAAAGTTTGTTTGTCGTCGCCAGCAACCCATTGGCGCTTGGTGTGTTGACTCCACCCGGAGCGTTTGGCGCCGACATTGTGGTCGGCGACATGCAGCCATTTGGCATCCCGACGCAATTTGGCGGCCCGCATTGCGGCTATTTCGCTGTCAAAGCGCCGCTCATGCGCAAAATTCCAGGCCGTCTTGTCGGGCAGACGACCGATGAGGACGGGCGCCGCGGGTTTGTCTTGACGCTTCAAGCGCGCGAACAGCACATCCGCCGCGATAAGGCGACATCCAACATTTGCTCCAATCAAGCGTTAAACGCCTTGGCCGCTTCCGTTGCGCTGTCGGCGCTTGGCAAGCGGGGCGTGAAAGAAATGGCGGCGATGAATATTCAAAAAGCGCATTATGCGAAGGTGGAACTTGAAAAGCGCGGACTGTCGTCGCCGTTTGCCGGTCCGTTTTTCAACGAGTTTGTCATCCGGCTTGGACGGCCGGTTTCTGATGTGAACGATCGCCTGCTCGAAAAAGGAATCATCGGCGGCTATGACCTTGGGGCTGACTATCCGGAGCTTGCCGGTCATATGCTTGTTGCTGTCACCGAACTGCGGACAAAAGAAGAAATCGATCGGTTTGTCAATGAATTGGGGGATGGCCATGCGTAACGATCAACCGCTTATTTTCGAACGAAGCAAGCCGGGGCGCATCGCCTACAGCCTGCCAGCGCTTGACGTGCCGGCTGTCGATGTCAGCGAGCTCGTGCCGGCCGATTATCTTCGCACTGAAGAGCCGGAGCTCCCGGAAGTGTCGGAGCTTGACTTAATGCGCCATTATACGGCGCTCTCGAAACGAAACCACGGCGTCGATTCCGGGTTTTACCCGCTCGGGTCGTGCACGATGAAATACAATCCGAAAATCAATGAAAACGTCGCCCGCCTCGCCGGGTTTGCCCACATTCATCCGCTTCAGCCAGAGAAAACGGTGCAAGGGGCGCTTGAGTTGATGTACGACTTGCAAGAGCATTTAAAAGAAATCACAGGCATGGATGCGGTCACCTTGCAACCGGCGGCCGGCGCCCACGGCGAATGGACCGGGCTGATGATGATCCGTGCTTACCATGAAGCAAACGGCGACTTCAACCGGACGAAAGTGATCGTCCCGGATTCAGCGCACGGCACGAACCCGGCGTCGGCAACGGTCGCGGGTTTTGAGACGGTGACGGTCAAATCGACCGCCGATGGACTTGTCGATTTAGAGGACTTAAAGCGCGTCGTCGGTCCGGATACAGCGGCGCTTATGCTCACGAATCCGAACACACTCGGGCTGTTTGAAGAGCATATTGTCGAAATGGCCGAAATCGTCCACAAAGCCGGCGGCAAGCTGTATTATGACGGCGCGAATTTAAACGCGATTCTTGGCAAGGCGCGCCCGGGGGACATGGGCTTTGACGTTGTTCATTTGAACTTGCATAAAACGTTCACCGGCCCGCATGGCGGCGGAGGCCCAGGCTCGGGCCCGGTCGGGGTGAAAGCCGACCTCGTTCCGTTTTTGCCGAAGCCGGTCATCGAAAAAGGGGAAAACGGTTATTACCTTGATGATGACCGTCCGCAATCGATCGGCCGCGTCAAGCCGTTTTACGGCAATTTCGGCATCAATGTTCGGGCGTACACGTACATCCGCTCGATGGGGCCGGACGGCTTAAAAGCGGTGAGCGAATATGCGGTGTTAAACGCCAACTATATGATGCGTCGGCTTGCTGAGTATTACGATTTGCCGTATGACCGCCATTGCAAGCACGAGTTCGTTCTCTCTGGCCGCCGGCAAAAGAAACTCGGTGTCAGAACGCTCGACATCGCCAAGCGACTGCTTGATTTCGGGTTTCATCCGCCGACGATTTACTTCCCGCTCATCGTTGAAGAATGCATGATGATCGAGCCGACGGAGACGGAGTCGAAAGAGACGCTCGACGCGTTTATTGACGCCATGATCCAAATCGCCAAAGAGGCGGAGGAAAATCCGGAAATCGTTCAAGAAGCGCCGCATACGACCGTTGTGAAGCGACTTGATGAAACGACCGCGGCGCGCAAGCCGATTTTGCGCTATCAAAAACCAAAACATAGCGACAACTGATGTTTGAGCATTGATGAGCGCTCGCTCCCTAACGGAGCGGGCCGTTTCTTTGTACGACGGATGAGTCATTGACAGAAATGTTGAATTAGTTTATTATATAAACTAAGATCAAGAAAGAAAAAGCATGTGTCCATATGGAGAAGTTAGCCTTAACAGTCGGTGCACGGGCGCCCGACGGCTTGGGCGAAAAAGCTGATGGTCAAGAGTCGAACACGGCAGGAATCGACGGATGCAGCAACCGCCATAATAGCGAGGCGCCCCTGCCCTTTCGCAAGACACATTCGATCAATCAAATGAAAAGGATGACAGAGACGTGCGGACAGGAAACATTTCTCTTGTAAAAAAAATGAATAAACAGCTCGTCTTAAAATTGATTCGCGACCAGCATCCGATTTCGCGCGCCGATATCGCCAAGACAACCGGATTGAACAAGGCCACTGTCTCCGCGCTTGTTGACGAACTGATCGCCGAGCATTTCGTCCATGAAAGCGGAATCGGCGAGTCAACCGGCGGGCGCCGGCCGCTCATGCTTCGCTTCAACGCCGACGCCGGCTCGCTTATCGGCGTTGAGCTGGGGGTGAACTATTTGTATGCCGTGTTGACCAATTTAAACGCGGACATTCTTTGGGAGCAACGGCGTTCGTTCCGCCCGTCTGAAGGGCAGGAGGCGATCATCGGCGAAATGATGGAGCTCATCGAGGCGGCCATCCGCCGGGCGCCGGCGACGCCGTACGGCGTGATGGGAATCGGCATCGGCGTGCCGGGCGTCGTCCATACCGAAAGCGGGACCGTTGTGTTTGCTCCGAACTTGCGCTGGGACGATGTCGCCTTGGCGGCTGTTTTGCGGCAACGGTGGCCTGAGCGTCCTGTCATTGTCGAGAATGAGGCGAAACTGGCGGCGCTTGGAGAAAAGTGGTTCGGCGCCGGCAACGAGTTCGCCCACTTTGTTTACATCAGCGCCGGAATCGGCATTGGCGCCGGCGTCGTTCTTCACCATCAGCTCTATCGGGGTGTCAGCGGCCTAGCTGGTGAAATCGGCCATCATACGATCGATGTCAACGGCATTCGCTGCAGCTGCGGCAACATCGGCTGCTGGGAAATGTATGCGTCGGAAAAATACATTGAACGCCGTTTGGCTGAAGAAGGGCGTTCCGAATGGCTCGATGAACGCTTTTCCATCGCTGCGATGGCGTTGGCAGCAGAAAGCGATGAACAGTTGGCGCGCATTTTGGAGGAAACGGGGCGCTATCTCGGCGTTGGATTGTTGCAGGTGATTTATGCGTACAATCCAGAAGCAGTCATCATCGGCGGTCCGATTGCCCAAGCGGGCGAGTATGTGATCGGTCCGGCGCGCCAAGAAGTGAGAAAGCGAATTCTCGTCAAAAAAGAAAGCGAGCCGTCCATCATCTCCTCCAAGCTGAAAGAGAAAAGCTGCGCCATCGGCGCGGCTGCTTCGGTGCTTGAGGCGGTCGTCCTGCCGCCGGAATTTGCGGCGGTCTAGCGCATGCGAAAAGAGGCGCCTGCCTGTTTGGGCAGAGCGCCTTTTTGGTTAACGGGCTACGCTTTTTTCTTCACTTTCCCGGTCCATGTTTTAAATCCGCCTTTTAAATGGTACAAGTCGCGGTATCCTTTTCGGTAGAGCATTTGCGCGGCTCGCCCGCTGCGCAGTCCGTTTTGGCAGTACAAATAGATCGGCTGGTCTTTGCGCAATTCTTTCATGCGCATGCGAAGCTGCGTGAGCGGGATGTTGCGAGCCCCTAAAATATGTCCAGCCGCAAACTCATCCGGTTCGCGGACGTCGACGAGTTGCGCTTTTCGATAACCGGCGCGGAACTCTTCCTCTGTCAATGCTTTGACAATTCTCTTCTGCCAGAAGTACGTAATGACGGAATACACGATGATTGCGCCGAGAATAATGAGCAATGCTTCCACCCGTCATGCCTCCTTTCGCTTCGTCTGCTATTTCCTATTATATAAAGTCGCCGCCGGGAAGCAAAGAGGTTTTCGTGATGCCATTTTTCTTTCCTTCACCGGCGTTGTTTGCTAAACTAATAAAGGCGGCCAAAAGCGTCCCGCCCCTTGGCGGTGGTCGACAAGCCGCCGCAGCGTTTAGAGTATGGAACAATAGAGAAGGTGGAACGATGGCAAAAGAAGTATGGCGCTTTATCGATTCCGGCTATTGCCCGCCGGCGTTCAATATGGCGCTCGATGAGGCGCTTCTCGATTGGCACAGCGAAGGCAAAATTCCGCCGACGATCCGCTTTTATGGCTGGAATCCGCCGACGTTGTCGATTGGTTATTTTCAAAAAGTGGAGAAAGAAATTGATTTAGAGGCGGTCAAACGGCACGGCCTCGGCTTTGTCCGTCGGCCGACCGGCGGGCGCGGCGTCCTGCACGATAAAGAATTGACATACAGCGTGATCGTCTCCGAGTCGCACCCGGCGATGCCGAAGACGGTGACGGAAGCATACCGCGTCATTTCCCAAGGCATTTTAGAGGGATTTCGTTATCTTGGATTGGATGCGTATTTTGCCGTGCCGAGGACAGAAGAAGAGAAAGCCGATTTGCGCAGCCCGCGTTCGGCTGTTTGTTTTGACGCGCCGTCATGGTACGAACTTGTCGTTGAGGGGCGGAAAATCGCCGGCAGCGCGCAAACGCGGCAAAAAGGCGTCATTTTGCAGCATGGTTCGATTTTGCTCGATTTGGACGAAGACTTGCTGTTCAGCTTGTTTAAATATCCAAACGAGCGGGTGAAAGAGCGTCTGCAGCGCGATTTTAAAAAGAAGGCGGTCGCGATCAATGAGTTGACGAGCCGCACGGTGACGATCGAGGAAGCGAAAGAGGCGTTTTACAAAGGATTTGAAAAAGGATTGAACATCGTATTGGAACCGTACACGCTCACCGCCGAAGAGCGGGCGTACGTCGAAGAGCTGGCGCGGACGAAATACGAAAGCGACGAATGGAACTTCAAGCGCTGAGCAGCGACGCGGTAAATCGTTCGTTTTCCGGCAAAAACAGCGGCACTCCCCCGTTTTTCTCCGCTTTTCGCCGTGTTTTGTTTTTTTTTGCTTGACAAAATGAAATCATTTGTTCTCTTTAACAATATATAGTATGATTTTCATAAAAAATCATACTATATATTGTTTTTTTCTGTTTGATATGGTAAGGTAGAGAAGACAGGACAACTTTGCCAAAAACATGAGAGATTATATAAAAGAGGAGAGATAGGAGAATGACGGTGGCGTCATCCGAAAAAATGAAGATCAATATTGACAAGCTGAACGAGGATATCCGCCTATTTCCGCAAGTGCATCCGATTACGCCGGATATGCACATCACCCATAAAGGCGTATCCCGTTTGGTCATGCTTGACCGGTATTCATTCAAAGATACGGAGAAGCTGACGCTCACACCGGGCGACTTCGTCGTGTTGACGATCAAGGAGGATCCGAAATTCCCGGCACGAGGGCTCGGGTTTATCGTCGACATCGATTGGGAGGCGAAAAAGGCGCGCGTGTTGATTGAAGACGAATACCGGCACGTGCTCGAAGGGGAAGAGGCGGAGACCGGCATTGTGGTTCGGTCGCTCGACATTATTGATAAGCCGCTCGAGATTTTCTATGAGCAAATCGCCAAGCGCAATGCGACCGGGCTGGCGGCGGTGGAAAAGACGGAAGAAAAGCGGAAAGAGTGGTTCGAAAAGTTTTATCAAGAGCTCGCAAGCTTGAATTTTGTTCCGGCCGGCCGCGTGTTGTACGGGGCGGGTTCGGGCAAGGAAGTGACGTATTTCAACTGCTATGTGATGCCGTTTGTGAAAGACTCGCGCGAAGGAATTTCCGAACATCGGAAGCAGGTGATGGAAATCATGAGCCGCGGCGGCGGCGTTGGGACGAACGGCTCGACATTGCGGCCGCGCCATACGCTTGCGCGCGGGGTGAACGGCAAATCGTCCGGGTCGGTCTCGTGGCTTGACGATATTGCGAAGCTGACCCACCTTGTCGAGCAAGGTGGCTCCCGCCGCGGCGCCCAAATGATTATGCTTGCCGACTGGCACCCGGACATTATCGAATTCATCGTCTCGAAAATGCAAAACCCGCGCATTTTGCGCTACCTGCTCGAAAATATGGAAGACGAAGGCATCAAAAAAGCAGCGCGCGACAAACTGAAATTTACGCCGCTCACCGAGCGGGAGCGGGCGATGTACGAAGCGATCGTCCGATACAAGAACGCGCCTGACTACGGCGGTTTCACCGAAGACATCATCAAAGACGCCGAAGAAAAACTGCGCACCGGCGGTACATATACGGTGCACAACCCAGACTTTTTGACCGGTGCGAACATTTCCGTCTGCTTGACGAAAGAGTTCATGGAAGCGGTCGAAAAGGACGAAGAATACGCGCTCCGCTTCCCGGACGTGGAAACCTATTCCGAAGAGGAAATGCGCATTTACAACGAAAAATGGCATGAAGTCGGCGATGTACGCGAATGGGAGAAAATGGGCTATCGCGTCCGCGTCTACCGGAAAATCCGTGCCCGCGAACTGTGGAAGCTGATCAACATTTGCGCGACGTATTCGGCCGAGCCGGGCATTTTCTTCATCGACAACGCCAACGAAATGACGAACGCCCGCGCGTACGGGCAAAAAGTCGTTGCGACCAACCCGTGCGGGGAACAACCGTTGGCACCGTATTCGGTGTGCAATCTGGCCGCCATTAACTTGGCGAACATGGTCGACAAAGAACGGAAGGTCGTGGACTACGAAAAACTGAAACGCACGGTCGAAATCGGGGTGCGGATGCAAGACAACGTCATTGACGCCACGCCGTACTTCCTTGAGGAAAACAAAAAACAAGCGCTCGGCGAGCGCCGCATCGGCCTTGGCGTCATGGGGCTTGCAGACTTGCTCATTTACTGCGAAAAAGCGTACGGCTCTGAGGAAGGAAACCAGCTTGTCGATGAGCTGTTCCGCACGATCGCCACGACCGCATACCGGGCATCGATCGAGCTGGCGAAAGAAAAAGGCAGCTTCCCGTTTCTTGTCGGCGAAACGGAGGAAGAGACGCGCAAGCTGCGTGAAGCGTTCATCAACACCGGCTACATGAAACGGATGCCGGAAGATATTCGTCAAGATATTTTGAAATACGGCATCCGCAACTCGCACTTGCTGACGGTGGCGCCGACAGGATCGACGGGAACGATGGTCGGCGTCTCAACCGGGCTTGAGCCGTACTTCTCGTTCTCGTACTACCGGAGCGGGCGCTTGGGCAAATTTATCGAAGTGAAAGCGGACATCGTCCAAGAATATTTGGACAAACACCCGGAAGCCGACCCGAACCACTTGCCGCCTTGGTTTGTGACGGCGATGGACTTGCCGCCGGAAGCGCACGCCGATGTGCAGTGCATCATTCAACGTTGGGTCGACTCGAGCTTGTCGAAAACGGTCAACGCGCCGAAGGGCTACACCGTCGAGCAAGTGCAAAAAGTGTACGAGCGTTTATGGCGTTGCGGTGCGAAAGGCGGAACCGTCTATGTCGACGGCAGCCGCGATGCACAAGTGTTGACGTTAAAGGCTGAGGAGAATCGGATTGAAGAGCAACTTGAACTGCTTCCAGAGGAGCTCGAGGAAAAAGAGACGAAACGCCCCGTCGTGCTCGTTGATACGATTCAAGATGTGCGCGCCACCGATGTGACAATCGGTTCCGAAATCGGCAATATTTGCCCGATTTGCCGCGAAGGGACGATCGAAGAGATCGGCGGCTGCAACACGTGCACCAACTGCGGCGCGCAGCTGAAGTGCGGCCTGTAATGGCGATACGAATGGGTTTGAATGGATGAAACGCTGGTTTCCGTAGAGGAACCGGCGTTTTTTTTTTTTTACATAAAAGGCAAAAGCCAAAATATAGTGGTAAAAGGAGGGAACGAAAGGGGGAGCGTCATGATTGTTCATGTCGTAAAGCGCGGGGAGACGCTTTGGCAGTTGGCTCAGCGTTACGGCGTTCCACTCGAGCGGATTGTCGCCGCCAATGAACTGAGCGACCCGAACCGGCTAGCCGTTGGCCAAGCGCTCGTCATCCCGGTTCCATATCGTTACCATACGGTCCGCACAGGGGAAACGTTATGGCAAATTGCGCGCCAGTATGGAGTGGCGGTCGAAGCGATTATACAGGCGAACCGGATCACGAATCCGTCGCTCCTTTATCCAGGGACAACGTTGTTCATCCCAGCGCGCATCCATACGGTGCGAAGCGGGGAGACGCTGGCGCAAATCGCTTCGTTCTACGGAGTGACGGTTCAGCAGCTGATCGAAGTAAACGATATTACCGATCCGAACCGGATCGTCCCCGGACAGCGGCTCATCATCCCGCCGGCGAAGCCGCTCATCGAGGTGAACGCATTTACGGTGGACCAAGGGGAGAAAGGAGCGGAGCAAGTGCGCGAAGTCGGCCGCCATTTGACCTATGCCGCGCCATTCGCCTACACGATCCGCGCCGATGGCGGGCTCAATCCGATCAATGATACAGCATTCATTCAGGCGGCTTATGCCGCCCGTGTCGTGCCGATGATGACGATCACGAACTTTACGTACCAAGACCCGGGCTCGAGGCTGGCGCAGACGATTCTGGCCGACGTTGCGCTGCAAACGCGATTGCTTGACAACGTCATTCAAGTGATGCGAGCAAAAGGGTACCGCGCGTTGAATGTCGATTTTGAAAATGTCTATCCGTCCGACCGCAAGCGGTATAACGAGTTTTTGCAGCGGGCGGCCAACCGGCTTCACGCCGAAGGGTATGTTTTATCGACGTCGCTGGCGCCCAAAATAAGCGCTGAACAAAAAGGGCTGCTGTACGAAGCGCACGACTACCCAGCCCACGGACGCATCGCTGATTTTGTTGTCCTTATGACCTATGAGTGGGGCTACCGATTTGGGCCGCCGCAAGCCATTTCGCCGGTGAATCAAATTCGGCGCGTGCTCGATTATGCGGTGACCGCCATTCCGCGTAGCAAAATCATGATGGGGTTTCAAATTTATGCCCGCGACTGGGTGCTGCCGCACGTGCAAGGGCAAGAGGCGGAAACGTTCAGTCCGAAAGAGGCGCTAGAGCGCGCCATTCGCTACGGGGCGTCCATCCAATACGATGCGGCGGCCGCCTCGCCGTTTTACCGGTACACGGACGAGCAAGGCCGCCAGCACGAAGTATGGTTTGAAGACGCCCGCAGCGCGTTGGCGAAATTTGAATTGGTGAAAGAATACGGATTGCGCGGAATCAGCTACTGGGTGCTCGGGTATCCGTATCCGGAAAACTGGGTGCTGTTAGAAGACAATTTCCGCATTCGCAAGCGGGGATAAGCGGTTCGAGCGTATGCGCCGGTCATCGGGCATGCGCTTTTACTTTGTTTCTTGGAGTTCGAGCCGCTTTTTTAGCTGATAAATTTCCAGATCGTGCTGGCCGATCTTATGGTTTAAATATTCAATCGCAATGTTCGCGTTGCGCCAATCATGTGACAATATCTCGAACATGCGCCGATGGTCGGCCAGCTCGTCCTCGATTTTTTTGAAATGGCTGCGCGTCTCGATAATGAAATGGTCCAACTTTTCCTCGAGGCGTTGTTGCTGTTCTTCGAGGCGTTGTTGCTGTTCTTCGAGGCGCTGTTGTCGTTCTTCGAGGCGTTGTTGTCGTTCTTCGAGGCGTTGTTGTCGTTCTTCGAGGCGTTGCTGTCCGGCTTCTAGGCGGTCGAGGCGTTCATGAATCGGCTGCAACTCCTCTTTCAGCACCGAGCGAAGCAATTCGACAAGCTCGTGAGACATTCTGCATCCCTCCTTTCAGTTTAGTTTTATTGTATCATTGCGTTCATGAGCTGTCATGGCAAATCGCAAAGGTGTGCGAATGTTTTGCAGGGCAATCTGTATGTTGGAACGAATATAGTAAGCGAAAGGATCGAGTTTCTAGTTGATGGAATTCAATGGCATGAAGAGAGCGAAGAATGTTGTGAAAAGTCGAAGAATAAGGGAGATGATCAAGTTGAATTTCACATGGGTCGCTGAACGGTTTCGACGTTTTGCTGTTCATGAATGCCGTGGTTCTAGCCCGTTGTATGAACAGCTTTCTCTCCATATTGCCAGAGATGAGAAGCTTCTCTATCTTGCTTCGCATGCCCGCAGCGGTCAACCGATTCCCAACTTGTTGTTCGGAGCGGTGCATGATTTGTTGCTAAAAGGGTATGAACATGGGTTGCGCGAATTTTACGGAAGTATTGTTAAGGAGCCGCGGGCACCGGAAGCTGCTTTTCCTTATTTTCGCGATTTTTGTCTTCGTTACTGGGAGGATATAAAGAACATTTTGGTTCACCGGCTCGTGCAAACCAATGAAGTCCGGCGTTGTGCATATTTATACCCCGTGTTTTGTTGCATTTATGAACAAGTGAAAAAGCCTTTGTCACTCATTGAAATTGGCACAAGCGCCGGTCTGCAATTGGCTTGGGATCAGTACCGGTACGATTATGGCTGGGGGCGTCCGTACGGAAATCTGGATTCTGATGTCCTTATTGCATCAAACATTCGTGGCGACCAACGGCCATTATTGTTGCCGGAAAGCCCGCCGGTCGCTGAACGGATCGGTATCGATTTGCATGTGATTGACTTGAAAAAAGAGGATGATCGACGATGGATGAAGGCGCTCATTTGGCCCGAACATAAAGACCGGCGCCAATTGTTTGAAAAGGCAGCCCGATGTCTGGAACAAACGCCGATTCGTCTGATCGAGGGAGACGGGGTTGAACTTCTCTCTGATCTTGTTGCACAAGTTCCGTCCGATACCGTTGTTTGCATCTTCCACACGCATGTCGCGAACCAAATGTCAGATGAGGCAAAGCGTGGATTGCTTGAGCAGCTTCGTGAAATCGGCCGCCAACGGGATTTGTTCCATGTGTATAACAATATGTGGGATCCGAAACTGCATCTGGATCGCATGATCAATGGCCGAGAATGCCGGCAAATCGTTGCCGAAACCGACGGCCATGCCCGCTGGTTTCGTTGGGAGGCGGATGGATGTGGATGAGGAGGCGACAAGGAAACGAAAAAAGAATTCCAAATAAAGTAAGATAACGACTCCCCCGTTCTCGTCCATACTAAACTGTAAAGATGGACGAAATGGGGGAAAACGATGAAACCGTTTGTGCCAAAACTTGTGTATTTCGAACCGGAGGCGTTGTCGTACCCGCTCGGAAAGGAATTGTACGAGAAATTTACACAAATGGGAATCGAGATTCGCGAGACGACATCGCACAACCAAGTGCGCGGCATTCCGGGAGAGACGGAGCTAGCCCGGTATCGAAATGCGAAATCGACGCTCGTTGTTGGCGTGCGGCGGACGCTGAAATTTGATTCATCGAAGCCGTCAGCCGAATACGCCATTCCGTTGGCAACCGGATGTATGGGCCATTGCCATTATTGCTATTTGCAAACGACATTAGGAAGCAAGCCATATATCCGCGTGTATGTCAACTTGGACGACATTTTCGCTCAAGCGCAAACGTATATTGACGAGCGCGCACCCGAGATTACTCGCTTCGAGGCGGCATGCACGTCCGACATTGTCGGGATCGATCATTTGACCCATTCGCTGAAAAAAGCGATTGAGTTTATTGGCGCGACCGACTACGGGCGGCTCCGATTTGTGACGAAGTATGAGCATGTCGACCATTTGCTTGATGCCAAGCATAACGGCAAAACGCGGTTTCGCTTCAGCGTCAACTCCCGCTATGTGATCAACCATTTCGAGCCGGGAACGTCCTCCTTTGACGCGCGGCTTCAAACAGCGCGCAAAGTGGCCGGTGCCGGCTATAAGCTCGGCTTTGTCGTCGCGCCGATTTACCGGCATGACGGCTGGGAACAAGGGTATTTTGAATTGTTTCAGGAGCTCGCCCGGCAATTGGAAGGGGTGGACTTATCTGATTTGACGTTTGAGCTCATCCAGCATCGGTTTACCAAGCCGGCCAAGCGGGTCATCGAGCAGCGTTACCCGAAAACCAAGCTCGATTTGGACGAATCGAAGCGCAAGTATAAGTGGGGGCGGTACGGCATCGGCAAATATGTGTACCGTGACGAGGAAGCGCGGGAGCTGGAGGAAACCATGCGCTCGTATATTGCTCGCTTTTTTCCATCGGCCCAAGTGCAGTATTTTACGTAATGTTCCCTTCATGGTATAATGGGATTGATTGCTATTTTTTGTTTGCCTGGGCGGCCGACTGGCCCGGCAGCGTCTAGCCGAAGCGGGCAAAGCGGCAATGTTCATGAGAGATGCTGACGGCCGCTGCACTTGTCTGCGGCAGACAAATGTAATGGGAGGGGACAAACGTTGCCGACACCAAGCATGGAAGATTATATTGAGCAAATTTACATTTTGATTGAAGAAAAGGGCTATGCCCGCGTCTCTGACATCGCTGAAGCGTTGTCCGTCCATCCCTCCTCGGTGACGAAAATGGTGCAAAAGCTCGATAAAGATGAGTATTTAGTGTATGAGAAATACCGCGGACTCGTCTTGACGCCAAAAGGAAGAAAAATCGGCCAGCGGCTCGTCTACCGCCATGAGCTGCTTGAGCAGTTTCTCCGTTTGATCGGTGTCAGCGAAGAAAACATTTACCGCGACGTGGAAGGGATTGAACACCATTTGAGCTGGAACGCCATCGACCGGATCGGCGATTTGGTGCAGTATTTTCAAGAGGACGAACGCCGCCTTGAAGCGCTGCGCGATGTCCAAAAGCGCAATGAACAAGGAGAGTAAGCCGATGCTTGCTCTTTTTTGTTTGCCGTACTAAATGCCCTCCTTTTTTCTTACATATGTATAAACGGCAAAAAGGGGGAGGCGGCGGTGGACATTGATCTTGTCTTTTCCGGCGGCGGGGTGAAAGGGTTTGCGTTGCTTGGAGCGTATGAAGCGATTGAGGAAAAAGGTCTGCGCTGGAAGCGGCTTGCCGGCACGAGTGCGGGAGCGTTGCTTTCGGCGTTGCTATCGGCAGGCTACAGCGCCCGCGACATCGCCCGACTGCTTGAGGAGTTGGAGTTGGAGCAGTTTTTGGATGAACGGCCGCTATGGATTCCGTTTTCGCTTTGGAAATGGGTGCGCTTGTATTGGCATCTTGGGCTGTATCAAGGAAAGGCGTTTGAGCGGTGGCTCGAGGCGGCGCTCGCCGCCCGCGGCGTGCGGACGTTTCAAGATGTGCCGGCCGGCAGTTTGTATATCGTCGCTTCCGATGTGACGAACGGGCGCATCGTCGTGCTGCCGGACGATTTAGCCATATACGGCATTGACCCTGGGTCGTTTTCCATCGCCAAGGCAGTGCGGATGAGCATCAGCATTCCTTATTTCTTTGAGCCGGTCCGCCTTCGCGGGCGAAACGGTGTGGCTTTCATTGTCGACGGGGGGGTGCTCAGCAACTTTCCGCTGTTTTTGTTCGATGAAGAAAAGAAGAAAAAACGGCCGGTGCTGGGCGTTCAGCTGAGCCCAAAACCAGGGGAGCGGCCGAAACGAACGATCACCAATGCGCTCGATTTGTATGAGGCGCTGTTTGCGGCCATGAGAGAGGCGCATGATGCGCGCTACATTTCGCGTCGCCATGAAAAAAACATCGTCTTTTTGCCGGTGGACAACGTTATTTCTACGGAATTTTCCATCGAACTGGAAGCGCGCCGGCGCCTGATCGATTACGGACGCGAGCGGACGCGGCAGTTTTTGCGCCAATGGGCGTACTAGACGGGAAAGCGACAATAGGTCACACCTCTGCCGCCGATTTTTCAGCTGAACGGCAGAGGCAAACAAAAAAGAATCAAGCTAAAACGAAGCTCGATTCTTTTTTTTGCCTTTTTTGCCCTCGATCACGGTCAAGTGCGGAATGGCCGTCCGTTTTTTCAGCGGCCGCTTCAGTTTCGCCGGCTTTGCTTGTTTGCGCCCGGAGCGGGGATGGAGCTTTTTCGACTGCCGCACCGCCTTTAAATACGATAACCGATCTTTATCGGTGCGGCGTTGGTATACGAACCGGTAGAAGAGATAAATGGCGGCCAAAAACAGCGCAACAAACAACAGCTGGCGGAACAGCACCGTCGGATGGGCAAAAAGGGTATAGACAATGCCAAGCGTTCCAAGCAAAATCATAAGCCCGACAAGCGGATGAATGGCCCGGCGCCGCAATGAGTCCACCCCCTTTGATCGATTACTGCACCGCTTGTTTCCTTTCGGCTTCCGCTTCCAAATCGAGAAGCCGCTGAAACGAGGCGATGGCCACTTCCACTTGGTCATCGTCCGGTTCTTTTGTCGTCAACCGCTGCAGCCATAGCCCGGGATAACCAAGCCAGCGAAGCAGCGGAATATCTCTCAATTTATTTGTAAACTGCAAGACTTCAAACGAAACGCCAAGCACGACAGGAATTAAAGCGAGCCTGTTTGCGATTCGCAGCCAAAGCGGATCCGTCGGCACGAACAAATAAAGGAATAAGCTGATCATGACCGTAAATAAAATGAAGCTGCTGCCGCATCGGTAGTGAAGGCGCGAGGCGCGCTGGACGTGCTCAACAGTGAGCGGCCACCCCGCTTCAAAGGCGTTGATGACTTTATGTTCCGCCCCGTGGTATTGGAACACGCGCCTAACAAGCGGCGTCAATGAAATAAAGTAAATGTAGCCGAGCAAAAGAGCAAGCTTAAAGGCTCCTTCAAGCAAAATTTGCCCCATTTTCCCCGGTACGAGCGGTTTAAAGGCGTCGGCGGCGAGCGCCGGAACGAGCGTAAAAATGGTTTTGGCGAATAAAAACGATAGCACGCCGATGACGGCGGCGCCGAGAATCAGCCCGAATTTGGAGCGGCTTTCTTCGGCGGCCTGTTTTTCGTCCGAGGACGCCTCATATTGTTCGCTGGCAAACTGCAAATGCTTGGCCCCGTTTGCGCTCGCCTCAATAATGGCGACAATGCCGCGGACAAACGGGATTTTTTTCAGGGCAGCCAGCGTCGGATGGCTGCGGCGAGGCAGCGTAAAATAGTCAATCGTCCCGTCATGGCGGCGAATAGCGGTGACGGAGTGCGTCTTGCCAGCAAACATCACCCCTTCAACGACCGCTTGGCCGCCGTATAACGGTTTCTCCATTGATGATTTCATCAGGCCAACACCAACCTATTTTTTATGTTTATTATTTTATTCTACAAGAAATATCCGGAAACCTCTAGGTTGATGCTACGATTATGATTTCCAAAAAATCCATGATTTACACAAGGGCGGTCATTTTTTCGTTTGATTCATGGGATGGTCGGCTGTCGGTCATACTAACAGACAAGGAGGTGTACGATGATGGCGGAACAAAAAGGGAAGCTTGAGCAGGAGGAGACGGAGCGGCCGATGACGCTCATACAAAAAACGATCATCATCGGGTTTGTCGGCGGGGTGTTTTGGAGTTTGATCGGCTATTTGGCTTATTTTTTCCATTTCAGTGAAATCAGTCCGAATATGATTCTCATCCCGTGGGTGGCCGGGGACTGGAAATATGGGAAAGCCGGCAATTATGCGGCCATCGTGCTGATCGGCATCATTTCCATTGCGGCGGCGCTTTTGTACTACGCGTTCCTGCGCAAGATCGCCGGTATGTGGGCGGGAATGGTATATGGCGTGGTGCTTTGGATGATGGTCTTTTATTTGTTTAATCCACTGTTTCCAAACGTCCAACCAGTTGCAGATTTAGAAACGAATACGATTATTACGACGCTTTGCTTATACATTTTATATGGCGTATTTGTCGGGTATTCGATTTCTTTTGAAACGCAAGAAATGAATCGAACGGCGTTAAATGTCGGAAAAGAGGCGGCAAATGAAGGAAACTGACGAAGCTTCTTTTCGCTCTCATCCGCTGAAGTAAGTGCTGCATCAAGCGCCGCGCGGACGTCTAGCGGAAACGACCATCTTTATGGTAAAATAAAGAAGGTTTTGCATGTTTCAGCATCAGTCCATGGCTGCTGCGGGCGCTCGTGAAACTGGCGCGCCTACGAGGTTTTTCGCGTCATCCTGACCGCGAAGATTTTCTCCGCTCTCGACGCAGGCAGCCAAGGAGACGAGCACACTCTAAGGGAAGAGGAGACGGAAACATGGAAAAGCTGGAAAAGCTTCGGGAGCTTCTTGACGAGCAGCATATCGACGGGCTGTTAGTAACAAACGGCTACAACCGCCGCTATTTGACCGGGTTTACTGGCACGGCCGGCGCTGTACTTGTCAGCCGTCAAGGGGCGGTGTTGGTTACGGACTTCCGCTACGTCGAACAAGCATCGAGGCAAGCCCAAGGGTTTGAAGTCGTCCAGCACAGCGGGCCGATCATCGAAGAAATTGCCAATCAGGTGAAGCGGCTTGGCATCAAGAGGCTTGGCTTTGAGCAAGAACATGTCACCTATGCCGCATACAAGTCGTATGAAGAAGCCATCCGCGCTGAACTCGTGCCAACGTCTTGGCTCGTAGAAAAATTGCGCTTGATTAAGTCAGAGGCAGAGATTAAGATATTAAAGGAAGCAGCAGAAATCGCCGATGCGGCGTTTTCGCACATTTTGTCGTTCATCCGTCCAGGCGTTAAAGAAATCGAAGTGGCGAATGAGCTGGAATTTTTTATGCGCAAACAAGGGGCGTCTTCGTCCTCCTTTGATACGATCGTTGCCTCCGGCTACCGTTCGGCGCTGCCGCACGGGGTGGCGTCAGAGAAAACGATCGAGCGCGGCGAGCTCGTCACGCTTGATTTCGGGGCTTACTATAAAGGGTATTGTTCCGACATTACGAGAACGGTCGCCGTCGGCGACATTAGCGTGGAGCTGCGGACGATCTATGACATCGTTCTTGAAGCGCAGCAACGCGGCATGAACGGGCTCAGGGCAGGCATGACCGGCAAAGAGGCTGATGCGCTCACGCGCGATTACATCCGCGAAAAAGGGTATGGCGACTATTTCGGCCATTCGACCGGCCATGGGATTGGATTGGAAATTCACGAAGGGCCGACGCTTTCGTTCCGTTCGGATGTCGTGCTTGAGCCAGGCATGGTTGTCACCGTCGAGCCGGGCATTTACATCCCGGGGCTTGGCGGGGTGCGCATCGAGGACGATACGGTCATCACTGCTGACGGGAACGAAGCGCTCACCCATTCGCCAAAAGAACTGATCATTTTATAATGGATTGCGTGAGGAGGATTTCGGCTAATGATTTCAGTCAACGATTTTCGCACAGGACTTACGATTGAGGTGGACGGCGAGATTTGGCGCGTCCTTGAATTCCAGCACGTCAAGCCGGGCAAGGGGGCGGCGTTCGTCCGTTCGAAGCTGCGCAATTTGCGCACCGGCGCCATTCAGGAGCGGACGTTCCGCGCCGGCGAAAAAGTGAACCGGGCGCAAATCGACACACGCAAAATGCAATATTTGTACGCCAACGGCGACCAACACGTTTTTATGGATATGGAAACGTACGAACAAATCGAGCTGCCGGCGAAACAAATCGAGCATGAATTGAAGTTCTTGAAAGAGAATATGGAAGTATTTATTATGATGTACCAAGGCGAAACGATCGGCGTCGAGTTGCCGAACACCGTCGAGCTGAAAGTCGTCGAAACAGAGCCGGGCATTAAAGGTGACACCGCTTCTGGCGGTTCGAAGCCGGCGAAGCTCGAAACCGGCCTTGTCGTTCAAGTGCCGTTTTTCGTCAACGAAGGCGACACGCTCATCATTAATACGGCCGACGGCACGTACGTTTCGCGGGCGTAAGCGCAAGCCCGACAGGCACCGTCTCGGACACCTTCCGGGGCGGTGTTTTTTATGCGCAAAATGGGCGACGTTTTGCTCTCCCCCATCGTTTTCCTCAGTAAAAACTTCTTCTGAAACGGCTTGTTTTCGCATACGTTTGTACTAATCGATCCCATTTGGCAAAACAGGAGGGGAACATGAAACATTGGCTGCGATCAATCGACCCGTCCGTTATGGCCATGGCTGGCATGCGGATGGTGTCCGCGTTCATTGAACTGAGCGCGGCGCTGTTGATGCTTGTGTTCAATGACGTGAAAAAAGCGCTTGCCGTTAATGCCGCGCTTGCTGTCGTCGGTCCAACCGTCATGATGGTGACCATGGCGATTGGACTGCTTTCGCTTGCGGACGAGCTCTCGTTTTCACGGCTTGGGCTTGTGGCGCTCGGGATCGCGCTCATTTTGTTCGCAATTTACAAGTAAGGCATAAACGGCGCATTCCGCCCATACATATGAACTAGTCCACAAGAAAAGGGGGAGGGCCATGGAAGCGGTGTGGGGAATTTTGCCGAAAACGGTCGCCGCCGCGTTGCAGCACCATCTTCCTTCATGCCGCCGCGGAATTGAAGAAATCCGCATCCGCGTCTCCCGGCCGCTTGAGGTGATCGTCGACGGAACGGCCCGATTGCTGCCGTATGAAGTGACGAAAGAAGACGGCGTGCATTTGCTCAACAAATTGAGTCATTATTCGATCTATGCCGTCGAAGAAGAGCTGAAGCGCGGATTTATGACGATTGAGGGGGGGCATCGCGTTGGGCTGGCCGGCAAAGTCATTACTGAAGGGGGCAAGGTGAAAGCGATCCGCGATGTTTCCTCGTTTAACATTCGCATCGCCAAGGAACAGATCGGCATCGCCGAGCCGCTGATTCCGTATGTGTACGACGGCCGCTGGCGTCATACGATGATCATCGGCTCGCCGCAGACGGGAAAAACGACGCTCCTGCGCGATGCGGCGCGCTTGATTAGCAGCGGGACGAGGCGCATTCCGGCGCAAAAGGTGGCGATCGTTGACGAACGATCGGAAATCGCTGGCTGTGTGAAAGGGATTCCTCAGTTTTCGTTCGGCCCGCGCCTTGACGTGTTGGACGCCTGCCCGAAAGCGGAAGGGATGATGATGATGATCCGCTCGATGAGCCCTGATGTCATGATTGTCGACGAAATCGGGCGCGAGGAGGACAGCGAGGCAGTGCTTGAAGCGGCCAATGCTGGCGTCTCTGTATGGACGACTGTGCACGGCCGCAACATCCAAGACGTCTGGCAGCGTCCGACGCTCGGACCGGTGATGGAACAAAAGGTGTTTGAACGGTTTATTGAGCTGACGAACATTCCCCATCCCGGCTCAATCCGACGCATTCTCGACGCTGGCGGAACGGTGCTGTATGAAAGGGCGGTGGTCCATCGATGAAATGGTTTGGCGCTCTGTTGATTCTCGCCGCCTCAACATGGCTTGGGTTTGCCGCCGCCCGCGTGTTGCACGAGCGGCCGCGCCAGCTCCGCCAGCTGAAAGCGGCGCTGAGGGCGCTTGAGGCGGAAGTGATGTATGGCCATACGCCGCTTGCCGACGCCGCTATGCATCTCGCCCGGCAAACGGCCGCCCCGTTGTCCGAATTGTTCGAGCGGTTTGCCGCCGCGTTATGCACAGAAGAAACGAGCGCCGCCGAGGCATGGGAAAAAAGCTTGCGAGCCGTATGGGGAAAAACCGCTCTAAAGCAAGGAGAATTTGAAGTGATGAAACAATTTGGCGCCACGCTTGGCCAATACGACCGGCTCACCCAGCAAAGGCAAATCGCGCTGGCGCTCGCCCATCTTGAGCGGGAGGAAGCGGAAGCGCTAGACAACCAGGCGCGCTACGCCAAGATGGCGAAAAGTTTAGGCGTGTTGGCCGGCCTGCTGCTCGTCATTTTACTCATGTAGACAGGAGGCAGAATCATGGGCATCGATGTCGATCTCATTTTGAAAATCGCCGGCGTCGGCATCGTCATCGCGTTTTTGCATACGGTGCTCGATCAGATGGGGAGGAAAGAATACGCCCAATGGGTGACGCTGCTCGGCTTTATTTATATTTTGTTTATGGTCGCTTCCATCGTCAGCGATTTGTTCCAAAAAATCAAGGATGTCTTTTTGTTCCGCGGGTAGGAGGGATCGGCCATTGACATTTTGCAAATCGTCGGCCTCGGGTTGATCGCGACGTTTTTGGTCGTGTTGCTGCAAGAGCAAAAGTCGAATCTCGCCTTTTTGTTGACCGTGTTTGTCGGCTGCACCATTTTTCTGTTGTTGGTCGATCAAATCAGCAGCATTTTGGCGATGTTGCGAAAAATGGCCGAAGGCGCCCATATTCAGATGGTGTATTTAGAGACGATGCTGAAAATCATCGGCATTGCCTACATTGCCGAGTTCGCTGCCCAAATTTCCAAAGACGCCGGCCAAGGGGCGATCGCCGCCAAAATTGAGCTCGGCGGAAAAATCATCATTTTGGCGCTGGCGGTCCCGATTTTGACGGCGATCATTGAAGCGGTCATCGGCCTCATCCCGTCGGCGCGCTAAAGGGGGGAACGGATTGAAGCGAACAGCGTTCCTTATTGTCGGGCTGCTTTCTCTCTTTTTTTGTCCGTTGGTCGTACAAGCCGCAAGCGATGGACCGTCGGTCAGCGAGCAGCTCGCTCAGCTCGATGTGAGCGATATCCGCCGCTATTGGGAAACGATCGTCAGCGAGTATGGAGGGTTTTTGCCGGAAAGCGAGAAAGGGCCGCTCACCGATTTTTTAAGCGGCGACAAGCAATGGTCGCCGGCCGAATGGCTGAAGGCGCTCGCCCGCTATTTGTTTTATGAACTGCAGGTGAACGGCAAACTGCTCGGCACGCTCATTTTGCTTGCTGTCTTCAGCACGGTGCTGCAATCGCTGCAAAATGCGTTCGCTCAGCAGGAAGTAAGCAAAATCGCCCAGGCGGTCGTCTATATGGTGCTCTTGTTGATCGCCTTAAACAGCTTTCGCCTCGCGGCGGATTATGCGCTTGAGGCGGTGCGGACGATGAGCCATTTCATCATCGCCCTCGTTCCGCTGCTGCTCGCCCTGCTCGCCACTTCCGGCGGGGTCGCGTCGGCGGCGTTTTTCCACCCGATCATTTTGTTTGTGATGAACACCACCGGCACGGTCGTTGAATACGTCACCTTGCCGCTTTTGCTTTTGGCTGCGCTGCTTTCTGTCGTCAGCACGCTCAGCGACCGTTACAAGGCGACTCAGCTCGCCGATTTGCTCAACAAAGCCTCCCTCGGTTTGCTCGGCCTCATTTTGACCGTGTTCCTTGGCGTCATGTCCGTGCGAGGAGCGACAGCGGCCGTGGCTGACGGCGTGGCGCTCCGGGCGGCGAAATTTGTCACCGGCAATTTCATCCCGGTCGTCGGCAAGCTGTTCACCGATGCCGCCGATACGGTCGTCGCCGCTTCCATGCTGTTGAAAAATACGGTCGGGTTGGTCGGGGCGGCGATTTTGCTCATGATCGCCATCTTTCCAGCGGTGAAAATTTTCGCCATCGTCATCGTCTACAAACTATCGGCTGCTCTTCTGCAGCCGCTTGGCGGCGGACCGGTATTGTCCTGCCTCAACATCATCGGCAAAAGCATCGCTTACGTGCTGGCGGCGCTGCTCATTGTGTCGCTCATGTTTTTCTTAAGCCTCACCGTCATGGTGATGGCCGGGAACATTACGATGATGGTCCGCTAGGGGGAGCGCTATGCAGCTAGTCATTGAGTGGGTGACAAACATCATTTTGTTTTTGTTGTTTGCTATCATCATCGATTTTTTGCTGCCGTCGGGGACGATGCAAAAATACGTGAAAATGGCTGTCGGGCTTATGCTCGTTCTCGTGATGCTCGCTCCGGTACTCAGGCTCGCTTCCGTTGATCCCGAGCAGCTCATCGCGTCGGCGCTCGTCCATTTTTCCAACGGCCGTGCGGGGGAGGAGGCAATAAAAAATCAAATCGAACAGCAGAAAAAAGAAATACAAGCCTCGCAACGCGCATATATTTTAAAACAAATGGCTGTCCAGCTCGAAAACGATGTCAATGAGGAGTTGATGGAAAAGTATGGGCTGAAAGCGGATGTCAACGTTTACGCCAAGCCAGGCGACGACTGGCGCATGCCGGATGACATCAAGACGATTGAGGTCGTCCTTTCGAAACAGAAGTCAGCCGGTTCGGTGGAACCGGTTGTCATCGATACGACGAAGCCGCCGGCTTTGCCGGAGGGCGATGCTTCGCTGGCAGAGGAGGTGCGCGCTTTTCTCGCCGGCCGATGGGAAATCGATGAAGATAAAATTGACGTGCAATTTAGGGGGAGGGAATAGAGGGGGGATGTTGCCGCTCATCAAACGGCTCTTTTCTTCAGCGCCGAAAGACGGGGAAGGAGCACAGAAAAAATGGCCGTTTTCGTACGTCGTCGTCCTGCTGTTGGCTGGTGTCGCCTTGATGGCGGCAAGCCATTGGGCAAACAGTGGAGAGGAAGCCGAAGCGAAGCCTTCCGCCGGGCAGCCGTCCGCTCCAGCCGAGCCGGCATTCCTGGCAAGCAAGGAGACGAAAGAGAAAGTGATCGCCGCCTATGAGGAGCGGTACGAAAAAGAACTGAAAGCCGCTCTTGAGGCGATCGAAGGGGTGGATGATGTCACGGTCGTCGTCAATCTCGATTCCACGGAGTTGAAACTGTATGAGAAAAAGCGTTCGACTCAGCAGCAGACAACGGAAGAGAGCGACAAGGAAGGCGGGAAGCGGACGATCGAAAACGAGTCGACCAATGAAGAAGTCATCATTATTCATAACGGCGAAGAAGAAACGCCGCTTGTCGTCGCCACGAAAAAGCCGGACATCCGCGGCGTTCTCGTTGTCGCCAAAGGGGCGGATAATTTGCAAATCAAAAAATGGATCGTCGAGGCGGTGACGCGCGTGTTAAACGTTCCGAGCTACCGCGTCGCTGTCTTGCCGAAAAAATGACCGGGTAAGGGGAGGAGATCGGCATGTTGAAAAAACAAACCGTATGGCTGTTGACGATGTTGAGCTTGGTCGTTGTGCTGTCGGTCTATTACGTGACAGCGCCAAAAAATATGAACGACAGTCCGGCATTTACCGCCAATAAGAAAACGGAAAAAACAACCGATCAGCCGAGCGTCGCTGTCGAAGAGGCGAAAAAGCCGTCCGCGTCTGGCGAAACGGGCGACGACTTGTTTACAGCGCTGCGCATGAAAATTGAGGATGAACGGAGCCGGCTGCGCGATGAGCTGAACGCCATTGTCGCTTCAGCGAACGCGACAGCGGAAGAAAAAAATGAAGCGCTCGACAAAATTGAAAAATTGCAAGCATTGTCCGAAAAAGAAGCCACGTTGGAGACGCTCATCAAATCAAAAGGCGGTTATGAAGACGTGCTCGTGCGCGCCGATGACAACCAAGTGCGCGTGACGATCAAAGCGAAACAAAGCTCAGCGAAATCGGCGAATGAAGTCATTCATATGGTGAAAAAAGAAATACCCGATGCTGAATACGTGACGGTTGAGTTTCAGCCGGCTGGATGAACGCGCTGCTCTTTAGGGCAGCTTCTTTTTTTGCGGAAAAGTCTTTTGTTTGTCCTACTGTTGTGTGTATAATCGTTATGGACACGTTTAGGCACCGCCAGAAAGGAACGGGCTGCACGATACTTGGAGAAAGGTGTGAGATCGATGAAAATTCAAGAAATCCGTGAATTGATCCGCTTGGTCGACCAGTCCTCAATTGACGAATTCGTATACGAACAAGGCGAAACAAAAGTACATATGAAAAAAGGAACGGCTGCTGTCGCCGTTGCGTCGGCTGCGGCCGCACAGACGGCGGTCGCGCCGCCGGCGCCTGCCGCTCCGGCCGCGGTCGAACCGGCTTCGGCAGCTGCTCCCGTTCAAGCAGCGGCCTCAGAAGCGCCGGCACCGAAAGCGGAAACGCCGGTAGTCAAAGAAGAAAAGCCGGCTGTGGAAGGCAACTTGCATCAAATTACTTCGCCGATGGTCGGCACGTTCTACGCAGCGCCGGCGCCGGACAAGCCGCCGTATGTGAAGCCGGGCGACAAAGTGAAAAAAGATACGGTCGTTTGCATCATCGAGGCGATGAAGCTGTTTAATGAAATTGAAGCGGAAGTCGATGGCGAAATTGTCGAGGTGTTGGTGCAAAACGGCCAGCTCGTCGAATATGGCCAGCCGTTGTTTTTAGTCAAGCCTGAATAAGGGAGAGAACGGACGATGATCAAAAAAGTGTTGGTGGCGAACCGCGGGGAAATCGCCGTCCGCATCATCCGCGCCTGCCGCGAGCTTGGGATTGAGACGGTCGCTGTCTTTTCGCAAGCCGACCGCGACGCCTTGCACGTGCAGCTGGCTGATGAGGCGTACTGCATCGGGCCGACCGCTTCGAAAGACAGCTATTTAAATTTCACAAACATTATGAGCGTCGCCACGCTGACTGGCTGTGACGCCATCCACCCCGGTTACGGGTTTTTGGCGGAAAATGAAGCGTTCGCGGAGCTGTGCCGTGAATGCAACGTGACATTTATCGGCCCAAGTCCGGAAGCGATTGCAAAAATGGGCATGAAAGACATCGCTCGCGAGACGATGCGCGAGGCGGGGGTGCCGATCGTGCCTGGGTCGCGCGGGGTTATCGAAAGCCTTGATGAGGCGCGGGCGATTGCCGAAGAGATCGGCTATCCGGTCATCATTAAAGCGACGGCCGGCGGCGGCGGGAAAGGAATCCGCGTCGCCCGCGACGAAGGCGAGCTCGTCAAAGGCATCAACATCACCCAGCAGGAAGCGGCGACGGCGTTTGGCAACCCAGGCGTCTATATTGAAAAATATATCGAAGATTTCCGCCATGTCGAAATTCAAGTGCTCGCTGATTCGTACGGCAATACGATTCATCTCGGTGAGCGCGACTGCTCGATCCAGCGCCGGCTGCAAAAACTGGTCGAGGAAGCGCCGTCGCCGGCCATTGACGACGAGATGCGCCGGAAGATGGGCGAGGCAGCCGTCAAGGCGGCAAAAGCGGTCAACTACACCGGCGCCGGCACGGTTGAATTTATTTATGACCACCGGAACAAGCAATTTTACTTCATGGAGATGAATACGCGCATTCAAGTCGAGCATCCGGTCACCGAACTGATCACCGGCATCGATTTGGTCAAGGAGCAAATCCGCATCGCCGCCGGTGAAAAGCTGTCGATCACCCAAGAGGACGTCACGTTTAACGGCTGGGCGATCGAGTGCCGGATCAACGCCGAAAATCCAGCGAAAAACTTTATGCCGTCGCCGGGGAAAATCGCCATGTACCTGCCGCCGGGCGGCCCGGGCGTGCGCGTCGATTCCGCCGTCTATCCAGGCTATACGATCCCGCCGTATTATGATTCGATGATCGCCAAATTGATCGTTCATGCGCCGACGCGTGCGGAAGCGATCGCCCGCATGAGACGGGCGCTTTCGGAGTTTATCATCGAAGGCATTCATACAACGATTCCGTTCCACATAAAATTAATGGAGCATGAGAATTTTCAAAGCGGTGAGTTTAATACGAAGTTTTTGGAGTTATATGATATTATGAAGGCGGAATAGGAGGTGCCTTATGTCTGAGCATGTCTTTGAAACAGAGCAAGTGTACCCGGCGCTCGGCAAGGTGGAAATTGCACCGGAAGTGATTGAGGTGATCGCTGGCATCGCGGCGTCAGAAGTCGACGGCATCGCGCAAATGCGCGGCAATTTTGCCGCCGGCGTCGCCGAGCGGTTTGGAAAGAAACACCATGGCAAAGGCGTCAAGGTTGATTTGCGCGACGACGGCGTCGTCATCGATCTTTATTGCCTCGTCCAGTTTGGCGCATCGATTCCGAACGTGGCGAAAAAGGTGCAGGAAAATGTGCGCCAGGCGCTTTGGAACATGACCGGCCTCGAGGCGAGCGAAGTGAACGTTCATATCGTCGGCATCCAGTTTGAGGGCGGCAAGCAGGAACAAGGCGTGGTCGAACAGTGATCTCGCAAGGCAGTTGCTTTTTCGGCGGCTGCCTTTTTGTTTTTTTGGCCAAAGTTTGTTATTGTAATGAACGAGGCCGTTATGGCGCAACCAACGGCAGCGCGAATGATTTGTGGGAAAAGGCTGGCTTTTTCCGAAAAATATGATATGATTTCATTGTGAATGTTCGTTTTTTTGGAAAGGGGGACCGCCATGAAGCGGCATGAAGCACGGGAAAAGGCGTTGCAGGCGCTGTTTCAAATCGATGTCGGACGCATTCCACCAGACGAGGCGCTCCACAATGTCACGGGCGGCGGCGACATCGACCCGTTTTTGCGCCAGCTCGTCTTTGGCGTCGTCGAGCACCAGGAGGAGATTGACGAGCTGTTGCGCGCCAATTTGGAAAAATGGACGCTTGAACGCGTCGCCAACGTTGACCGCGCCATTTTGCGCATGGCGACGTACGAGATGAAATACGCCGATGATGTGCCGGTAAGCGTCAGCCTCGATGAGGCGGTCGAGCTGGCGAAAAAATTCGGCGATTGGAAATCCGGAAGTTTTGTCAACGGCGTGCTTTCGAAAGTGAAGGCGGCGCTGCAAAAATAAAACCGGCTGCATCGCGGGCAGATATCGAACGATGAACGAGGAGAGGGGAACGAAACACGATGACAGCACAAATCATTAGCGGAACGGAGATGGCGAGGACGATTCGCACCGCATTGGCGGATGAAGCCGCACAGTTGAAAGCGGACGGCGTTGAGCCGGGGCTGGCCGTCATTCTAGTCGGCGACGATCCGGCATCGCATTCGTATGTAAAAGGAAAACAAAAAGCGTGCGCCGAGGTCGGCATTCGCTCGTTCCTTTACACGTTTCCGGCGGCGATCGACGAAGAGACGCTGCTTGCGAAAATCCGCGAGTTAAACGTCGATCCGGCGGTGCACGGCATTTTAGTGCAGCTGCCGCTGCCGGATCACATTTGCGAATGGTCGGTCATTGAAACGATCGCACCGGAAAAAGATGTCGATGGGTTTCACCCGATCAATGTCGGAAAAATGATGATCGGCCAACGGGCGTTTCTCCCTTGCACTCCGCATGGCATTTTAGTGATGGTGCAATCGGCCGGCATTGACATCGCCGGCAAGCACGTCGTCGTCGTCGGCCGAAGCAACATCGTCGGCAAACCGGTTGGCCAGCTGTTTTTGCGCGAACATGCCACCGTCACCTACACTCACTCGAAAACGCCGGATTTGGCCGCCATCACTCGGCAGGCGGACATTTTGATCGTCGCTGTCGGCAAGGCGCGCCTCATCGGCCCGGAACACATCAAGCCCGGGGCGGTCGTCATCGACGTCGGCGTCAACCGGCTTGAGAACGGCAAATTGTGCGGCGATGTCGATTTTGACGCTGTGAAAGAAGTGGCTGGCTATATGACGCCGGTGCCGGGTGGAGTCGGGCCGATGACGATTACAATGCTCTTGCACAACACGATTGAAGCGGCACGGCAGCTGGCCGCAAAGTGAGGGCAGGATCAGTGGAAGTGAAATATGTGACGGTCGGGGCGTTGACGAAGTACATCAAACGCAAGTTCGATGTCGACCCGCATTTGCGCGATCTATGGGTGAAGGGCGAGATTTCGAATTTTAAGCAGCATTCGCGCGGCCATATGTATTTTACGTTGAAAGACAGCCAAGGACGCATTGCCGCCGTCATGTTCGCCGGCTACAACCAGCATTTGCCGTTCCGCCCTGAAGATGGGATGAACGTGCTCGCGCGCGGGGAAATTTCCGTCTATGAACCGAACGGCAACTATCAGCTTTATGTCAAAGAAATGCAGCCGGAAGGTGTCGGAAGCCTCTATCTAGCCTACGAACAGCTGAAGCAGCGGCTCGAGGCGGAAGGGTTGTTTTCGCCGGTCCATAAAAAGCCGCTTCCAGCCTTCCCTCGCTGCATCGGCGTCGTTACATCGCCGACTGGAGCGGCGGTGCGCGATATTATGACGACGATTCGCCGCCGCTATCCGCTCGCTAAAGTCATTTTGTTTCCAGCGCTCGTTCAAGGGGACGGGGCGGCGCCCTCCATCGTGCGCGCCATCGAGCGGGCGAATGCGTTCGGCGGGGTTGATGTGCTGATTGTCGGCCGCGGCGGCGGCTCGATCGAAGAATTGTGGGCGTTCAATGAAGAAATCGTCGCTCGCGCCATCTTCGCCTCAAAAATACCGATTATTTCCGCTGTCGGCCATGAAACAGATTTTACGATCGCCGACTTTGTCGCCGATTTGCGGGCGCCGACGCCGACGGCAGCAGCTGAGATGGCGGCGCCGCATGTTGGGGAGCTCGCTGAGCGGCTCGCCGAGCGGAAATGGCGGCTCATCCGCGCCATGAAAGAGCAGCTTGCCGCTGATAAAGAGCAGCTTCGCCGGCTGCAAGGATCCTACGCATTCCGCTATCCCAAGCGGCTCTATGAACAAAAAGAACAGCAGCTTGATGCGTTGCTTGAGCGGCTTAGCCGCCAACGCGAACGGCTCGTCGACAAACATCGTCAGCGGTTGCATGAGCTTGACATGAGACTATGGCGGCACCATCCAGCTGCAGAGCTTGAGCGGATGAAAGAACGGCAAAAGGCGGCCGCCAATGCGCTGGAAAAAGCGATGCGCACCGCGGTGGAGCGCCATCGGTTCCGCTTTCGCTCCAACCTCGCCCGGCTTGAGGCGCTCAGTCCGCTTCGCATCATGGAGCGCGGCTACAGCTTGGTGTACAATGAGCAGGGCGAGCTCGTGAAACGAACGAACCAGCTTCGAATCGGCGAGCATCTTTCCATTCAAGTTCAAGACGGACGAGTCGATTGTCAAGTGACGGGAGTGGAGGAAAAACACGTATGAGCGAAGAAAAAGAGATGACGTTTGAAGAAGCGATGAAAAAACTGGAGGAAATCGTCGAAAAGCTCGAGGAAGGGAACGTGCCGCTTGAGGAGGCGATCGCCTTTTTTCAAGAAGGCATGAAACTGTCCAAGCTTTGCCATGATAAATTGCAGCATGTGGAGAAACAGTTGGAGTACATGCTGCGTGAAGACGGCGAGCTTGTCCCTTTTTCGCCGGAGGAGGAGTGACGGGTGGCGCAGCTTTCGGTTGAACAGTTTCTCAACGAACAAAAACGGGCCGTCGAGGCGGCGCTTTCCTCCTATATGGCGCGGCTTCGTGGGCCGGAGACGCTGAAAAAGGCGATGGCCTACTCGCTTGAGGCCGGCGGCAAACGAATCCGCCCGCTTTTGTTGCTGGCGACCATCCAAGCGCTTGGCAAAGACCCGGCGATCGGTCTGCCAGTCGCTTGCGCCATTGAAATGATCCATACGTACTCGCTCATTCATGATGATTTGCCAAGCATGGACAACGATGATTTGCGGCGCGGCAAACCGACGAACCATAAAGTGTTCGGCGAGGCGATGGCCATTTTGGCCGGGGACGCTTTGTTGACGTATGCCTTTCAATTGATGGCCGAAATCGATGATGATCGCGTGCCGCCTCCCGTCCGTCTGCAGCTCATCGAGCAGCTCGCGAAGGCGGCCGGCCCGGAAGGCATGGTCGCTGGACAGGCGGCTGATATGGAGGCGGAAGGAAAAACGCTGGCGCTTGCGGAACTGGAATACATCCACCGCCATAAGACGGGGAAAATGCTGCAATACAGCGTGCACGCCGGCGCCCTGCTTGGCGGCGCCGATGGTCGGCAGACGCGCGAACTCAACGAGTTCGCCGCACATTTAGGCCTCGCCTTTCAAATTCGCGACGATATTTTGGACATTGAAGGAATGGAAGAAAAAATCGGCAAGCGAGTCGGCAGCGACCGCGACAACAAGAAGGCGACATATCCGGTGCTTCTTTCGCTAGGCGGTGCTAAAGAGAAACTGGCGTTTCACATTGACGCCGCGAAGCGCCATTTGCAGCAAGCCAAAATCGATGACGCGGTGCTGGCCTACATTTGCGAGCTTGTCGCGGTCCGCGACCACTGATGCGGGGCGGCCGCCTCTTGTTCCCGTTGTTCGCTTTCCTGCGGGGCGGAGGCGGCCTTGTTTTTTTGGTTGTTTTCCGCCGGGCGGCCGCCGCAAGTTCTATAGATACACCACAAAACGCGTCCTAGTGGTGACGGGCTGCGTTGGCGGGAAAAGTCGATTTTTCGCGCCGGATCATGTATAATAATACTACCTGTACGAGGAGAAACGGCTCGGAGAACGACAGAATGAAAGCGAGTGATCTTTGTTGGACTTGACAAAAATTGACCATCCGCGCGTTGTCAAAAACATGTCCATTCCTGAGCTGAAACGGTTAAGCGCCGAGATTCGGCGGTTTTTAATTGAGAAGTTGTCGAAAACAGGCGGACATATCGGCCCGAACTTAGGGGTCGTCGAGCTGACGATCGCCCTCCACCGCGAATTCGACAGCCCAAAAGACAAGCTCATTTGGGATGTCGGACACCAGTCATACGTGCATAAAATTTTGACCGGACGCGCCGCCGCGTTCGACACGCTCCGCCAATACAAAGGGCTGTCCGGGTTCCCGAAACGGAGCGAAAGCGAGCATGACGTGTGGGAAACGGGCCATAGCTCGACGTCGCTGTCGGCGGCGATGGGAATGGCGATCGCCCGTGATTTGAAAGGGACGGATGAATACATCGTGCCGATCATCGGCGACGGGGCGCTCACCGGCGGCATGGCGCTTGAGGCGCTCAACCATATCGGGCATGAGAAAACGGATATGATTGTCATCTTAAACGACAATGAAATGTCGATCGCCCCGAACGTCGGCGCGTTGCACAACATCCTCGGTCGGTTGCGCACCGCAGGCAAATACCAGTGGGTGAAAGATGAACTGGAGCTGCTGCTCAAGCGCATCCCAGCGGTCGGCGGCAAGTTGGCGGCGACGGCCGAGCGGCTGAAAGACAGCTTGAAATATTTGCTTGTCTCCGGCGTGTTTTTCGAAGAGCTCGGGTTTACGTATTTAGGCCCGGTCGACGGCCACGATTTTGAGGATTTGCTTGAGAACTTGCGCTATGCGAAGAAGATGAAAGGCCCCGTGCTTGTCCATGTCATCACGAAGAAGGGAAAAGGGTACAGTCCGGCGGAAAACGACAAAGTCGGCACATGGCACGGCACAGGGCCGTACAAAATCGAAACCGGCGCTTTTGTCAAAACGAAAGAGGCAGGTCCGTCATGGAGCGCGCTTGTCAGCGAAACCGTGCGCCGGCTCGCCCGCACCGACCCGCGCATCGTCGCGATTACGCCGGCGATGCCGGTCGGCTCGAAGCTGGAAGGGTTCGCAAGCGAGTTCCCCGATCGGATGTTTGATGTTGGCATCGCCGAGCAGCATGCGACAACGCTTGCGGCTGGATTGGCGACGCAAGGGATGAAACCGTTTTTGGCCATTTATTCGACATTTTTGCAGCGCGCCTATGACCAAGTCGTCCATGATGTATGCCGGCAAAACTTAAATGTCTTTTTCGCCATTGACCGTGCTGGGTTGGTCGGGGCGGACGGCGAAACGCACCAAGGGGTGTTTGACATCGCCTTTTTGCGCCATGTGCCGAACTTGGTGTTGATGATGCCAAAAGACGAAAACGAAGGACAGCACATGGTGTACACCGCCATCCGCTACGACGACGGGCCAATCGCCATGCGTTTCCCGCGCGGCAACGGGCTTGGCGTACCGCTTGATGAGGAGCTGAAAGAAATCCCAATCGGCACGTGGGAAGTGTTGCGCGACGGCTGCGATGCGGCGATTTTGACGTTTGGCACGACGATTTCGATGGCGCTTAAGGCGGCCGACGAGCTGGCGAAAGACGGCATATCGGTGAAAGTCGTCAACGCTCGCTTTTTGAAGCCGATGGACGTGGCGATGCTTCACGAACTGCTTGAGAGCCGCCTGCCGATCTTAACGGTCGAAGAGGCGGTGCTGCAAGGCGGCTTTGGCAGTGCTGTGTTGGAGTTTGCTCATGATCATGGTTATCACGGAGCGGTCATCGAACGGATGGGCATCCCGGACCGCTTTATCGAACATGGAAGCGTCAGCGAGCTGCTCAATGAAATCGGGCTGACGTCGACCCATATCATCGACCGCATCAAAACGATGGTGCCAAGAAAACAGAAAAGGGCTTGAGACATGAAAGGAAAAAAAGAACGGCTCGATGTGCTGCTTGTCGAACGAGGGCTGGCGGAAACGCGAGAAAAGGCGAAGCGGGCGATCATGGCCGGGCTTGTCTATTCAAACGACGTTCGACTCGATAAGCCCGGGGAAAAAGTGCCGGTTGACATTCCGCTTGAGGTGAAAGGCAACCCGCTTCCGTACGTCAGCCGCGGTGGGTTGAAACTGGAAAAAGCGTTGCGCGAGTTTCATATTCGCGTGGAAAATAAAATTGTTCTTGACATCGGCGCGTCGACCGGCGGTTTCACCGACTGCGCCTTGCAGCATGGGGCGAAGCTGACGTATGCCGTCGATGTCGGCTACAACCAGCTTGCTTGGAAGCTGCGTCAAGACGAGCGCGTCGTTGTGATGGAGCGGACGAACTTCCGCTACGTGACGCCGGATCAGTTTACGAAAGGGCTGCCGGAAGTAGCTGTCATCGATGTCTCGTTTATTTCGCTGCGGCTCATTTTGCCGGTCGTCAAGACGGTCATGGTGCCGGGCGGCGATGTGATTGCGCTCGTCAAGCCGCAGTTTGAAGCCGGCAGGGAAAAGGTCGGCAAAAAGGGGATTGTTCGCGACCCGAACATTCACGAGGAAGTGCTCGAATCGATCATTCAATTCGCCTGTGCGGAAGGGTTCGATGTTCTTCATTTAACGTATTCACCGATTACCGGCGGCGATGGCAACATTGAGTTTTTGCTTCACGCCGTTTATTCGGGAGAAAATCGCAAAGGGGAAAACCGTCTGTCGATGCCGATCGCACATATCGTACGTGAGGCGCACGCCCATCTACGTGGCGACAGGACAGAGGGGCATGGCGAATAGAGGCGGGAAACAACAGCGTGGCATTTTGCAAGCAAAGAGGTGGCGCAGTGTGAACAAAGGGCAAAGGCATATTAAAATTCGCGAAATCATTATGAACCATGACATTGAAACGCAAGACGAGCTTGTCGACCGGCTGAGAGAAGCTGGCTTTAACGTCACCCAAGCGACTGTCTCGCGCGACATTAAAGAAATGCAGCTCGTCAAAGTGCCGATGGCCAACGGACGCTACAAGTACAGCCTTCCGTCCGACCAGCGCTTCAATCCGCTGCAAAAGCTGAAGCGGGCGCTTGTTGATGTGTTTGTGAAGCTTGACGGAACGGGCAACTTGCTTGTGTTGCGGACGTTGCCGGGCAACGCCCATGCCGTCGGCGTCTTGCTCGACAATTTGGATTGGAACGAAATCGTCGGTACGATTTGCGGCGACGATACGTGCCTGATCATTTGCCGGACGCCGAAAGATGCGGAAAAAGTGTCCGACCAGCTGTTGTCCATGCTCTAGGCGAGGACCGACCCAGCTCCCGTTCTGCGTTCAAGGACGGAACGACAGGGCGGTCCTCGTTTGCAAATTCGAACATATGTGCTATAATCAAAAGTGGAATGAATCGGACAGGCAAGGAGTGGTGAAATGCTCGCCGAGCTGTCGATTAAAAATTTCGCCATTATCGAGTCGCTCTCGTTGTCGTTCGACAAAGGGCTGACGGTGTTAACCGGCGAAACGGGAGCCGGCAAATCGATCATCATCGACGCGATTCATTTGTTGATCGGCGGACGCGGCTCCGCTGAATTTGTCCGCTTTGGGGCGGAAAAGGCGGAAATCGAAGGGCTGTTTTTGCTTGATGATGACCGCCATCCATGCTGGCAAAAATGCGCAGACGTTGGCATCGACGCCAGCGACGGCATGATCGTGTTGCGCCGCGATATTTTCGCCAACGGCAAAAGCGTCTGCCGCATTAACGGCAAGCTCGTCACGACGGCGGTGCTGCGCGACATCGGGGCGACGCTTGTGGATATTCACGGCCAGCATGAACATCAAGAACTGATGGATCCGTCCCGCCATCTGCCGCTTTTAGACGAGTTCGGCGGCCTAGAGGCAGCAGAGGCGCTTGCTCGCTACCGCGCCGTCTACGAGCGGTATGAGGAGCTCGGAAAAAAATTGAAAAAGCTGAGCGAAAATGAACAGCAAATGGCGCACCGGCTTGATTTGTTGACGTTTCAGTTGCGCGAAATCGAACAGGCGGCGCTCGAGCCGGGCGAGGACGAGCGGCTGATGGAGGAAAAAGTTCGCATCGTCAATTTTCAAAAAATTTATACCGCGCTGCAGAAAAGTTATGAGGCCCTCTCCGGAGAGGGACGCGGACTTGATTCGATCGGGGAGGCGATGCGCCATCTCGATGACGTCGCAGGCATGGATGCAGCGCTCAAAGATGCGCATGAAACGACGTCGAACTGCTACTATTTGCTCGAGGAAGTCATGTACAAGCTGCGCGATCAAATTGAGGAGATGGAGTACGACCCAGAGCGGCTCGATGCCATTGAAAGCCGTCTCGCGGAAATCGGGCAGCTCAAACGAAAATACGGGGCGACGATCGCCGATATTTTGCACTATGCCGAGACGATCGCCGAGGAAATCGAGACAATCGAAAATCGCGAAACGCATGTGCATGAGCTTAAGCAGCAGCTCGCTCTGGTGACGGACGAGTTGCTTACGGAGGCGAAAAACGTCACCGCTGTTCGGCAAACATATGCCCAGCGCCTGATTGAGCGCATTCATCAAGAACTGAAAGACTTGTACATGGACAAAACGAAATTTGACATCGTATTTGCCAAGCGCGAAGGATCGCTTGACGCCCCCTTGGTCGACGGCGTGCCGGTTAGGTTCCAAGAAGACGGCATCGATGTCGTCGAGTTTTACATTTCGACGAACGTCGGCGAGCCGTTAAAACCGCTCGTCAAAGTCGCTTCCGGCGGCGAGCTGTCGCGCATTATGCTGGCGTTGAAAACGATTTTTTCCAAACATCAAGGAGTGACGTCGATTGTTTTTGATGAGGTCGACACCGGTGTCAGCGGACGCGTCGCCCAGGCAATGGCGGAAAAAATTTACCGCATCGCCAGCCAGTCGCAAGTGCTTTGCATTTCCCATCTGCCGCAAGTCGCTGCGATGGCGGACACGCACTTGTTGATCGCCAAAGAGACGGATGGGGAACGGACGAAAACAGTCGTGAGGAAGCTCAATGAGGAGGAGAAAGTGAAAGAAATCGGGCGGATGATTTCCGGCGTCGAGATGACGGAATTGACGAAACGGCATGCCAAAGAGCTGTTGGAACTGGCGGCGAAAATGAAACATTGATTCCTGTTTCCCCTGTTCGTCGAGGGGAGGCGCATCCCTCTCAAAGCGGGCCGATTCCGCCTGCCTGTTCTCACTTGGCGCTCGCTTTCCTTAAGAGAACTACGGTGTTTCATAAAGATAAGCAAAAAGCCGCGCGGCTGTCCGGATGCAAGTCCATCCAATTCCGGGCAGCTTTTTTATCGACAGGGCGATTATATTTTCCCCGGTTCAGGCAAAATTAAAACTGTAACCGTTTTTGCATGGTGTAGGCGGGAGCGAGGAGAGTGGACGACATTGAATAAAGAAACGGCGCGAAAAATCGCAGGAGTGCTTCTCCTTGGTATATTGACGGCCATCGCCTTTTCCAAACCGATGAAGGAATATTGGCAAATTCCGAAGCAGCTTGTCCTGTTTGAAGGCGATGCGGTTGAATTTCCTGCCGCTTCCCTTCCCGTGCAAGCGGCCGTCAATGACCGAAACGCTCCCGAAACGCTCAATATTGAGCGAAAAAACGGTTCTCTGTCTGTAAAGGCGAAACGCCGCGGACATGAAACGATGATGTTGCAGGTTGCCGGAATGCCGATCAAGCAAGTGGATGTCAACGTGCTGCCGACGCTCAAAGTCATTCCCGGCGGACAATCGATCGGCGTCAAGCTCAATACCGTCGGCGTTCTTGTCGTCGGTTACCACCTTGTCGAAACCGAAAACGGGAAAAAATCGCCGGGAGAGGCAGCCGGCATTCAAGTCGGCGACATCATTATCGGCATTAACGGCCAAAAAATCGAAAACATGAGCGACCTTTCCCCTTTCATCGAGGAGGCCGGCAAAACGGGAAAACCGCTTCATCTAAAAATTCTGCGCGATCAGCACTCCATGACGGTGAAGCTCGTTCCGCTGAGAGACAAGCATGACGATGTGTACCGCATCGGCCTGTACATTCGCGATTCGGCCGCCGGCATCGGGACGATGACATTTTACGACCCCAAATCAAAAACATATGGCGCACTTGGCCATGTCATCTCTGACATGGATACGAAAAAGCCGATTGTCGTGCAAAACGGGCAAATTATGCGCTCGACCGTCACATCGATCGAAAAAGGGACGAGCGGCAATCCAGGTGAAAAATTAGCCCGCTTTTCCGACGGCGAAGAAGTGATCGGCACGATCACCACCAACAGCCCGTTTGGCATTTTTGGCAAGCTTACAAAGCCACTGCCGAACGGTCCGTTCACAAAACCGATCCCGGTTGCCTTGGCGAACCAAGTGAAAGAAGGACCGGCAAAAATATTGACAGTGGTAGAAAACGACAAAGTCGAGCAGTTTGACGTGGAAATTGTCAGCACCATTCCGCAGAAATTTCCGGCGACCAAAGGCCTCGTGATTCGCGTCACGGACCCGCGCTTGTTAAAGAAAACAGGGGGCATCGTCCAAGGGATGAGCGGCAGTCCGATCATTCAGGATGGAAAACTTGTCGGCGCAGTGACGCACGTTTTCGTGAACGATCCGACATCCGGCTATGGCGTCCACATTGAGTGGATGTTGCAAGAGGCAGGCATCGATCTATACGGCAAACAAAAGAAAGCGAGCTGACAAAGTCGGCTCGCTTTTTCCCGGCAGCCAACATTCGATTCTTGCGTATATTTGGTGAAATGACGAGTGATGATTTGGTCACCATTCATCTCTTCCTGATCATCCCAAGGTCAATGTTTCGAAATGCTGTGAGCGGCTTGATTGATTCCGCCATATTTGGTTAGGCTGCCACTAAAAATTTTTCAAAAAAGGCGGCAAAAATTTTGCCGGTTTGGCATAGATATTTGGTGAAACATCCGTTAAAATGAAATTTGTAAAGATTTTTCGACAAACGCATCGCTGGTGAAAACGAATATTGTCTAATGAGCTCGTTTTTTGTTATAATTTTTATTTTTTGAAAAATAAAAGGATTTTTTGCCGCTGTTGTCGAATGTACGTTAATGGAATGTTACATAGCAAGAAAAAGTGGGGGAGGACGATCGTTTTGAGCATTAAGGTGTGCATTGCCGATGATAACCGCGAATTGGTGACATTGCTTGACGAATATATCTCGAGTCAGCCGGACATGGAAGTGATTGGCACGGCGTATAACGGCCAAGATTGCCTTCATATGCTCGAGGAAAAGCGGCCGGATATTTTGCTTCTGGACATCATTATGCCGCACTTGGATGGGTTGGCTGTGCTTGAGAAAGTCCGCGCAGGTTGTGAGCATCAGCCGAGCGTCATTATGCTGACGGCGTTCGGCCAGGAGGATGTCACGAAAAAGGCAGTGGAACTCGGCGCTTCCTACTTCATTTTAAAACCGTTCGACATGGAGAATTTGGTCCATCACATTCGGCAGATTCATGGCAAAACGGCGCCGATGGTCAGAAAAACCGGCTCTGCCTACCAGGCGCGCGACAACAAACCGAAAAATTTGGATGCGAGCATTACGAGCATCATCCATGAAATCGGCGTCCCGGCGCATATTAAAGGCTATCTGTACTTGCGCGAAGCGATCGCGATGGTGTACCACGACATCGAACTGCTCGGCTCCATCACGAAAGTGCTCTATCCGGACATCGCGAAAAAATACAACACGACGGCCAGCCGCGTCGAGCGCGCCATTCGCCATGCGATCGAAGTCGCTTGGAGCCGCGGCAACCTCGAATCGATTTCCTCGCTGTTCGGCTATACGGTGAGCGTCTCGAAGGCAAAGCCGACAAACTCGGAATTCATCGCCATGGTGGCCGATAAGCTCCGGCTTGAGCATAAAGCATCGTAACGGAAAACGAATGATAGCCAAAGCGGCAAGACGCTCCGCAATCGGGGGCGTCTTTTTTGCCGTTTGGCGGCTTGCTGGAACGAAAAAAGGGGGAACGTGGCTTGCGCCGGTGTGGTGCACAGAGGCGGCTTTACCGCCAAGGGCCAGACGGTTAAGATGGGTCGTTTTCTTTTTCTTTTTTCTCCAATTCCAGCAGCTTGTTCACCAAAATGTGCGGCGGCATATGCATGATCTGCTCGATCGGCACGCCGAGCGCTTTGGCCAGCTTTTGCGCTGTTTCCAGCGAAATTTTCAACGGCTGCATCATCTCCACCTCGTTTGTTCATAGTATTATTTTTAGTATAACGAACGACCGCCGGTTTCGGCCAGCTCGTTGGCTGAACGGCGAATAAATGCGAAAGGAAGAAGGCAGAATGACATTGATTTTTGCCCACCGCGGGGCGGCGGGGACGCACCCGGAAAATACGATGGCGGCGTTTATCGAGGCGGAAAAAGCGGGAGCGGACGGCATTGAATTGGATGTGCAGCTCACAAAAGACGGCGAAGTGGTCGTCATTCATGACGAAACGGTCGACCGGACGACGGACGGCAGCGGCTGGGTGAAAGACATCACGTACCGCGAACTGCGCCGATTGAACGCGGCGGCCATGTGGGACGGCAAACACGGCCATTGTCCGATTCCGCATCTTGAGGAAGTGCTTGCTTGGCTGTCATCAACACGGATGGCGGTCAACATCGAGCTGAAAAATAGCCTCATCGCCTACGAAACGCTTGAGCAAAAAACGATCTCCCTCGTGCGCCGCTATGGGCTTGAGAAGCGGACGATTTTGTCATCGTTCAATCATCATAGCATGCGCCTTTGCCGAACGCTTGCACCGGAAATCGAGACGGCGCTCTTGTACATTGAGCCGCTGTATGCCCCATGGACGTATGTGCGTGCCATGAACGCCGACGGGGTGCATCCGCACTATCGGACGGTGACGGCGGAATTTGCCGCCGAAGCGCGGCGGCGCGGGGTGGCGGTTCGCCCGTTTACGGTAAATAAGCGAAATGTGATGAAAACGATGTTTGCTTATGGCGTTGACGCCGTCTTCACCGACTACCCGCGCCAAGCGAAGCAATGGAAAGAGAAAACGCCTTAACGAGAGACGTTAAGGCATTTTTTGTTTGCCTTGAAATGGATGTTTTCCCAGTGTAATAGGCATCAACGTTCCGGGTCAAGGCGTTTTTCGTTTTCGTTGAAAACGCGCCTGCACTTTGTTGCGTTTCCGGTCGCGGTGCAGCAAAAAACCGCCGAGAAACGCCAGCCCAGCGGCAAACAGCGCGAGCCCGGCGAGAAATTGCAGCCGTAAGGCAGAAAACAGCGGCCCGTTGATGCCAAACAACGCATCGCGCATCCATTTGATGCCAAGCGCCGCTCCAAGCCCGGGAATGACTAAAATCAACAGCGCAATCATTCGCCCCATCGCGATCGCGTTCCTTTCCGAAAAGAGTAGCCTTATCGACTATCATAGCGGTTATTGGGCGTTTGTCAAGGAAAGAGCAAATCAAGTATGATAAAAGTGTCTGCAAAAATTGGCATACTATAAAGTGTGGTGGACGGACATGAAAAAAGTGATGCTTATTGGCGCTGACTCGCGTGGGACATCGTTGTTGAAGCTGCTCCATGGGGCATCAGGGTTTGAAGTCGTGGCAGTCGTGGATGTAGATGAACACGCTCCGGGGTTGCAGCTGGCGCGCCGATGGGGGATTGCCGCCGCCAGCGACTGGCGTCCATGGATGGCCGAGCCGCTTGATTTGATCATTGAAACGACGGGCAGGGCGGATGTCCTTGAGGAAATCCGTCGATTGGCGCCAGAGGGAGCCAATATTGTCCCAAGTGCAGTCGCGCAGATGATGGCCGAGCTCGTTGAAGAAAAAGAAGCGCTCATCGCCAAATTGAAAAGCGAAGCGGCTCGGCGCGCGCTCATCTTTCATTCGTCCCACGATGGCATGATTGTCGTTGATGAATATGGTTACATTACCGATATGAATCAAAGCGCGGCGGAGCTGCTTGAAGTCGATAAAGACAAAGTGATCGGCAAGCATATTTTGACCGTTCTGCCGTCAAGCGGCTTGCCGCGCGTGCTCGAAACGAGGCAGACGGAGTTTCATCAAGAAGTGGAGCTGGCCAATGGAAAAAAATTGATCACCACCCGCATCCCGATCATCGATGACAATGGCAAACTGTTTGGGGCGCTCGCGGTATTCAAGGACATCACCGAGCTTGTCGCTTTGGCGGAAGAAATCACCGACTTAAAAGAAGTCCGCATGATGCTCGAAGCGATCATCTATTCGTCGGAAGAGGCGATTTCCGTCGTCGATGAAAATGGGAACGGCATTTTGATCAACCCGGCGTATACACGGCTTACCGGCCTGACAGAGGAAGACGTCATCGGCAAACCGGCGACGGCCGACATCGCGGAAGGGGAAAGCATGCACATGCAAGTATTGAAAACGCGCCGCCCGGTGCGCGGAGCGCGCATGAAAGTCGGCCCGAAAAACCGGGATGTCATCGTCAATGTCGCGCCGATTATTGTTGATGGCGTATTGAAAGGGAGTGTCGGCGTCATTCATGATGTGTCAGAAATTCAGCGGCTGACGACTGAGCTCAATCGGGCGCGGCAAATCATCCGCACGCTCGAGGCGAAATATTCGTTTGCGGATATTGTCGGTGAGTCAGAGGAGATGAAGGTGGCGATCGAGCAGGCGAAGCTGGCGGCGAAAACACCGGCGACGATTTTGCTGCGGGGGGAATCAGGGACGGGCAAGGAGCTGTTCGCCCACGCCATTCACAACGCGAGCGACCGAAAGTATAACAAGTTTATCCGCGTCAATTGCGCGGCCATTCCGGAAACATTATTGGAAAGCGAACTGTTTGGCTATGAGGAAGGAGCGTTTTCCGGCGCGCGGCGCGGAGGCAAGCGAGGGCTGTTTGAAGAAGCAAACAACGGAAGCATTTTCCTTGACGAAATCGGCGAACTGTCGGCCAGCACGCAGGCGAAGCTGCTCCGCGTCTTGCAGGAGCGGGAGATCGTCCGCGTCGGCGGGACGAAGCCGATCCCGATCAACGTCCGCGTCATCGCCGCCACGAACGTCAACCTTGAAAAAGCGATTGCCGAAGGCGCCTTTCGCGAAGACTTATACTATCGGCTCAATCGGATGCCGATTTATATTCCGCCGCTGCGCGCCCGCAAGGAAGACATTCCAGCTCTTTGCCGGCGTTTGATCCAGAAACTGAACCAAGATTACGGGCGCAACGTCGAAGGTGTCACGGATGAAGCGATGGCGAAGCTTCTTGCCTATGATTGGCCGGGAAATGTCCGCGAGCTCGAAAATGTGCTCGGGCGGGCGATGATTTTCATGAAATTTCATGAAGTGATGATCGATGCGACGCATTTGCCGCCGCTCGCTTCGCCTTCGTCAGTGCCGGCTCATCGAGTGGAAACGGAAGAGGAGATTCGGCCGCTTGAGGAAATGGTGAGCCGATACGAAGCGAGCTTGATTGAGCAGGCGCTTCGCCGCCATCGAGGCAATAAAACAGCGGCGGCCCGGGCGCTTGGCATTTCGGTGCGCAATTTATATTACAAGCTGGAGAAATACGGGCTTGACAAAAATATCATGCAATAATTTGCGCGGAGTGAAGAATATTGCACATATCTGTTTGCGAAGGTAGTGTGTTTTAAAGCGCTTTCAGTCATTTTTGGTTGGCACAGTTTTTGCATAAAAAGACTGTGCCGCACGATTTGCAGAAAAGGTTGGTGCAGATGATGAAGCTTGAATCGTTAGTGCAAGAAGCAAGACAATGCCAGGACCGGACGGTGGCCGTGGCGGCGGCGGAAGATGAAGAAGTGATTGAAGCGGTGGCGATGGCGCTCGAACACCGTCTCGGACGCTTTGTGCTTTATGGCGATCGGGAGCGGCTCGGACGACTGTTGAAGGAAAAAGGATGCGCCCGCTTTTCCGACGTCGATGTCGTTCATGCGAATTCGATCGGGCAAGCCGCAGAGCTTGCCGTGCGCGCCGTCCATTTGAACGAGGCGGATGCGTTGATGAAAGGGCATGTGCCGACAGCAACGCTGCTGAAAGCCGTTTTGAACAAAGAATACGGGCTGCGCACGGGAAAGGTGTTGTCCCATGTCGCTGTTTTTGAGGTGCCGGAGTTTGACCGATTTGTCATCGTCACCGACGCGGCGATGAACATCGCTCCGGATTTGGAGCAAAAGGTGCAAATTGTCAACAACGCCGTCAGCATCGCGCGTTCCATCGGCATCGAGCGCCCAAAAGTCGCGGCGCTGGCGGCGGTGGAGACGGTCAATCCGGCCATGCCGGCAACACTTGATGCAGCGGCGCTCGCGATGATGCAAAAGCGGGGGCAAATCGAACATTGCCTGCTTGACGGACCGCTTGCGTTGGACAACGCGGTGTCGCTGGCGGCGGCGAAGCATAAGCGGATTGAAAGCGAAGTGGCTGGACAGGCTGATATTTTGCTTGTGCCGGACATTGAATCCGGCAACATGCTGTATAAGTCGCTCGTCTATTTTGCGAACGCACGCGTCGGCGCCGTCATCGCTGGGGCGAAGGCGCCGATCGTCTTGACGTCGCGCGCCGACTCGGCGGAAAGCAAACTGTATTCGTTGGCGCTTGCTATTTGTTCGGCAGCAAAATGAAATAGATGAAGGAGGCCATCAGTGTTGGAACTGTTTCAATATATGGAAAAATATGATTATGAGCAAGTGTTATTTTGCCAAGACAAAGAATCCGGATTGAAGGCGATCATTGTCATTCATGACACGACGCTCGGCCCGGCGCTCGGCGGGACGCGCATGTGGATGTACAATTCGGAAGAAGAGGCGCTTGAAGACGCCTTGCGCCTCGCCCGCGGCATGACATACAAAAACGCGGCCGCCGGCCTTAATTTAGGCGGGGGCAAGACGGTCATCATCGGCGATCCGCGCAAAGATAAAAACGAGGCGATGTTCCGCGCTTTCGGCCGGTTCATTCAAGGGCTGAACGGCCGCTACATTACGGCGGAAGACGTCGGCACGACCGTTGCCGATATGGACATCATCTACCAGGAAACGGACTATGTCACCGGCATTTCGCCGGAATTCGGCTCATCCGGCAACCCGTCGCCGGCCACGGCTTACGGCGTATATCGTGGGATGAAAGCGGCAGCGAAGGAAGCATTTGGAAGTGATTCGCTTGAAGGAAAAGTTGTCGCCGTCCAAGGAGTCGGCAATGTCGCCTACCATTTATGCCGCCATTTGCACGAAGAAGGAGCGAAACTCATCGTTACCGACATCAACAAGGAAGCGGTGGCGCGCGCGGTCGAGGAATTTGGGGCGAAAGCGGTCGACCCGAACGACATTTACGGCGTGGAGTGCGACATTTTTGCTCCATGCGCGCTCGGCGGCATCATCAACGACCAAACGATTCCGCAGCTGAAAGCGAAAGTGATCGCCGGCTCGGCGAACAACCAGCTGAAAGAGCCGCGCCATGGCGACATGATCCATGAAATGGGCATCGTCTATGCACCAGATTATGTGATCAACGCCGGCGGCGTCATCAACGTCGCCGATGAGCTGTACGGCTACAACCGTGAACGGGCGATGAAAAAAATCGAGCAAATTTATGACAACATCGAAAAAGTGTTTGCCATCGCCAAGCGTGACAACATTCCAACGTATGTGGCCGCTGACCGGATGGCCGAAGAACGAATTGAAACGATGCGCAAAGCGCGCAGCCAATTTTTGCAAAACGGCCATCATATTTTAAGCCGCCGCCGCGCCCGCTAATAGCGGCGCGGGGCGGCCTTCCGCCCCGCCGGCGGATGATGGAGGGACAGCAACGATGGAAGAGCAGAAGTTTCGCATTTTAACGATCAATCCAGGCTCGACTTCAACGAAGATCGGCGTCTTTGAAAACGAACGGCCATTGCTCGAAAAAACGATCCGCCACGAGGCGGACGTGCTTCGGCAATATAAAACGATCGTGGACCAGTATGAGTTTCGCAAGCAAACGATTTTGCAAGCACTGGATGAAGAAGGGATCAATTTATCGAAGTTGAGCGCCGTCTGCGGCCGCGGCGGGCTTCTTCGTCCGATCGAAGGCGGTACGTACCGCGTCAATGAGGCGATGCTTGAAGATTTGCGCCGCGGTTATTCGGGACAGCACGCGTCCAACCTCGGCGGTATTTTGGCGCATGAGATCGCCTCGGCCTTAAACATCCCGGCGTTTATCGTCGACCCGGTCGTCGTCGATGAACTTGATCCAATCGCCCGGATCAGCGGATTTCCGCTCATTGAGCGGCGCAGCATTTTCCACGCCTTAAACCAAAAAGCGGTCGCGCGCCGCGTCGCCAAGCAGCTCGGCAAACGGTATGACGAACTGAACTTGATCGTCGCCCATATGGGCGGCGGCATTACGGTCGGCGCCCACAAGCAAGGAAGGGTCGTCGATGTCAACAACGGGCTTGATGGCGAAGGCCCGTTCAGCCCGGAGCGCGCCGGGACGGTGCCAGCGGGCGATTTGGTTGCTTTATGCTTCTCTGGTGAATATTACCGCGAAGAGATCATGAACATGCTCGTCGGCGGCGGCGGCCTTGTCGGTTATCTTGGCACGAATGATGCGGTGAAAGTCGAGAACATGATCGAAGCCGGCGATGAAAAGGCCAAGCTCGTGTATGAGGCGATGGCGTACCAAGTGGCGAAAGAAATCGGTGCGGCAAGCGCCGTGCTTTCCGGCAAAGTTGACGCCATCATTTTGACCGGCGGACTGGCGTATGGCAAATCGTTTGTCGAACAGATCACTCGCCGCGTGCAATGGATCGCCGATGTCATCGTCCATCCGGGCGAAAACGAACTGCAGGCGCTCGCGGAAGGCGCGCTTCGCGTCCTGCGCGGCGAAGAAGAGGAAAAAGTGTATCCAGGCGAGGCCGTTTCGCCGATTCCAGCCCGGCGCTGATGCGGCAATGGACAGAAAGGAGAAGGCAAGATGGCAAAAGAATACGATGTCGTCATTCTCGGCGGAGGAACGGGTGGCTATGTGGCCGCCATTCGCGCCTCGCAGCTCGGGTTGAAAACGGCCGTTGTGGAAAAAGGGAAGCTCGGCGGCACGTGCCTGCACGCTGGCTGCATTCCGTCCAAAGCGCTGCTTCGCAGTGCCGAAGTGTACGCACAAACGAAAAATGGCGAGGCGTTTGGCGTCATCGCCGACGGCGTGCGCCTTGATTTTGCCAAAGTGCAGGCGCGCAAAGCGGCGATTGTTGAGCAGCTCCATAAAGGAGTGCAGCATTTGATGAAAAAAGGGAAAATCGATGTGTACGCCGGCACCGGCCGCCTGCTCGGCCCGTCGATCTTTTCCCCGCTGCCGGGGACGGTGTCGGTCGAAATGAACGACGGCAGCGAAAACGAAATGCTCGTCCCGAAATTCGTCGTCATCGCCACCGGTTCGCGCCCGCGCACGCTGCCGGGGCTCGAGCCGGACGGCGAATTCGTGATGACGTCCGATGAGGCGCTGCAAATGGAGACGCTCCCCTCGTCCATCTTGATCGTCGGCGGCGGTGTGATCGGCATGGAATGGGCGTCCATGCTTAATGATTTCGGCGTTGACGTGACGGTGCTCGAATATGCCGATCGCATTTTGCCGACAGAAGATGAAGACGTGTCAAAAGAAATGGAAAAACTGCTTCGCCGCCGCGGTGTCAACATCGTCACGGGAGCGCGGGTGCTCGCGGAAACGCTCGAAAAAGGAAACGGCGTCACAATCCAAGCGGAGCATCAAGGCGAGCGGAAAACGTTTGCGGCTGACAAGATGCTCGTTTCCGTCGGGCGTCAGGCGAACATTGAAGGGATTGGCCTTGAGAACACCGACATCGTCATTGAAAAGGGATATATTCAAACGAACGAGTTCGGCCAAACGAAAGAAGCGCACATTTACGCGATCGGCGATGTGATCGGCGGTCTGCAGCTCGCCCATGTCGCCGCCCATGAAGGGATCGTCGCCATTGAACATTTAGCCGGGCATAACCCGGCGCCGATTGACTACACGATGGTGCCCCGCTGCATTTACACCCGTCCGGAAGCGGCGGCGGTTGGCTTAACCGAACAAGAGGCGAAAGCGAAAGGCTATGATGTCAAGGTCGGCAAATTTCCGTTTAAAGCCATTGGCAAGGCGCTTGTGTTCGGTGAGGCGGAAGGGTTTGTGAAGCTCATCGCCGACCGGAACACGGACGATCTGCTTGGCGTCCATATGGTCGGGCCGCACGTAACCGATTTGATTTCCGAAGCCGGTCTCGCCCGCGTGCTTGATGCGGCTCCTTGGGAAATCGCCCATGCGATCCACCCGCATCCGACGCTGTCAGAGGCCATGGCGGAAGCGGCGCTGGCGGTCGATGGCAAAGCGATTCATTTTTAACCGATTTCGCCGTATGCGCGCGGCGCGTGATCATTGGTTGACTATGTGAATCTAAGGGAGGTTGTTGCGATGGCGCAAAACCGTCATCAGGCGCTTGGATTAAGCGATGACACGGTGTTGGAAATGTATGAAACAATGCTTCTCGCCCGCAAGCTCGATGAACGGATGTGGCTGCTAAACCGCGCGGGGAAAATTCCGTTCGTCATCTCATGCCAAGGGCAGGAGGCGGCGCAAGTCGGCGCGGCGTTTGCCCTCGACCGGACGAAAGACTATGTCTTGCCGTATTACCGCGATGTGGGCGTTGTCCTGACGTTTGGCATGACGCCGAGAGAATTGATGTTGGCGGCGTTTGCCAAGGCGGAAGACCCGAACTCGGGTGGCCGGCAAATGCCTGGCCATTTCGGGCAAAAGAAAAATCGGATCGTCACCGGTTCATCGCCTGTGACGACGCAAGTGCCGCACGCGGTCGGCTTTGCGCTGGCGGCGAAAATGGAAAAGAAAGATTTCGTCGCCTTCGTCACCTTTGGCGAAGGGTCGTCGAACCAAGGCGATTTCCACGAAGGGGCAAACTTTGCCGGCGTTCATAAACTCCCAGTCATCTTTATGTGCGAAAACAACAAATACGCCATTTCCGTACCGATTTCGAAACAACTCGCGTGCGAAAAGGTGTCGGACCGCGCCATCGGCTATGGCATGCCGGGCTATACGGTCGACGGCACCGATCCGCTTGAAGTGTACCGCGTCGTGAAAGAAGCGGCCGACCGCGCCCGCCGCGGCGAAGGGCCGACGCTCATCGAGGCGGTGACATACCGGCTGACGTCGCACTCGTCGGACGACGACCACCGCGTCTACCGGACGGAAGAAGAGCTCGCCGAAGCGCGCGCCAAAGACCCGATCGTGTCGTTTGCCAACTATTTGAAAGAAACCGGCGTTTTGACCGATGAACAAGATGAAGAAATTCAAGCGCGCGTCATGAAAGAAGTGAACGAAGCGACCGACTATGCGGAGAAGGCTCCGTACGCCGAGCCGGAGCATGCGCTTCGCTACGTGTATGCCGAGGAGTAAGGGGGAATCGACGATGCCTGTTATTTCCTATATTGATGCCGTCACGATGGCGATTCGCGAAGAAATGGAACGAGACCCGCGCGTGTTTGTGTTAGGAGAAGACGTCGGCCGAAAAGGCGGAGTGTTCAAAGCGACGCAAGGATTGTACGAGCAGTTCGGCGAAGAGCGCGTCATCGACACGCCGCTTTCCGAGTCGGCGATCGTCGGCGTCGGCATCGGCGCGGCGATGTACGGCCTGCGCCCGATTGCCGAAATTCAGTTTGCCGATTTTATCATGCCAGCGGTCAACCAAATCATTTCGGAAGCGGCGCGCATCCGCTACCGCTCGAACAACGACTGGAACTGCCCGATCGTCATCCGTGCCCCGTACGGCGGCGGCGTTCACGGCGCTTTGTACCATTCGCAGTCCGTCGAAGCGATTTTCGCCAACCAGCCTGGGTTAAAAATCGTCATGCCGTCGACGCCATACGATGTGAAAGGGCTGCTGAAAGCGGCGATTCGCGACGAAGACCCAGTGCTCTTTTTCGAGCATAAACGCGCCTACCGCCTCATTAAAGGGGAAGTGCCGGAGGACGACTACGTGCTTCCGATCGGCAAGGCGGACGTCAAGCGTGAAGGCGATGACATCACCGTCATCACGTATGGGCTGTGCGTCCATTTTGCCTTGCAGGCGGCCGAGCGCGTCGCCCAAGACGGCATTTCCGTTCACCTGTTGGATTTGCGCACCGTCTATCCGCTTGACAAAGAAGCGATCATCGAAGCGGCGAGCAAAACAGGAAAAGTGCTGCTCATTACGGAAGACAACAAAGAAGGCAGCGTCATGAGCGAAGTCGCCGCCATTATCGCGGAGCATTGTTTGTTTGATCTCGACGCGCCGATTATGCGCCTCGCCGGCCCGGACGTTCCGGCCATGCCGTATGCGCCGACGATGGAAAAATTCTTTATGATCAATCCAGAAAAAGTCGAAAAAGCGATGCGCGAATTAGCGGCGTTTTGAGGCGAAGACATTGCAGCCAAGATAGGAGGGTATCGATGTGGCCATCGAACAATTGACGATGCCTCAGCTCGGGGAAAGCGTCACGGAAGGCACGATCAGCAAATGGCTCGTTTCCCCGGGCGACAAAGTGAACAAATACGACCCGATCGCTGAAGTCATCACCGATAAAGTGAGCGCGGAAATTCCGTCGTCGTTTGCCGGCGTCATTCGCGAGCTGATCGCCAAAGAAGGGGAGACGCTCCCAGTCGGCGCGCCGATTTGCACGATCGAAGTCGAAGGCGCTGCACCGGCTCCGGAAGCGAAGCCGGCGGATGAAGCGCCGAAAGCAGAAGACAACGCGGAACCAGCCGCTCCGAAACAGACCGGCCGGGCAAACAACGGCCGCTATTCGCCGGCCGTGCTCCGCCTTGCCCAAGAACATGGCATTGACCTTGAACAAGTGAAAGGCACCGGCCTTGGCGGGCGGGTGACGCGCAAAGATTTGCTGAAGCTCATTGAGTCTGGACAAATTCCGAAAGCGGGAGCGGCACCGGCGGCGGAACAAGCGGCGCCAAAAGCGGAACCGAGAGCGGAACAGACGGCCCCGGCCGCCGCGGCGGCTCAACCGTCTGCCGCGCCAACCGCGCCGCAGGCAGCGCCGATCAAACCAGCGGCCCCGAACGTCGAAGCCGGAGCGGGCGACATCGAAATTCCGGTCACCCCGGTGCGCAAGGCGATCGCCGCCAACATGCTCCGCAGCAAACACGAAGCGCCGCACGCTTGGACGATGGTCGAAGTCGACGTCACCGATCTTGTCGCCTACCGCGATGCGATCAAAGACGAGTTCAAGCGGCGTGAAGGCTTCAATTTGACGTATTTCGCCTTCTTCGTCAAGGCGGTCGCCCAAGCGCTGAAAGAATTCCCGCAGCTGAACTCGACGTGGGCGGGTGATAAAATCATCCAGCGCAAAGACATCAACATCTCGATCGCCGTTGCGACGGACGATGCCTTGTTTGTTCCGGTCATCAAGCACGCCGATGAGAAAACGATCAAAGGCATCGCCCGCGAAATCGCCGAACTGGCGGCGAAAACGCGCGCCGGCAAACTGCGACCGGAAGACATGCAGGGCGGCACGTTCACCGTCAACAACACCGGCGCGTTCGGCTCGGTGCAGTCGATGGGCATTATCAACTACCCGCAAGCGGCCATTTTGCAAGTGGAAACGATCGTCAAACGCCCGGTCGTGAAAGACGGCATGATCGCCATCCGCGACATGGTCAACTTATGCTTGTCGCTTGACCACCGCGTCTTGGACGGCCTCATTTGTGGACGCTTCCTCGCCCGCGTCAAAGCGATTTTGGAAAACATGAACAAAGACAACACGCCGATTTATTAACGATTCCCCCATCGCCATCGGTTGGCGGTGGGGGTTTTTGCGTGGCGCGATTTCAAACTTCTTTCACAAATGTGAGGTATAATGAGGGCGGAAACAAACGTGCGAAGGAGAAAAACAAGATGAAACGAGCGAGCGTGTGGATGCTGTTGTGTCTGTTCTTTATGCTAAGCGGCTGCGCCAATCCGTCGTTTCCCCCGGTGGCCGATTCGCTTCCTGTCGTCATCAGCCTCGATGTCAAAGCGGAAACGGTCACCTTTTTGAACGCAGAAAACGGCCGCAAAATCGCCCGCTGGAACATCAACGAACCGTTTCAAGGCGGGGCGTTGAGCCCGGACGGCCGGACGCTTTTTTTGTACGGGCGGGATCTTGACGGGGTCTATCGGTACGATCTGGCCACCGGGAAGCCGCTCGCCGAGTGGAAAACGGGGAGTGGCATCGTCAGCGCGGCCCCGTCCCCGGATGGCCGCACGTGGTTTTTCGGCGACAGCACTCATCACGCGGTGCTTGTCGTCGACCGGGATGGGAACAAGATCGCCCGCCTTTCGGTCGGACGCTCCCCGATGACGTTGCTGGTCAATCGCGCTGGAACGAGGTTGTATGTGATCGATTTTCAAGACGAACGGGCGTGGATCATCGATGTGGACCGCCGCTGCGTCATCCGTTCGTTCGCCGTGCCAAAGTTCGCCTTAGGCGGAGTGGTGCGCGAGCAGGAAGGAGAGCTGTGGGTTGGCGGGCACGGCAGCGGAAGCCGTGTGGAAACGAACATTCATGTCTACTCGCTGCAAGACGGCCGCTTGCTCCGGACGATCGCCGCTCCGGTCATGCCGGTCGATTTCGTCGAAACAGGCCGCGGCGTGTTTGTGCTAAGCCATGGCTCCAACACAGTTTACCAATTTTCCCTAGATGGAAAGAAACTCGCTTCGGCGTCTGTCGGCGCCAATCCATTTGCGATGGAAGCGGCGTTCGGTCGTTTGTATATCGCGAGCTATGACAGCGATGAAATCATCGTGGTCGATGAGGCGACGTTGCGTCCGCTTGTCCGTTGGAAAACAGGGGATGGCCCGCTGCAGCTATTCATTCGGGAGGGACGAACATGAGCGAACGAACCGTTTTAATCGTCGATGATGAAGAAGAAATGCGCCTGCTCGTTGGCATGTATTTGGAAAACGCCGGCTTTCGCTGCCTCGAAGCAGGGGACGGGGAAGAAGCGCTGGTGCTGCTTTCGCAACATCCGGTTGATGCCGTGCTGTTGGACGTCATGATGCCAAAACAGGACGGATTCGCCGTCTGCGCCCGCATCCGCGAGCAGTCGGACGTGCCGATTTTGTTTTTGACCGCGCTTGGCGAAGAATGGGACAAAGTGAAAGGATTGAAGCTGGGAGGCGACGATTACATCGTCAAACCGTTCAGCCCGGGAGAGCTCATCGCCCGCCTTGAGGCGGTGCTGCGCCGGGTGCAGCGCGTCCGCGAGCACGACGGACGGCTGCAATTTGGCGACCTTGCCATCGACGAAAAAGGCCGAACCGTGACCGTTGGCGGCAAACCGGTGAAATTGACGTTGAAAGAGTTTGAGCTGTTGCTGTTTTTGGCGAAGCACCGCGGTCAGGTGTTCAGCCGCGACGACTTGCTCGTCAAAGTGTGGGGATATGATTATACAGGAAACGCCCGCACGGTCGATACGCATGTGAAAACGCTGCGCATGAAGCTGAAAGACGCCGCTCGCCATATCCAAACCGTCTGGGGCATCGGCTACAAGTTTGAGGGATGAACATGAAACGGCTTCGGTTAGGACAAAAACTATGGCTGTCGATCGGCGCCGCGGTCGTGGTGACGCTGGCGTTTTCTTTTGGTCTTCTCAATTATTTTTACCGGACGGTGTACATGAAAGAAGTTGAGCGAACGTTGATCGCGGAAGGGACGAGCCTCGCCCGCGACTATCGCGGCGGGGCGGTGACGGAGGCATATCGCCGTCAAATCGAATGGTATGACGAAAAATCAACGGCCACGATCTTGTTGATCGACAACCCGCGCGAACTGAGCGCCTGCTTTCCGTTTCCGGTCCACTATGACGCGTTAGTCAGCGGCCGCGACCGGGAAACATTGTTAGCCGGGAAGCCTGTTGTCAAAACGGGATACGAAAAGCGGTTCGGCCGCCGCGTGATGGCGGTCGTCGTTTCGCTTTTGGACGGCAAGCGGCTTGAAGGAGCGATTTACTTGTATTTGCCGTTAGCCGACGTTCAGGAAGCAACGAAGCGGGCGGCCGCCGCGTTTTGGCCGTTGGCCGCCATATTCGCCGCCGCGCTTTTGGTTGTCGGCCGACGGATGGTGCGGCAGATGACCGAGCCGCTGCAGGCGATGGAACAAGCGGCAGAACGCATGGCGGAAGGACGCTACGAAGCGGACATCCCCGTGCGGAGCGATGATGAAATCGGCCGCCTGGCGGAGGCGTTCAACCAAATGGCGGACGCCATTGCCAAAGAAGACGAGCGGAAGCGCGAGTTTTTAGCGAACGTCTCGCATGAGCTGCGCACGCCGCTCAGCTATATGAAAGGATACAGCGAAGCACTCCTTGCTGGCCTCGCGAAAACGAAGGAAGAAGAAAAGGCGTACCTTCGCCTCATCCACCGCGAAACGGAGCGGATGGAGCGGCTGGTGCGCGATCTTCTTGACCTGGCGCGCCTTGAAGGGCAAAGCGTGCCGCTCGAGCGCGAGCCGGTGGCGTTCGCCCAAGTGATCGAAGATGTCATCGCCACGTACGAACCGATCGCCGCGCAAAAGCGGATCGAGCTGGCGTGCGAGTTGGACTATGACATCATCGTCAACGGCGACGCCGACCGGCTCGAACAAGTCGTGCGCAACTTGCTTGACAACGCCATCCGCTACACCCCAGAAGGCGGTGTGGTGACGGTGCGGCTTTCCCGCTTGTCGGAAGCGGAAGGCGAGCTTGTCGTCCAAGATACGGGAAAAGGAATTCCGAAAGACCAGCTCCCGCTTCTCGGCCAGCGCTTTTTCCGCGTCGACCGCGCCCGCACCCGCAAAGAAGGCGGCACCGGCTTGGGGCTTGCCATCGTCAAACAAATCGTCTCTCTTCATGACGGCGCGATTTGGTTCGACAGCGACCTTGGACGCGGGATGACCGTATTCGTCCGCCTGCCGCTCGTTCGGGAAGAGGAATAAACATCGTTCAAGACACAGGAATGGATGATGTATAATCAATATAAAATTAGGAGGCAGGTGGAGGATATGGGTTCACCAGAAAAGGAACAGGCCCCTATGACCTACAAAGAGTATGCGACATGGCCGGAAGGAAAACGGTGCGAGGTGTTGGATGGGAACATCATTAGCGTGGCGCCGTCGCCGACACCGGAACATCAATCCGTTTCGCTCCAACTTTCCATTGAATTCGGGATGCATCTTCGTGGGAAGGATTGCCGCGTGTTGGCCGCCCCGATCGATGTGTATCTTTTCGAAGATCATCGAAAGGGATGGATGGATGAAAACGTCCGAAACTGGGTATGCCCCGATCTTGTCGTCATCTGCGACCAAAACAAAATTCAAAAAAACCGCATTGTCGGGGCTCCGGATTTGGTCGTCGAGATCTTGTCCCCCGCCACGGCCAAAATCGACCGGATGGACAAACGGATCGCGTACGAGCGGGCCGGGGTGAAGGAATATTGGATCGTTGACCCGGCGAATCAAGTGGTGGAAGTGTATTTGCGCGGAAAAACAGGAAGATTGGAACTTCATGGAGTGTACAACCGGGATGACGCCGTTTTGGTTCATGTATTGAAGGATTTCGTGATCGATTTGCGAAACATTTTCCAATGAATAAATGGCAGTTGAGATTTTCGCTAAGCGGCGATTTGGAGGGGGACGAGGGAGCATCGTCCAAGAGAGCATGCAACAACGCCCTCTTCCTTTCATGTTTTTTCAGGGCTTCTTGGAGGATTTGTGAATCGTTGAGATGGTGTTGTTTCGCCAAGTCATCGAGCCATTTCGGGATCGTTCATGTTTTTTTGACCGCTTTGTTTTCCATTTCATGGCGAAATGGTGGCATCAGCAAGTTGTTTGCCTTTTTGTTCATTGCCCAAACGCGGCCGATGTACTACAATAAACATAGAAACCGTTTTTTCCCACACGAAGCGTCATCAGCGCTTCGTTCTGAGCAGACGGGTTCGAGAGGGAAAGGTGCGGCTTGAAAAGAAAGCGGTTTCTTATGTCTGGAAGGCAAAGGGGGATCGGAATGAGCGATGTCGCAAAGATGAAGGAAGCGGCGTTTCCGGCTCCGAGGGTGGAGGAGTGGGAGCGGGAAGCGGAAAAGTCGCTGAAAGGCAAGCCGCTCGAGCGGCTTGTATCGATGACGTACGAAAACATTGCGGTCAAACCGCTCTATACGCGCCGCGATGTGGAGGCGCTCGGCCCGCTTGAGCAGTACCCGGGCTTTGGCCGCTATGTGCGTGGGGCGCGGCCAGAAGGGTATCGGGGCGAGCCGTGGAAGGTGAGCCAGGAGATTTCGGCAGCGAGCCCGTCCGACTGGAACGAGGCAGTGAAGCACGACTTGGAGCGGGGGCAGACGGAAATCCATCTTGCCCTTGGTCGGCTGCCGTTTGCCGTCGAGTCGGTTGATGATGTGGCGGCGATGTTGGATGGCGTGCCGCTGGACCGCTATTCGCTCCGTGTGGACGCCGGGGCGCGGTCGCTTTCGTTTTTGGCGCTGTTGGCCGCTTATTTAGAGGAACGGGGCGTCCCGCTATCGAGCGTACGGGGCGCGATCGGCATGGATCCGCTCGGAGCGTGGGCGGAGCAGGGGACGCTCCCGTGTTCGCTTGAGCGGCTGTATGATGAAATGGCGGAAGCAACGAAGTGGGCGAAGGAACAGATGCCTGCCGTTCGCACGATTTTGGTGCGCGGCGAGCCGTACCATAACGGCGGGGCGAACGCCGTGCAGGAGCTCGCGTTTTCGTTGGCGGCAGCCGTCGAGTACATCCGCGCCGGGTTGGACCGGGGCTTGACGGTTGATGACATCGCGACAAGGATGCAAGTGTCGCTCGCCGTCGGAGCCGACTTTTTCATGGAAATCGCCAAGCTGCGGGCGGCGCGGCGGTTGTTTGCGCAAGTGATCGAAGCGTTTGGCGGCGGTGAATCAGCAAGGCGGATCGAGCTGCATGTGCGCACGTCGCCCTTTACGAAAACGGTGTACGACCCGTATGTGAACATGCTCCGAGCGGCGGCGGAAGCGTTTGCGGCCGTTGTCGGTGGCGCCGATGGCGTGCACGTGTCGCCGTTTGACGAGGCGCTCGGACTCGCTGATGAGTTTTCGCGACGCATCGCCCGCAACACGCAGCTCATTTTGCTCGAAGAGGCGCATGTGGCGAACGTCATCGATCCGGCGGGCGGCTCGTATTATGTGGAAACGTTGACCGCCAAGCTCGCCGAAGAAGCGTGGAAGCTGTTCCAGCGTGTGGAGGAAAAAGGCGGCATGGCGAAGGCGCTCGAAGACGGCTTCGTGCAGACGGAAGTGGAAGCGGTCGCCAAGCGGCGGCTGGATCGTGTCAAGACGCGGAAGGAAAAAATCGTTGGCACGAACGTGTACGCCAATTTGGAGGAAACGCCGGTTGAAAAACCGAAGCAAGACGCAGCGAACGTGGCGCCGCCGCTGGATGAAAAGCGGGTGGCCGATATTCGCGCCTCGCTCGCGGGCGGGAAGTGGATGGAAGCGGCGATTCGTGCGGTTCGTCGTCGAGCAACCGCTCGGGAGATCGCGGCGGCGTTGGTCGATGGGAACGCGGTTGTTGCCATCACGCCGATTCGGGCATGGCGCTTGGCCGAGCCGTTTGAGCAGCTGCGGAAGGCAGCCGAGGAGTATGCCGAACGCACAGGAAGCAGGCTTTCCGTTCACTTGATCAATATCGGGCCGCTTGTCCGTCATCAAGCGCGCGCCGATTTCATCGCCGGGCTGTTTGCGGCCGGCGGGGTGGCGGCCGAGCGGAGCGATGGCTTCGCCTCGGTCGCGGAAGCGGTCGAATGGGTGCGGAACACGAACGGGACGCATTATATCGTGTGCGGCGCCGATGACGATTATCCGGCGTTCGTTCCAGCGTTGGCTGAGGCGTTCAAGCAAGCCAAGCCGAACGCGAAGCTGTATGTCGCCGGAAAGCCGCCGGAAGAGCTTGAGAGAACGTACGCGGACGCGGGCGTGGACGGATCGATTCATCTCGGTTCGAACGCGTACGATGTGATCGTGGCGTTTCTAACGGAAAGAGGGGTGGCGCTTGATGGCGAAGTACGTTGATTTTACCAACATGACGCTTTCCGACGCAACGGCCGATGTGGATGAGAAACAGTGGAGAGACGCGGTGGAGCGGCGCGTGCAAGCGTCGATCGATGAGCTGTTGTTTCAGACGAACGAACACATTGCGGTGAAGCCGCTTTATACAAAGAATGACATCGATGGGCTCGATTTTCTTGATTATCTGCCCGGCTTGCCGCCGTACTTGCGCGGGCCGTACCCGACGATGTACGTCGTGCGGCCGTGGACGATCCGCCAATACGCCGGCTTTTCGACCGCCGAGGAGAGCAACGCCTTTTATCGGCGCAACTTGGCGATGGGGCAAAAAGGGTTGTCGGTCGCCTTTGACCTGGCCACCCATCGCGGCTATGACTCCGACCATCCGCGCGTCGTCGGCGACGTCGGCAAAGCGGGGGTGGCCATCGACTCGGTGCTCGATATGAAAATTTTGTTTGACGGCATCCCGCTCGACCAAATGTCAGTGTCGATGACGATGAACGGGGCGGTGCTCCCGATTATGGCGTTTTACATCGTCACCGCCGAAGAGCAGGGAGTGACGCAAGACAAGCTGTCCGGCACGATCCAAAACGATATTTTGAAAGAATATATGGTGCGCAACACGTACATTTATCCGCCGGAGATGTCGATGCGCATCATCGCCGACATTTTCGCCTATACGGCCAAATACATGCCGAAGTTCAACAGCATCAGCATTTCCGGCTACCATATGCAAGAAGCCGGGGCGCCGGCCGATTTGGAGCTGGCGTACACGCTCGCTGACGGGCTTGAGTACGTGCGCACCGGCTTGAAAGCCGGCATTGACATCGACTCGTTCGCGCCGAGGCTGTCGTTTTTCTGGGCGATCGGCATGAACTACTTTATGGAAGTGGCGAAACTGCGGGCGGCGCGCCTCATGTGGGCGAAAATGATGAAAACGTTCAATCCGAAAAATCCGAAATCACTCGCTCTCAGGACGCATTCGCAAACGTCGGGTTGGAGCTTGACTGAGCAAGATCCGTTCAACAACGTCGTGCGCACGCTCATCGAGGCGCACGCGGCGGCGATGGGGCATACGCAGTCGCTCCATACGAACGCCTTGGATGAAGCGATCGCCTTGCCAACCGACTTCTCGGCGCGCATCGCCCGCAATACGCAGCTGTACTTGCAGGAAGAAACGGGCATTTGTCGGACGATCGACCCGTGGGCCGGTTCGTATTACGTCGAGACGTTGACGAACGAGTTGATGAAGCGGGCGTGGGCGCATATCGAAGAAATCGAAAGCTTAGGCGGGATGGCGAAAGCCATTGAAACGGGCATCCCGAAAATGCGCATCGAAGAAGCGGCGGCCCGCCGCCAAGCGCGCATCGATTCAGGAGCGGAAACGATCATCGGCGTCAATAAATACCGCCCGGAAAAAGAAGAGCCGATCGACATTTTGGAAGTCGACAACACCGCCGTGCGCCAGCGGCAAATCGAGCGGCTGAACGAGCTAAAGGCGACGCGCGACAACGAGCAGGTCGAAGCGGCGCTTGACGCCATCACGAAAGCGGCGGAAACGGGCGAGGGGAACTTGCTCGAGCTTGCTGTCCAAGCGGCGCGCGTCCGGGCGACGCTCGGGGAAATTTCGTATGCGATCGAAAAAGTGGCGAGTCGCCATCGCGCCGCCATCCGCTCGATCAGCGGCGTTTACAGCTCGGAATACAAAAACGAAGCGCAGCTCGAGCGGGTGAAGCGGCGGGTGGAGCAGTTCGCCGAACTCGAAGGACGCCGCCCGCGCATCTTGATCGCGAAAATGGGGCAGGACGGCCATGACCGCGGGGCGAAAGTCATCGCCACGGCGTTTGCCGATTTAGGATTTGACGTCGACATCGGCCCGCTCTTCCAGACGCCGGAAGAAACGGCGCGCCAGGCGGTCGAAAACGACGTGCACGCTGTCGGCATCAGCTCGCTCGCCGGCGGGCATAAAACGCTCGTGCCGCAGCTTGTGGCGGAGCTTGAAAAACTCGGCCGCGGCGACATTCTCGTTTTTGTCGGCGGCGTCATCCCGCCGCAAGACTACGCGTTTTTGTATGAGCACGGCGCCGCCGCCATCTTCGGGCCGGGAACCGTGATTCCGGAGTCAGCGGAAAAGGTGTTGGAGGAAATTTACGCCCGGCTTGGCTATGAGGAAGTGAACCAATGAACGGCGAAGAGAAACGGCGGGAACAGGAAAGCGGCCAGAGCGCAGCTTCGGACGGGCAGCCGCGGCGCCCGGAATGGGCGGACGGCAATGGTCTGTCGTCGTACGTGCAAGCCGAGCGCCCGCCGGCGCCAAAGCGGGTCGTGAGACGGAAAGAGCGGTCGGTCGAAGAGTACGTCCAAGGGGTGCTCGCCGGCGACCGCACCATTTTGGCGCAGGCGATTACGCTTGTCGAAAGCAATGCGTCTAGGCATATGGATCTCGCCCAGCAAGTGCTCAATGAACTGCTTCCGCACGTCGGCCGCTCGATTCGCATCGGCATCACCGGCGTGCCGGGGGCGGGAAAAAGCACGTTCATTGAAGCGTTTGGCACGTTTTTGTGCGAGCAGGGCCATCGCGTCGCCGTCTTGGCCGTCGACCCGACGAGTTCGTTGACCGGCGGCAGCATCCTCGGCGACAAAACGCGAATGGAGGCGCTCGCCCGCCATCCGCTTGCTTTCATCCGTCCGTCCCCATCGGGCGGGGCGCTTGGCGGCGTACACCGAAAAACGCGCGAGACGATGATGCTGTGCGAGGCGGCCGGCTATGACATCATCCTCGTCGAGACGGTCGGCGTCGGGCAAAGCGAGTTTGTCGTCCGAGGGATGGTTGACTTTTTCTTGTTGCTCGCCTTAACCGGCGCCGGCGACGAGCTGCAAGGCATGAAGCGCGGCATCATGGAGCTGGTGGACGCCATCGTCATCAACAAGGCGGACGGCGATAATAAAGAAAAAGCAAAAGCGGCGCAAAAAGAATACAACCAGTTTCTCCATTACCTCCGCCCGGCCACGCCCGGCTGGGAGACGAAAGCGTACACATGCTCGGCGCTTTTGGGAGAAGGGATCGCCGACATGTGGCGCGTCATTCAAACGTTTGTCGAGACGACGAAGCAATCCGGCGTCTTTTTCGACCGCCGCCGCCAGCAGCAAAAAGACTGGATGCACGCCATGATCAAAGAATATATCGAAACGCGCTTTTTCGCCGACCCGATCGTGAAAGAAAAGCTCCCGATGCTCGAGAACAGCGTCATTTCCGGCGCCAAGCCGGTCACCGCCGCCGTCCGCGAGCTGATCGAGGCGTATGAACGGAAGCGGGGCGGTGAACTGTGATATGATAAAGGCAAATCGAAGGAGGTGTTGAGATGTTCCAATTTCAATTTCCGCTCTATAACGACATCGTCGAACAAGCGCGGCGCGAAGCGGTCGAAGCCGGATTTGAAGAACTGCGCACGCCGGAAGACGTCGATGCGGCATTCCGCCGTCCGGGCACAACGCTCGTGCTCATCAACTCCGTGTGCGGCTGCGCCGGCGGCATCGCCCGTCCGGCAGCGGCCCACGCGGTTCATTACGACAAGCGCCCGGACCATTTAGTAACTGTCTTTGCCGGCCAAGACAAAGAAGCAACCGCCCGCGCGCGCGAATATTTTGTCGGCGAGCCGCCGTCCTCGCCGTCGTTCGCGTTGTTAAAAGACGGGAAATTGTGCGCCATGTTGCACCGACACGACATCGAAGGGCACGAACCGGTCGCTGTCGTGCAAAAGCTGCAGGCGCTGTTCGATGAATATTGTGAGGAAGTGTGAAAGGAGAACCCGAAGTTCCAAAAGGGACTTCGGGTTTTTGCATGGCCATTATTGTTTGTGATAATAGATTAGTAGGGGTGCGAAATGTGAGTTCCAATGTCAAATGAATCCTTGAAATACAAGGAAAGTGAAGGAATTTCCACACCATGGACGTTCGAATTCGTATCATTTATGAAAGTTCCTATTTGAAATAATAATCGCTATCTTTGAAAACCTTGGCCTCCATCAATTGAGCGTCGTTTTGTTCAGGAATTCTCCGCTTTGTTCCACTAGGATGTTAGTGTTTGCATCAATCTATTCCTCTTCCGCAAACATTGAACACTTCTCCTCCCTACGGTATGGGAAAATCATTGTGTTTGTTTCCCCACCATGCTATGATCATTAGTAAAGAAACCAAGAAATTTGGTTATTTTTTTGGAAGGAGGGGAATAATATGGTACCATCAGATTCGATGACAAAGGAGAAGGTACCGATGGACAATATCCCTAACCGTAAGAAAAACCTTGTGAAACGAATTGCCGTATCGAGCAAAAAACAAATTACGATCCCAAAGGATTTTTATGAGCAATTAGGAATTGGAAACGAGGTGTTAATTGAGTTAGCGGATAATAAGTTAATTATTCATCCTATTCATGAGGATCATTTTGACTTTTCCGATCTGATTTTAAAAGACTTGATCGAAGAAGGATATACAGGCGAAGAACTATACAAAGAATTTGTATACCGTAAATCGCAAATTGCCCCTGCATTCAACGCGATGATTTCTGAGGAAAGACCGAAGGCAAAAACGTATACCGCGGATACGTTAGAGGAGTTATTTGGTGAAGATGATGAACCATAATCGACTGCAATTGCTTCCGAAAGCAGAAAAAGCCATTAAAAAATTGACAAAAAAGGATGCAGCTCTGAAGCAGCGTTTGATCGAAGCCTTGCGGCAGATTCTTACCGATCCCGCCGAAGCAGGGGAAGCGAAAACTGGTGATTTGGCAGGAATTTACGGTTATGACATTTATCATCGAGGCATCAATTATGAGATTGCTTATTTGATCGACCAAGATGACAGCGGACATGTTGTGGTGGTGGTGGTTTTGGTGGGGACGCGTGAAAATTTTTACGAAGAGCTGAAGCGTTATATGAAGACGAATCAAGCGCCATTTTCGAAGCCATAGATGCAGATCCATTTAGGACAATGGGCAAAGGAGAACGATGGCATGGATGAACGAGAATCGATTGTATTATCGTACCAGCGCGCGTTTCGATTGTTGCTTCATTTGAAGAATGTCATTGCCGCGTCGAAGCAAGTGTCGGCAGAAGATGAACTGCTGAAGGAAGTATATCGTGATTCGATCGTGAAAAAGTATGAAATTTTGGAAGACCAGCTCTGGAAGCTGTTGTCGCGAATTTTCAAAGCGTCCGGTCTGGAATTGAACAACCCGCGGGCATGTTACCGCCAGGCGTTTAAGGAAGGGTGGATTCAGAATATTGATGTATGGAACGATATATTGCACTCGCGAAACGCTGCAGCCCATGTATATAACGAGGAAGACTATGAACAGATTAAAAACCGAATTGTATCACAATATGTCCATGAAATTGAAGCACTGCTCAAATACATCAAAAAAGAAGTGATCGATCGTGACCTATGGAATGAGCCCGACCGTGTTTGAACGGTTGATGGCGTATTTCGCGGGCGAAGAAGATATACAAAAAGTCATTTTGTTCGGCTCGCGGGCGCGCGGCACGGCCCGCTACAACTCGGACATCGACTTGTGCGTGGACTACACCGGCAAACAAAAGTGGAAAATCAAAGAGGATCTTGACGAGATTGTCGGCATTTACTCATGTGATGTGCTCTTTTTCGACGCGCTGAACGAAGCGATCCGGCGGGAAATCGAGCGCGACGGGAAGACGATTTATGAGAAATCTCCGTCGTGAGCGTAGGCGGCTTGCCCTGCATGAGCGGACAGCCGCCTTTTTTGTCCTTTTGCGCCTGTTGGGACAGATCGGCTTCGGAGCGGAGGCCAGGATTGTCCGTTTTTTCTTGCACCGAAAGCGCCGCCATCGGTACAATGAAGTCGGCAACCATTGGCAAAGGAGACTCGCGATGAAAATCGGCTATCGGACATTGAAAACGGCGGTGGGGGCGGCGCTGGCGATTGCCATCGCTCAGCTGATCGGTCTTCATAACTTCGCTTCCGCTGGCATTATCGTCATTTTATGCGTCCAAGTGACGAAAAAGCGGTCGCTTGAGACCGCCCGGGCTCGTTTTGCGGCGTGCGTCGTCGCCATTGGGTTTGCGGCGTTGTTTTTTACCGTCTTCGGCTATCATCCGTGGACGATCGGGCTGTTGCTGCTGCTGTTCATTCCAGTGACCGTCAGGCTGAAGGTGAACGAGGGCATTGCCACAAGCTCGGTCATTATTTTGCATTTGTATGCGGCCGGGGACATCACGTGGGGATTGGTCGCCAATGAGATCTTGCTCGTGGCGGTTGGCATTGGGGTAGCGCTGCTGATGAACATGTACATGCCGAGCGCCGAGAAGGAGCTCAAAGAGTACCAGCGCATTGTCGAAGATTTGTTTCGCATTATTTTAAAAGAAATCGTCCGCTACTTGCGCACCAATGAACTCGATTGGGACGGAAAAGAGCTGCCGCTTGCGGCGGAGACGCTCGACAAAGCGAAAAAACTCGCCATGCGCCACGCCGACAATCAATTATGGCGGAATGAGGATGAATATGTCCGCTACTTCCGCATGCGTGAGCGGCAGTTGGAAATCATCGAGCATATGCTTCCGCTTGTGACATCGCTCGTCTACACGGTCGAGCAGCGGATGATGGTCGCCGATTTTATCGACGAATTAAGCGACGCCATTCATCCGGGAAATACGGCGGACCGCTTTTTGCGGCGCCTTGCCGAGATGCGCGAACAGTTTAAAGCGATGCCGCTGCCAAAGACGCGCGAGCAGTTTGAAGAGCGGGCGGCGTTGTTTCATTTAGTGCGCGAATTGGAGCGATATTTAATCATCAAAAGCGAATTCCATCCCGGAAACGAACGAAAACCGCAGCGGCTGAAGGCATGATGCAGGGCATATGTCCATCCGTTTTGGCGCACACTATAGCCAAACATTCAAGCAAAGGATGGACGGATATGCGGGTATGGTTGGCCATTTGTCTCGTGCTCACCGCCGTGTTGGGAGCGCCTTTCCAGACAGCGGCGGAGGCGAAGCCGCTTGTCATTGTGAACAAAGCGATCAATAAGCTCGCGCTCGTCCGCGACGGCCGCATCGAAGCCGTTTATCCGGTGGCGACCGGGGTCAATGCCGATTTGACGCCGGAGGGGATGTTTACGGTGACGGTGAAGGCGAAATACCCGTATTATCGGAAAAAGAACATTCCAGGCGGGGCGCCGAACAATCCGCTCGGCGCAAGGTGGATCGGCTTTAACGCGCGCGGGACGGACGGGCGCATCTACGGCATTCACGGCACGAACAACCCGGCGTCGATCGGCCGGTATGTGTCGCAAGGTTGTGTGCGCATGCACAACCGCGATGTCGAGCATTTGTATGAACGGGTGCCGATTGGCGCCAACGTGCTCATTCTCCGCAGCAACGAATCGTTTTACGCCATTGCTAAGCGGTATGGTGCGGTGCGCTAAAAAACGCAAGCTCCTCAGCGGGAAGCTTGCGTTTTTTATGCCTGCGGTTAAAACCACATGCTGATGCCGGCGAGGAGCGTCGTCAGCAGCATGCAAATGAGCATTACATACACGATGAATTTTTGCGTTTTCCGCGACAACGGTCCGTCCTCCTTCCGTCCGCTGTTCTACGTTTATTGTAACGGCAAACCGCAGGGCGGACAAGGAAAAATGCCCGATGCGAAGCGAACCGATCCAAAGCTCGACCGTGGCGCGTACAAAGAAAAACAAAAAAGCAGGATTTTTTGTCGAAACGGCGAATGATAAAATGTTGGCCTCATCATTTTGCGGCAAAGGGGATGCAGACGATGGAAGTGAAAAAAGTCGACCATATCGGCATTGCCGTCCGTTCGATTGAGAAAGCGCTTCCGTTTTATACGGATGTGCTCGGCCTGCCGTTTCTTGGCATCGAGGAAGTCGAGTCGGAACAGGTGAAAGTGGCGTTTTTGCAGGCAGGAGAGGCGAAAATTGAACTTCTTGAGCCGCTGTCGCCAGAGAGCGCGGTGGCGACATTTATCGAGAAGCGCGGCGAAGGGATTCATCATGTGGCGCTTGGGGTGGAAGACATCACCGAGCGCATCCGCGAGCTGAAGGAGCACGGCATCCGTATGATTCAAGATGCGCCGAAACGCGGCGCCGGCGGGGCATGGGTCGCGTTCATGCACCCGAAATCGACCGGCGGCGTGTTGTATGAGCTTTGTGAACGGACGAAAACGGAGGGACACCAATGAGCGACATGTACGACAAAATCAACGAACTGTATGACCGCCGACGTGAGATTGAACTGGGCGGGGGCGATGAGAAAATTGAACAGCAGCACGCGAAAGGGAAGCTGACGGCGCGCGAGCGGATTGATTTGCTGTTGGACGAAGGGACGTTTGTCGAGCTCAATCCGTTCATCGAGCACCGCTGCACCGATTTTGGCCTCGGGGAAAAGAAGGGGCCGGGTGACGGGGTGGTGACCGGCTACGGGAAGATCAATGGACGCACCGTGTTTGTGTTTTCGCAAGATTTCACCGTCTTCGGCGGGGCGCTTGGGGAAATGCACGCGAAAAAAATTGCGAACATCATGGATTTAGCGGCGAAAACCGGGGCGCCGGTCATCGGTTTGAACGATTCGGGCGGCGCCCGCATTCAAGAAGGGGTCTTGTCGCTTGACGGGTACGGACACATTTTTTACCGCAACGCCATTTATTCCGGCGTCATCCCGCAAATTTCCGTCATTATGGGGCCGTGCGCCGGCGGGGCCGTCTATTCGCCGGCCATCACCGATTTTGTGTTCATGGTCGAAAAAACGAGCCAAATGTTCATCACCGGTCCGAAAGTGATTGAAGCGGTGACCGGGGAGAAAATCAGCGCTGAAGATTTAGGCGGCGCCCGCGTGCACAACACGATCAGCGGCAACGCCCACTTTGCGGCAGCGAATGAAGAGGAGGCGCTCGCTGAAGTGCGGCGGCTCTTGGGCTATTTGCCGTCCAACAACAACGAAAAGCCGCCGTTTGGCCCGATTCCGGATGGGGACGACTACCGCCCCGATTTGGCCGATGTCGTGCCGATTGACGCCGTCCGCCCGTACGATGTGCGCCACGTCATCGCCCAAGTCGTCGATGACGGGTCGTTTTTTGAGGTGCAAAAAGATTTCGCGAAAAACATCGTGATCGGCTTTGCCCGCATTAAAGGCGAAGTGGTCGGGCTTGTGTGCAACCAGCCGAAGTTTATGGCCGGCGGGCTGGACATCGACTCGTCCGATAAGGCGGCGCGGTTTATCCGCTTTTGCGATTCGTTCAACATCCCGATCATTACGTTTGAGGACGTCACCGGCTTTTTCCCAGGCGTCAAGCAGGAGCACGGCGGCATCATCCGCCATGGGGCGAAAATTTTGTACGCTTACTCGGAAGCGACCGTGCCGAAAATCACCGTCATTTTGCGGAAAGCGTACGGCGGCGCCTATGTCGCCTTAAACAGCAAATCGATCGGCGCCGATGTCGTCTATGCGTGGCCGAACGCGGAAGTGGCGGTCATGGGGCCGCAAGGAGCGGCGAACATCATTTTCGCGGGCGAAATTGAAAAAAGTCCGAATCCGGAAGAAACGCGGGCGCAAAAAATTGCCGAATACCGCGAGAAATTCGCCAATCCGTACGTCGCCGCGAAATACGGCATGATCGATGACGTCATTGACCCGCGCGACACGAGAATCAAGCTCATTCAGGCGCTCGAGATGCTTCGCCATAAGCACGAAGAGCGGCCGAAGAAAAAACATGGCAACATTCCGCTGTAAACGATGGAAGGCGTCCGGCAAGCAACGGGCGCCTTTTTCGCGGCAAACGATATTTTAGATGGGGGCGGCGTGGCCGTTTGCCGCAGCGGGAGCGGATGAAAGCTCGCTCGTTGAGAGGCGGTCAGGCAGCCCGTATCGGTACATCTCAAGCGCGTTCTTATACGTTTGCAGCGTTTTGATCGTTCCGGCGTCCGGTTTGGCTCTTGGCGGAACATTTCGGTATACTTAAGGTGGAGTACATAAGCAGGAGGAAAAAAGCGATGGTCAATGAACAGCGTCTTGTCGACGAATTTTTGGAACTTGTGCAAATCGATTCGGAAACGAAGCATGAAGGGGACATTGCGAAGGTGCTCAAACAAAAGTTTGAAGCGCTTGGCCTCGATGTGATCGAAGACGATGCGGCCGCGAAAACGGGGCATGGGGCAGGCAACTTGATTTGCACGCTCGCCGCGACGAAAGACGGGGTCGACCCGATTTACTTCACGTCGCATATGGATACGGTCGTGCCGGGCAAAGGGGTGAAACCGTCGATCCAAGACGGCTATGTCGTCACCGACGGGACGACGATTTTAGGGGCGGACGACAAGGCGGGCTTGGCGGCCATGTTGGAAGCGATTCGCGTGTTGAAAGAACAAAACATCCCGCATGGCGTAATCCAGTTTATCATCACCGTCGGCGAAGAGTCGGGGCTTGTCGGGGCGAAGGCGCTTGACCCGTCGCTCATTCAAGCGAAATACGGCTATGCCTTGGACAGCGACGGCAAAGTCGGCAACATCGTCGTCGCCGCCCCGACGCAGGCGAAGCTGAAAGTCGTTGTGCACGGCAAAACTGCCCATGCCGGCGTGGCGCCGGAAAAAGGAGTGTCTGCCATTACGATTGCGGCGAAGGCGATCGCAAAAATGCCGCTCGGCCGCATCGACGAGGAGACGACGGCGAACATCGGCCGCTTTGAAGGCGGCACGCAAACGAACATCGTCTGCGACCGCGTTGATATTTTAGCGGAAGCCCGTTCCCTCGTTCCGGAAAAAATGGAAGCGCAAGTGGCGAAAATGAAAGAGGCGTTTGAAACGGTTGCCGCGGAAATGGGGGGGCGCGCCGATGTCGAAGTGGAAGTGATGTACCCGGGCTTTAAGTTCAGCGACGGCGACCATGTCGTCGAGGTCGCCAAACGGGCGGCGGCGAACATCGGACGGCCGTGCAAGCTGGAGAAAAGCGGCGGCGGCAGCGATGCCAACATCATCGCCGGCTTCGGCATTCCGACGGTCAACCTCGCAGTCGGCTACGAAGAAATCCATACGACGAATGAGCGGATGCCGATTGAAGAGCTGGTGAAGCTGACAGAGATGGTTGTCGCCATTGTCGAGGAAGTCGCCAATGCCGAATGAGCATCCCGAGGCTGGATGCTCTTTTTTCTTGAACCTTTCGGTAAACATTCGGCCGGAATGAGCCGATAAAAAAAGCAGAGTGCGAATCACGAAAGAGGTGGCGGAGGAATGGACAAATACGTGGTGTTTCGCGTCGAGCGGGAACAGTACGCCGTCTCGATCGCGTATGTCGTCTCGATTGAGAAAATGACGGCGCCGACGGCCGTGCCGCATATGCCGGATTGTATGGCGGGCGTCGCGCGCATCCGCGGCGAGCTCGCGCCGGTGCTCGATATGCGAAAGCTTCTATATGGGAAAGCGATCGAGGAAACCGAGCAGACGCGTCTTGTCGTCGCCGCGGTCGACGGGTTGTCGGTGGCGTTTATCGTTGACGAAGCAAAGGAAATTGTCGATATTGAACCGGAAGCCATCAAACCGCTGCAGCTCGTATCCGCGGAGCGCACGCCGTATGTCGTCGGGATCGCGACGCTGCCGGAGCGGTTGCTCACGGTGCTGGATCCGCGCGTCTTGTTTGCCCATTTGGAAGAAGCGGACGCGATTCGCGAGCAAGTGGCCGCCGCCCAGGCCGCGGCCCAGGTCATCCAAGAGGAAGAGACGGTATAGGTGTTTGCCTATACCGTTTTTTCTTCCGCGCATATCCTAATCATGGAAATGAACTTCAACTCATGAAGAGGAGGCGCATTCCATGGTTCGACCGTTTGGCCCGTATCCGGGCGGCTTTTATCCGCCGTACTTTGGCGGCTACGGCCACTATCCGTATGGCTACTATCCTTATTGGCACGGGGGCTACGGCGGCTATCACCACTTTCCATACGGGATGCATGATGGCCACTATCCGTTTTCCCCATACGGCTTCCCGCACTATGGAGGCTACTAAGCATGAGGGGCGTTACGCCCCTTTTCGCATGGACAGGTCAAGCAAAGTCCGTCGTGCCGCCCCGTTCCTAAATCGGTTTAGAAAAACTTGCAGGCAAGCGCAAACGTATGGTATGTTGTTTGATGAACAAACCAAAACGGAAAGGGACGTTGGACAATGGCGAAACAGCAAATCGGCGTCATCGGACTGGCGGTCATGGGGAAAAACTTGGCGCTCAACATCGAAAGCAAAGGCTATTCGGTGGCGGTGTACAACCGTTCGCGCGAAAAAACGGACGAGTTTTTGCAAGAAGCGAAAGGAAAAAACATTGTCGGTACATACAGCATCGAAGAATTCGTCAACGCCTTGGAAAAACCGCGGAAAATTTTGCTGATGGTCAAAGCCGGAGCGCCGACGGACGCGACGATCGAACAGCTGAAGCCGCATTTGGAAAAAGGCGATATTGTAATTGACGGCGGCAATACGTATTTTAAAGATACGCAGCGCCGCAACAAAGAACTCGCCGAACTTGGCATCCACTTTATTGGCACGGGCGTCTCGGGCGGCGAGGAAGGGGCGCTGAAAGGCCCGTCGATCATGCCAGGGGGCCAAAAAGAAGCGCATGAGCTCGTGCGCCCGATTTTTGAAGCCATCGCCGCCAAAGTCGACGGCGAACCGTGCACGACGTACATCGGTCCGGACGGCGCCGGGCATTATGTCAAAATGGTGCACAACGGCATCGAATACGGCGACATGCAGCTGATCGCTGAAGCGTACTTCTTGCTCAAACATGTGCTCGGCATGGATGCTGCAGAGCTGCACGAAGTGTTCGCCGACTGGAACAAAGGCGAGCTGAACAGCTACTTAATCGAGATCACGGCCGACATTTTCACGAAAATCGATGAAGAAACAGGCAAGCCGCTTGTTGATGTCATTTTGGACAAAGCCGGGCAAAAAGGGACGGGCAAATGGACGAGCCAAAACGCCCTCGATTTGGGCGTGCCGCTGCCGATCATCACGGAATCGGTGTTCGCCCGTTTCCTCTCGGCGATGAAAGACGAGCGCGTGAAAGCAAGCAAAGTGCTGGCAGGCCCAGCGGTGAAGCCGTTTGAAGGCGACCGCGGCCACTTCATCGAAGCCGTGCGCCGCGCGCTTTATATGAGCAAAATTTGCTCGTACGCCCAAGGATTTGCGCAAATGAAGGCGGCTTCTGAGGAATACAACTGGAACTTGCGCTATGGCGACATCGCCATGATCTTCCGCGGCGGCTGCATCATCCGCGCGCAATTTTTGCAAAAAATTAAAGAGGCGTACGACCGCGATCCGGCGCTTTCGAACTTGCTCTTGGATCCGTATTTCAAAGACATTGTCGAACGCTACCAAGACGCGCTCCGTGAAATCGTCGCCACCGCGGCGATGCGCGGCATTCCAGTGCCAGGATTCGCAAGCGCCCTCGCCTATTACGACAGCTACCGCACCGCGGTGCTCCCAGCCAACTTAATCCAAGCGCAGCGCGACTACTTCGGCGCCCACACGTACGAACGCGTTGACAAAGAAGGCATTTTCCATACGGAATGGTTGAAATAAGAAAAAAGCCCTTAGAGTCATTCACCACTCTAAGGGCTTTTCGTGTTCGATAAAGCTAAAATTCGTTCCGTCAACTGGAACTGCATCTTCAGAATGGGATGACCACTGATCGAGTGGGCGAACGTTGGAACGGTTTTGGTTCTTCCCTCACTCGCTGCATCGTTTTAAAGCGCCTCGCGAATTAGCTTTTTGTAATAACGAACGGACAACACGCCAAACAGCGAATAGCAGACCGTGTAAATCGCCATCACCGTCAACATCGGCGTCCACAGTTCGGTGCCGAAAAAGAACCAGCCGGAACGGACAGCGAAATAGCTATGGGACAATCCCAGCAGCAACGGAATGCCAAAGTATAACAGCTGTTTCCGCCGAATGCCCCCGAGCAAGTCTTTTTCGGTGAATCCCAGTTTGCGCAAAATGGTGTAATTCGGCCGCTCTTCTTCGCCGGCGCCCATTTGCTTGAAGTAAAGAATGCAGCCGGATGTGACCAAAAAGGCGAGTCCTAAAAAGGTGACGACAAACAAGATCAATCCGAACGTCTGCTTTTGGTGGCGGCTCATCATCAGGCGCGAATCGGTGATGGAGGAAAACTCCATGCGTTGAAACAACTGATCAGCCCGTTCAATATTTGTTTCGTCAGTCAGATGAATTCCGATATGCACCTTTTTCTTTTGTGGATCGGTTTCTTTTTGCAAACGATCAAACATCGTTTGGTCGACGATGACAGTCGGCATGCCGTACGTGAAATGATAGTTGACGTAATAGTCTTTTTTCATCCCAAGGTAATGAAGCGGGACCATGCGGCCGTTTTCTTCTAAGCGAATCGTTCCCGTTTCTTTAAACGGCAAGAATTGACGGAGCATGTCCTGATATCCCGTCAGCAGTGCTTCATTAGGCTTGACATCGATGCGGCCTGTACTTGTGTCGCTGATCACCGATAGCGGCGCGGCGGACGGCTGAAACTGGAGCCGGCTTTGATCAGCGATGTCCAAAATCATCGAAATATCAGTCGGTGCTTCGATGACATCGATAATCGTTTCCCGATAGCGAATATCATGAGATCGCAGCGCCGCCGTAAAACGGGCGGCATCCTTTTTGTCCGTAAACGCGAAATCGGCGGCGACGTTGTTTTTGGCTGATTGCTCGGCTGAATAATAGGAAATATAGCTTAGTGAGATCAACCCGATCGCGATGGCCGACACGGTCGTGATGATCGTAAGCAGCAACGCGTTCGATTTCATGCGAAACATGAGCGACGATACCGATAGCACGTCGTTGATCGACAAATAGCCACCTTTTTGTTTTCGCCATAGGTGGAACAGAAAGCTGATCGTTCCTTTGAAAAATAAATAGGTGCCGATGATGACAGCGCCTAAAATGAACGCCATGGCCATGAATAATCCTTGAACGCTCTTCCAGTCGCTGCTAAACAATTTCGTCGATATACCATAGCCGCTGCCGATGAGGATGATCCCCACCATCCCCACGACCATGTTCCATACGGATACGTGTTTTGCTTCGGTTGTGGATGTAGTGCGGAACAAGGATAAAATCGTCTGTTTTTTGAGAAACAAGCGGTTCATCCCCATCATGAGGACATCAATCACGCTGAACACAATCAACGTTTGCACCAATGCTCGGCCAGAAAAGGAAAGAGATGCCGCTAGCGGAATATCGATGATTTTAAACAAAATCATCATCAACAGCTTGGAAGCGGCAAATCCCACCAATATGCCGATGATCAGTGTGCCGTAATAAAGAATGACGTTTTCGGCCGCCAGCATAAAAAAGATGTTTCGTTTCGTCATGCCGATCAACTGCAAAAGAGCGATCTCATGGCTCCGACGCTTGATAAACAGGGCGTTGGCGTACAAAAGAAAGACGGCGACAATCACGATAAGAAGCACCGCGCCTGTACGGACGGCCGCCGCGCCTTTCACTCCCCCTTTGATGGCATCAAGCGATGGATCGTACTGCAATGTCACGAACGCGAAATACAAGGCGGAAGCAAACATCAAGGCAAACACGTACAAATAATAATGTTGGATGTTTTGTTTCAAGTTGCGGAACAGGAGTTGCTTCATGCTCATGGCCGAACACCGCCCAGCACGCCTTGCGTTTGCATAATGGCTTGGAAAAATTGCTGCCGCGTTTCCGTTCCTTTATACAGTTGCGTATACAATTGTCCGTCTTTGATAAAAACGACACGGCCTGAGAAACTGGCGGCGACCGGATCGTGGGTGACCATGATGATTGTCGTCTTCCGTTTTTTATTAAGTTGTTGCAGCTTGTGCAATAAATCGGAAGCCGATTTTGAATCGAGTGCGCCCGTCGGCTCATCGGCAAAAATGATGCTCGGTTCATGGATGAACGCCCGCGCCGCCGCAGCGCGCTGTTTTTGCCCACCAGAAATTTCGCTCGGATAGTGGTTTTGGATGTCAGTAATGCCAAGTTCAGCCGCCAATTCTGCAAATTTCTTTTCCGCTTCTCGCTTGGGCGTTTTCGTAATCGATAAAGGCAAAAGGACGTTCTCCTTCACCGTCAGCGTGTCAAGCAAATGATACTCTTGAAAGATGAATCCGACATGGCGTTTGCGAAATTCTGCCAGCTCTCGGTCTTTCATGGCGACGACGTTGTTTCCTTCGATGAAAATAGCGCCCTCGCTCACCCGGTCGATTGAGGAAAGAACGTTGAGGAGCGTCGTTTTCCCTGATCCGGAAGGCCCCATGATCGCGAGAAATTCCCCCTTCTCCACACGCAGATCGATGCCTTTGAGCACTTCTTGTAGGTTCTTTTTCGTTCCGTACGTTTTGTAGATGTTGGTTGCTTCCAATATGACCATCTCGTTTTCCCTCCTTCGTTTCTATCATAAGCAATGGGGTTGGTTTTTTCCTGCGTTTGGCCGAACAAAACGAAACCGCGTGTGACAAAATCGTCACATGCGGTGCGTGCGGATGATGTCATTTTCTTGCGGAAATATGATCGTAAATGTCGTTCCGCGTCCGGGCGTGGATTCGACATGAAAGTCAAGAAGAAGCGGTTTGGCGGCTTTTTTCGCCAAATACAGCCCCATCCCCGTCGCCGCTTCATTTTGGTGTTCGGTGGTGGAGGTGAATCCTTTCTCGAAAATGCGCGGCAAGTCCTTTGGATCAATGCCCAAGCCGAAATCTTGAATTTGCAAGCGGGCATGGCCGTTTTTCATAAAGCTTTTCACGACAATGTCAGATGACTCGCTGTATTTCACCGCATTCGTGATGATTTGCCGGATGATAAAAGAAAGCCATTTGGCATCGCTTAGGACGGAGCGGACGTCCAATTGAAGGTCAAAGCCGATGCCTTTTTGCATACACCACGATTGCAGCGGTTTAATCTCATTGATGAGAAGCGGCTCAAGCTCGACTTGTTCGATATATAAGTCGTTTTCCATGTGTGGAAGCCGTCGTTGATGAAGTTGCTGATCAAGAAGCAGATGAATGCGCAGCCACTCGTACAAGAGTTGCGCTTTCGTGTTTTCGTCCCCGACCCGTTCGATGATGAGCCGCATGGCCGTCAGCGGCGTTTTCATTTCGTGAATCCATGACAACAGTTCATCTTTCTCTTGTTCCAACGTGGCGAGGTGTTCTTTCAGCTCCTGTTTCCATTGGTCCGTTTGGCTGGCGAGGACGCGTTCGACGATCTTCTCCAGTGGGCTTGCCGCCCGCAGGGCAGAGACAGGATCGAGGCCGCGCTCCCACTCTTGCAAACGTTGATAAAATGCCGTTTCTTTTTTCCAACGGATGATGACAAAGACAACAAAGATGATAGTCGTTAAAAAGACGATGTAAAGGATGGAGGAGAGCGGAATCGTCGGATCCAGATAAGCGACAAACAGGATGAACAGCTCCAGAAAGAGAAAGAGGGCCATCCAGCTTTTTCGTTCCCACAAATAGTCTTTGATCATCAGTGGCTCCCTTCTTCCGTAGCCATATAGCCTTGCCCAACTTTCGTTTCAATGAAGCGGCCCAAACCGAGTTCGTCGAGTTTTTTCCGCAGGCGGTTGACGTTGACGGTCAGCGTGTTGTCGCTGACAAACCGTTCGTCTTCCCATAGCCGTTTGATCAGCTCCGTCCGAGCAACGATCTGGTTTTTCTTGGCCAATAAATGTTTCAAAATCAACAGCTCGTTTTTCGTCAGCTCCACTGTTCCGTGTTCATTTGAGACTGTGCTTTTTTCATAGTCGACCGTTGCCCCGCACCATGTTTGCAGCTGAACGGGTCCGGCATTGTAGTTGTACACGCGGCGGAGCAGCGCTTGGATTTTGGCGATCAGCACATCGAAATGAAACGGCTTTTGGATGTAATCATCAGCCCCAAGCTGCATCGACATGACCATATCAGTCGGGTGGTCGCGCGATGATAAAAACAAAATCGGGACGTTCGAATGAGCACGAATCTGGCGGCACCAGTGGAACCCGTCAAATTTCGGCAGCTGGATGTCGATGATCACCAAGTGCGGCTTGCAAGCAGAAAACTCTTCCATCACACGACCGAAATCGCGGATGCCGCAAACGTCGTACGACCATTGTTCCAAACGTGCTTTGATTTCTTGAAACAACGTCACATCATCTTCAATGAGCAAAATGTTCAACTTTGCCTCACCCCACTTGTTTCTATTGGGAGTTCCGTTTTCATTATATTTGTTTGACCGTTCGGGGGAAAGGAGGTTCAAAATGGAAAGCATAAAAATGTATTAGACAGCAAAGCGATGGCCGCTGTTCGTGATCGGCGGCGGTTGGTGTATGCAGCCGAATGGGGTGCGTATGGCAAAAAGAGCTTGAAGTGATGATCGACGGTGGGCTATCATGGATATTGAGGATGGATAAGGAATGGTCAAATGTCGGTGCTCGATTGTTTGAGCTATGCTATGCGCAAGGAATGTATAAGGAAGGAATTAGAAATCATTGTTTGACGGGGGATTGGAATGGCGGGGAGATTTTTTACGGAAAGGCGCGCATCAATCCAGCCCAGCCCGGCGCATTGGTGGCCGCTGAATTTCCGGAGCCGCTGCGGGCGGCGAGCCGTCAATATATCATCACCAGCCGTGCCATTTATAACCGGGCAACAGGAACGAAAATCGCCGATTTGTCATCTGAAGCGTTGCTCGCAACGGCTGGAGATGATGGAATGATCTTCACGTATCGAAAAGTGGCTACGAACCATTATTTGATTAAGCAAAAACTGTCTCAATAAAATTGCCATTGCTGGGAGCGTTGGTGCTCTCCAAAGCGCATGAAACAGTTTTCACAACGTCTAGACGGGCTTCGTACCTCCGCCCGTCTAGTTTTATAAAGAAGCAAATATGTCATAATGAGGATGATGCCCAAAGGTGAATTTTCCAAGGCGTTCAATCACTGAAACACGTCTGTTCACAGATAGGAGGGTCTTTCCATGTCACAACAGCGTAAATCGATCATCCCCGACCACTTTTTATGGGGCGGGGCGGTGACGTCGTTTCAGACGGAAGGGGCGTGGAACGAAGGCGGCAAAGGGCTGTCGATCGTGGATGCGCGCCCGATTCCAAAAGGGCATTCCGACTGGAAAGTGGCGGTCGATTTTTACCATCGCTACAAAGAAGACATCGCTTTGTTCAAGGAGCTCGGCTTTACCGCCTACCGGACGAGCATCGCTTGGACGCGCATTTTTCCGGACGGGGAAGGGGAGCCGAATGAAGCGGGGTTGGCGTTTTATGACGCCGTGTTTGATGAATTGAGAGCGAACGGCATCGAGCCGGTCATTACGCTGTACCATTTTGATTTGCCGCTGGCGTTGGCGAAAACGTACAACGGCTTTGCCTCGCGGAAAGTCGTCGACTTGTTTGAGCGGTACGCACGCACCGTATTTGAGCGTTACCGCGGGAAAGTGAACTATTGGCTGACGTTCAACGAACAAAATTTAGTGCTCGAACAACCGCATTTATGGGGGGCGATCTGCCCGGAAGACGAAGACCCGGAAGCGTTTGCCTACCGCGTCTGTCATCATGTGTTCATCGCCCACGCGAAAGCCGTGAAGGCGCTGCGCGAAATCGCTCCCGAGGCGAAGATCGGCGGGATGGTGACGTATTTGACGACGTATCCGGCGACATGCCGGCCGGAAGACGCTTTGGCCAACGTGCAGGCGAAAGAGCTATTCCTTGATTTCTTCTTTGATGTGTTCGCCCGCGGCGCCTATCCGCGTTATGTGACGAATCATCTGGAGAAAAAAGGAATCCTTTTGCCGTTGGAAGAAGGGGATGAACAGCTGCTCCGGGAGCAAACGGTCGACTTTTTGTCGTTCAGCTACTATCAAAGCCAAATCGTCCGTCACCAAGAACAGGATGAACGGATCGTCAAAGGGCTGGAACCGAATCCCTATTTGCCAAAGACGAAATGGGGCTGGGCGATCGATCCGATCGGGTTGCGAATGGCCTTAAAAGACGTGTACGCCCGTTACGAAATGCCGATTTTCATCACCGAAAACGGGATCGGATTGGAAGAGGAGCTGAATGAGAACGGCACGGTCGAAGATGATGAGCGGATCGACTATTTGCGCCGTCATATCGAACAAATGAAGATGGCGATGGAAGAAGGCGTCGAGGTGATCGGCTATTTGATGTGGGGGGCGACGGATCTGTTAAGTTCGCAAGGGGAGATGCGCAAGCGCTACGGCGTCATTTTCGTCAACCGTGACGATGAGAACTTGCGCGATTTGAAGCGCTATAAGAAAAAAAGCTTCTACTGGTTCCAGCGCGTCATTCGCACGAACGGGGAAGAGCTGTAAACAGAGGCGGGGAAGCCCCCGCCATTTTACCAGTCTTTAGGGCGGCCATGGCGAATATTCAATTTGACATGATCAAACAGCCGGTCCCATCGGGGGACCGGCTGTTTTTACGGCTCGCGGTCAAACAGCAAGACGCGCGCCGGGGCGGCGTCGGTGCCGACGAGTTTGAGCGGAGCGGCGACCATGAAATAGCGGCCTTCGGGGACGTCTTTCAGCCGCAGCCCTTCGATGACGATGACGCCGGCCGAAAACAGCGTTTTATGAGTCGGGTGGCCTTCTTGCGCCCGTTCGATGCCAAGGGCGTCGATGCCGACGCCGCGGATCCGTTTGTCGGCTAGATACCGAGCCGCGTCTTCGGCGACGAAAATAAACTCAAAGTTAAATGCATCATCAAAGGAGTTTTTCGTTTTAAACAGAACGAAGTCGCCTTCTTGAATGTCAAGATGCGCGATGTCGTCTTTCATGATCCGGTTGTTGACATGCGTCAAATCGAACAGCTTGCACGGGCCGACGAGGTCGTTCAATGGAATCGTTTCAAACGTCGCCCCGCCTTCGACCATATGGAGGGGGGCGTCAATGTGCGTGCCGGTGTGCACGTCCATGTCAATGCGCGATTCGGTCACATAGCCGTTGGTGATCGTTGTGCGTTTCGGCTGTTTTTCCGGTTTGTTTTTATATACGGGCATGCCCTCGTAAATCGGGGCCGTGACGTCATACACCTTCATCGTTCATTCGCTCCTTTGCATGAGAGATAACGCTCGCTTGTCCAAAAGGGCGGCGGGCGCAAACGATTCGCGGTTATGGCCGCGGATGCGCGATCGGCCACCAGTGGAAGCCGTCTTGTTTGAGCAGCTCGTCCGCGGCCGCCGGGCCCATGGAGCCAGCCGCGTAGTTCGGAAAGTCGGAAGCTTTTGTGTTCGCCCACACCTCAGAAATTGGGTCGACAAATTGCCATGACGCTGCCACCTCGTCCCAATGAGTGAAGTTTGTCGCGTCGCCGCGCATGCAGTCGTACAACAGCTTTTCGTACGCTTCGGGCGTGTTGATGCCGTCGATGCAGTTGTTGCAATAGTCGAGTTGAAATGGAGCTGTTATGGTCGTCGATTCCCCGGTTTTTTTGCCGTTTAAATGAAGGGTGATCCCTTCGTCCGGCTGGATGTGGATGACGAGCAAGTTCGGGGCGATCGTCTCATTCGTCCGGTAATACAAGTTCATCGGTACATCTTTAAATTGGACGACGATTTTCGTCGATTTTTCCGCCATCCGTTTGCCGGTGCGAATGTAAAACGGCACGCCAGCCCAACGGAAGTTGTCGATCAGGAGTTTTCCAGCGACGAACGTTTCCGTGTTCGAGTCCGGATCGACGTTCGGCTCCTCGCGATACGCCGGCACGTTTTTGCCGTGGATCACCCCGCGCCCGTATTGGCCGCGCACGAAATAGCGGTCGACTTCATCGTGCGCAATCGGGCGCAAGGCGCGCAACACTTTCACTTTTTCATGGCGGATGTCATCGGTCGTTAATTTGATCGGCGGTTCCATCGCCAACAGAGCGACCATTTGCAGCATATGGTTTTGCACCATGTCGCGCAACGCCCCGGAATGGTCGTAGTAGCGGCCGCGGTCTTCGACGCCGAGCGTTTCGCTCGATGTGATTTGAATGTTGGCGATGAACCGGTTGTTCCAAAGCGGCTCGAAAATGGCGTTTGAAAAGCGGATGACCTCGATGTTTTGCACCATTTCTTTGCCGAGGTAATGGTCGATCCGGTAGATTTCCCGCTCGGAAAAGACGCGGCGAATCTCGTCATTCAGCTTCTCGGCGCTCGCCAAGTCATGCCCGAACGGCTTTTCGATGACGAGCCGCTTAAAGCCGTGCGTTTCCGTCAATCCTTCCGACTGCAAGCGGGAAGTAACGGTGCCGAAAAATTCCGGCGCCATCGCCAAATAAAAGATGCGGTTGCCTTCGGTCTTGTATGTGCCGTCGAGCTGTTCGAGGAGCGACTTTAAGCGCTGGTACGACTCGGCTTCCGTCACGTCGAACGGATGATAGTAGAAATGGGAGGTGAATCGGCCGTCGGTGAGCTTCTGCTGAAACGCCGTTTCGACCGAGTCGCGCACATAGTTCCGGAACTCATCGGCCGACAACGGGCGGCGCGCGACGCCGACGACAGCGAATTGCTCATGCAAATGCCCTTTTTCATACAGGCGGTAAAGGGACGGAAACAGTTTCCGTTTCGCCAAATCTCCCGTCGCTCCGAAAATGACGATGATCGATTTCGGATTCATGTTGTCCACCGTATGTACCTCGCTTTAACCAAATTTGTCTCTTCAATGAAACCATTGTAGAGGTTTGCCGGTCGGAACGCAAACACTTTGTTGCTTTCCGGCGGGAAAGCGTTTATGTTCATGAAAGAGCCGGGCGCCAACCCGGCGTTTTTGAGCGCAAAAGAAAGTTGAAAAGCCGTTTTGACATTGGTACGCTAACAACAGGCAATGTTGAGCGAGAAAAAGGAGTGAAGCGCGTTGGAACTGTTGTTTTTAGGCACGGGTGCCGGCGTGCCGGCCAAAGAGCGCAACGTATCGTCCGTCGCCCTGCAGCTGCTTGACGAGCGGGGGGCGACATGGCTGTTTGACTGCGGCGAAGCGACGCAGCATCAAATTTTGCATACCGCCATTCGCCCGCGCCGCATTGAGCATATTTTTATTACGCACTTGCATGGCGATCATCTATTCGGCCTGCCTGGGCTGCTTGGCAGCCGTTCGTTTCAAAGCGGCGAAACGCCGCTTACGGTCTTCGGCCCAAAAGGCATTCGCGTGTTTGTCGAAACGGCCCTTGCCGTCAGCGGGACAAAGCTCCGCTATGAACTGAACATTGTGGAGATCGATGAGGGCGTCATTTTTGACGATGAACGGTTTTCCGTCATCGCCAAACGGCTCGATCACGGCATGCCGTCATACGGTTTCCGCGTCGTTGAAAAAGATTTGCCCGGCCCGCTCTTGGTCGAGCGATTGCAAGCACTCGGCGTCCGCCCCGGCCCGATTTATCAAGAAATTAAGCAAGGAAAAACGGTCGTGCTGGATGACGGCACGGTCATCGACGGGCGCGAATTTGTCGGGCCGCCGCAAAAGGGGAGAATCGTCGCCGTGTTGGGCGATACCCGTTTTTGCGAAGCGGCGATTGAACTCGCCCGCGATGCCGATGTCGTCGTCCACGAGGCGACGTTTGCCGCGGCGGAACAGCGGCTGGCCCATGACTATTTCCATTCCACGACCACAGACGCAGCCGAGGTGGCGAGGCGGGCCGGGGCGAAGCGGCTTATTTTGACCCATATCAGCTCTCGCTACCAAGGTGAGGCGGCGCTGCAGCTCGTCGCCGAGGCGCGCAGCGTGTTTCCGAACACCGAGCTCGCCGTTGATTTCGCCTCGTTTTCGATCCCGCGCGGTTAAAACCGCCAGCCGCGCTCATATTGGACGGGCGCCGAGATTTTTGCGCCCAGCTCTCTCGCCGCGGCGTATGGCCAATACGGGTTGCGCAGCAGCTCGCGCCCCAAAAAGACGAGGTCGGCGCGGCCGTTATGCACAATTTCTTCCGCCTGCCAGCCGGATGTAATGAGCCCGACGGCGCCGGTCGGCACGTCCGCTTCGCGGCGGATCAGTTCGGCAAACGGCACTTGGTAGCCCGGATAGACGTCAATGCGCGCCGGAACAACAGCGCCGGAACTGACGTCAACAAGGTCGACGCCTTGCTCTTTCATCCGTTTGGCGTATGGAACATAGTCTTTCGCTGTCAGTCCTTCCGGGTGATAGTCGGACGCTGAGATGCGCACAAACAGCGGCCCGTCCCATACCTCGCGGACAGCGTCAATCACGTCGCCCAAGAAACGGTAACGGTTTTCCGGAGAGCCGCCGTACTCGTCTTGGCGCCGGTTGGAGAGCGGCGATAAAAATTCGTTAATCAGGTAGCCGTGGGCGGCATGGATTTCAATCACGTCAAAGCCGGCTTCTTTTGCCCTCCGCGCCCCGTTTTGGAACGCCTGCACCGTTTCTTCGATGTCGGCTTTCGTCATTTCTTTTGGCGTCGGCGACGAATCATCAAACGGGACGGCTGACGGAGCGATGATCTCTCCCGGCACTTGCGATTTTCTCCCCGCATGGGCAAGCTGGATGCCGATGGCGGCTCCATGCTCTTTCACAAGCCCAACGAGTTCGCGAAGCCCGGCGATATGGTCATCGCTCCAAATGCCTAAGTCGCGTTCAGAAATGCGACCTTGCGGCGTCACGCCGGTCGCCTCGACGATAATCAAGCCGACTTGGCCGACGGCGCGAGCCGAGTAGTGGATTTTGTGCCACGTGCGTACGGCGCCGTCTTTCGTGTCGCACGAATACATGCACATCGGCGACATGACAATTCGGTTTTTCAGCGTCAGCCCGCGGATCGTATACGGCGAAAACAATACCGTGTTCATGACAAGCGGCTCCTTTCTAAGCCAATGAGTGGTTCATGACTGATGATAGCACGCTGCCTGTCAAAAACAAAGTGAAACGGACTGTTTTGCCTGAGCCGGACGGTGGAAAAGCTGCGGCCCTGTTAACATGGTCTGTTTTGGGTAAAGATGGGCTTATGCGGTTGTGTCATGTGCGAAATTCGAGTTTCCGTTATGCGAAACCAAAAAAATCTTCCATAACCGGATGAAAAGGTTCGTTTGTTTCCTTGTTCATTGCGCCCGGTTTTGCCGAAACTTCCCCGCCCATCCGCCGTGCGGGGGCGGCGCGCTCCGGAGGTCCGTTCTTTACGCTTCCATGATGGCAGCGAGAAGCGCGCTGCCGAGCTCTTCGGAGCGGGCCGTCGCCCTTCGGATGCAGGCGATGACCGCTTCTTGGAACCGGTATTGCTCAAGCACGCCAATGCCGGCTTCGGTCGTGCCGCCTGGACTTGTCACTTCGCGGCGCAAGACGGATGGATGTTTGTCGGACGCTTTTAGCATCTCGGCTGCGCCGATGATCGTTTGCAAAATGAGCCGTTTGGCGACATCTCGCTCAAGGCCGATGTCGGCCGCCGCTTTTTCCATCGCTTCGACCAAGTAATACACATACGCCGGACCGCTCCCGGACAGGCCGGTGACCGCATGCAAGTCGCGCTCCGGCACAACAGCGACGATGCCGACCGTTTCAAACAGCTGTTTGGCGATCTCAAGATGTTCTTTCGCGGCGAAGCGGCCGCCGGCGATGGCGGTCGCCGACAAACCGACGGCGGCGGATGTGTTTGGCATGGCGCGCACGACAGGGATGTTGCGCCCGGCGAGCCGTTCGATCGTTTCCGTTGTCACGCCGGCCAACAGCGAAAGAATAAGATGATCGGACCGGATGGATGGTGCGATGGCGTTCATGGCTTCGGCGACGTCTTTCGGTTTCATCGCCAAAATGATGATATCCGCTTGTTTGACGGCTTCTTGCGCGCAATCCGCCGTGCCAACACCGTATTGACGCGCCAGTTCCTCAAGACGGGGGCGGTTTCGTCGGTTGGCGACGACAATGTGCGCCGGATGGCAAAACGCTTTCGTCATGCCGGCGATGAGCGCTTCCGCCATCGAGCCGGCGCCGATGAGCGCGATCGTTCGTTCGTTGTTCATCATTCCACTCCTCCTTGCCTTGATGTATCCATCCAAAAGAAAAAGGTTTCCCGTCCTGCAAAAGGACGGAAAACCTTCGTTTCCGCGGTACCACCTTTTTTGGCCCGATTTGGCCCAAGCGCCAAACAGGCCCAACTCTGCCCCGATAACGCCGGGGAGGCGTTTAGGTTGGCCTAACAGCTCCTAGGGTAGGTTCAACCGCAAAGAGGGCCGCAAAGCCTTCCAGCCGCGGGCTTCGCTCTCTGGTGCCGTTTGCGGTTTACTGGCCCTGTTCATCGCCTGTTTTGCCGTATCATAATTTATTTGTCATTATGCCGCGGGACGAGCACGGTTGTCAAGAGAGGAGAACGAATTTTTTTGCAATTTCGTCGTGCGGAAGAAAAAGGCATGACAAATGGATGAAATCAGTGTAAACTGTAAAATAAAATATAATGAATCATTATTCATTTTGCCTAATGAAACGGTTCGAACGGGATGGTTCATGAACTTTGGGAAAGAAGGGAACGCAATGAACGAAGAACGAGTGTATCGGATCACGGTGCCGACGCCGTTTCCGGTCGGCGATGTGCATATGTACGTGATCGCCGGCGATCGGTTGACACTGGTCGATGCCGGAGTGAAAACAGAGCAGGCATGGCAGCTGTTTGTGAAGCAGCTTGGCGAGGTCGGTTATGCGCCAGAGGATATTGAACAAATCGTCATTACTCACCATCATCCGGATCATGTCGGCTTGCTTGATTATTTTCCGCATGCGCCGATCATCGGCCATCCGAAAGCGGATCCGTTTTTGCGCCGTGAACGTTCGTTTATGGAGCGGTACGTCCAATTTTTTCAGGAATTTTTTACGGAATGCGGCGTCGACCGCCGTTTGTTCAGTCAGCTGTCCAAAGAAGGCGGATCGCTTCGATACGCAAGCCGGCGCGGGCTTGACATCATGGTGACGGAAGGGGACGCGGTGCCGGGGATGCCCGGGTGGCAGGTCATCGAAACGCCGGGGCATGCGCAAAGCCATATCGCCCTCTACCGCGAGGCGGATGGGTTGCTGATCGGCGGTGATCATTTGCTTGTTCATATTTCCCCGAATCCAATGATGGAGCCGCCGGCGGAAGGGGAGACGGAGCGGCCGAAACCGCTGCTGCAGTATAATGAATCGCTCGAAAAAATGCTGCAATACGACATCGTTCGCTCGTTAAACGGCCATGGCGACGATGCGACCGATATTCCGGCGCTCGTTCGCGAGCGGCTCGATAAGCAGCGCCAGCGCGCCGAGCGGGTGCTCGAAATGGTGAAAGAACGCCCGCATACGGTGTTTGACGTTTGTCAAAAGCTGTTCCCAACGGCTTACGAACGCCAGCTCATGCTGACGATGTCGGAGACAATCGGCCAGCTTGATTATCTCGAGGCGAACGGGTATGTGACGAAAAAACAGGAAGCCGGCCGATACGTTTACGAAGCGGCGGGGGTGTCGGTGTGCGGCTGAAGGGGCGCCATGTCGTCATTACCGGAGCGTCGGGAGGAATTGGCGAGCAAATCGCCTATGAAGCGGCGCGCCAAGGGGCGGTGCCGGTGCTCTTGGCGCGCAGTGAAGAAAGGCTGAAAGAAATCAGCGCGCGGATCGAAGCGCAAACCGGCATTCGCGCCCCGTATGCATCGCTTGATGTCAGCGACCGCGAGATGGTCGAGGCGGTATTTGCGAAGCTGTCTGCTGAACTGGGCGCTATCGATGTGCTTGTGAACAATGCCGGATTTGGCGTATTTCGCTACGTGGAAGATATCGACCTTGACGAGATGGAACGGATGTTTGCGGTCAATGTCTTCGGCTTGATCGCCTGCACGAAGGCGGTGTATCCGCATATGAAAGAACGCCGAAGCGGCCACATTCTCAATATCGCCTCGCAAGCCGGCAAAATCGCGACGCCGAAGTCGAGCGTCTATTCCGCGACGAAACACGCGGTCGTTGGCTTTACCGACAGCCTCCGCCTCGAGGCGGGGCGCTTTGGCGTTTTTGTCACGGCCGTCAATCCGGGGCCGGTGGAGACGAACTTTTTTTCGGCCGCTGATGAATCGGGAGAGTATGTGCGCAACGTGTCGCGTTGGATGCTGCGCCCGGAGGCGGTGGCGAAGCGCGTTGTTGCCGCGATGATGACGCCAACGCGCGAAGTGAACATGCCGCGCTGGATGGATCTTGGCAGCCGGCTGTATCGCCTTGCGCCGGGTTTGGTGGAAAAGGTGGCGAAACGGGCGTTTTTCCAAAAGTAAGTCAAAGAAGCGGGTCCGAAAACGGTCATGTTGTTTGATCGTTTTGCGTCTATGGAATACGAGAGGGTGTCCCGAGCCTGTGGGACACCCTTTTACAATCGCAGCGCCGCTTTTCTTTCTCATTAGGGGCATTTGACACAAGTCGGGTCAAGAACCGGCGATGAACCGGTAGACGGCGTCATGGACAAGTTCATAGATGTCCGCGTTTGGCTGCCTCTCTTTGGCGGCGGCAATGCGGGCGCAAAGCTCGCGCCAGTCGTCTTCGTCAAGCGGCATCATGTCATCATCGCAGCCGTAATGCCGCAGACAGTTGCGCGCTTGTTTTTGCAGCCAACGTTCATTCATCGATTTCACCGTCCGTTATGAAACTTGTGCAAAGACGTCCTTGCCTGTTGGCTGGGAAGAAACGGCCGTTCGTTACGATTCGCTCGATTCCGGCGACGGGGCGCGGACGACCGATTGGAATCGGCCTTTATGTGAACCGTCACAAAACGGTTTATTGTTCGACAGCCCGCACCGACAGAGCGAAAACGTTTGTTTCGTCACAAACGGCTTTCCTTCTCCATCGAGCAGTTCCACATCGCCGGTGACGCGCAGCGAACCGTTGTCATTCACTTTGATTTGCACGTTTGCCATCGCTTGTTCCTCCTTTGCTTTGACAGTTTCGCGTGTTGGCAGGTAAAATGAAAAGGAAAATCAATAAGGAAAAAGGAGTCAGGCATGAGTGTATCGATCACGTTTACGGATGCAGCCAAACGGGCGCTTGCCTCTATTGTAGCGCAATCCGAACGGCAGTTAAAGCTGGCGTTTGACACGGACGGCTGCGGCTGTTTGGTCGACGGCGTGCCGGCGCTATGGCTTGTCGACAAGGCCGATGACGATGATTGGGCCGTCGAAACGAATTTCGTGCCGGTGCTCGTGGAACGGTCGCGGCTCATCTTTTTTGATGAAGCGATGACGATTGACGTCAAGCCGGGAACGACCGTTTTTCAGCTCAAAAGCCCAGGGCAAATGTTGAATGGTCATATGCCGCTTGTTGAGGTGAAATCCGGCGATGAACGGTAAGTTAGAGCAGCTCGCAAAGACGGCGAAGCAAAAAACATGGGTGTCGTTCACCCATGAAAACGATCCGTACAGCTTGCTTCATTGGTCGGTCGCCGGCCCGTATCATGAGGCGAAAGACGTCTGGCTGCTGCAAAACGAAATGACGTTTGAAACGAAAGAGTTTCCGACGCTTGAGTCGGCCATTGCTTGGCTTGGCGAGCATATGCCGCACATCACCGAAGTGTTGTAAAGGGGACGCCCTGAAAGCCGATTTGGGCTGCAGGGCGCCCCTTTTGATAAAAGCTGCATCGTCCATGTTGCGGTTATTGAGGACTGTTTTGCCGCTTGGTCGGGTGGATTGCTTTTTCCAATTCTTCTTTTGCGATCACCGGCTTGACCGTATCAGCGGATGGTTTCCCTTTTTGGGCGCGGTTTTTCGCCATCCATCATCTCTCCTTTTCTTTGTCGTGTAGTTGTATCGTTTGACAAATGAACGATTGTTATGCAAGGGGGGGCGGACATGATGAAGAAGATCGGGCGAAAAAAAGAGCAAGGGACGGAGGCCTTGACGATCGCCGACCGGCTTGGCGCCGCGGTGGAAGCGAAGCTGCTTGAGAAAAAGCGCGCACTTGCCGAGGAAGAAGCGCGGAGGCGGGCGGCAGAGGAAGCGCGGCGCCGCGAGGAAGCGCGCCGCCGCGAGGAACAGAAATCGTTTGCCGAGCTGCTTGAGGAAAGCGAGCTAGACTGGCGGAAATTTAAGTAGCGGAGGGGATGGACGATGAAATCGAATGCGGCAGCGGCGCGCCCCTCTTCTTTTCCATTCTGGACGGCCGGAGCGGTCGTCGCGTTGGCCGTCAATTTGCGCGCGCCGCTTACGACGGTCGGCCCGCTCGTGCCTGATTTGCAGCGGGGGCTTGGCCTTTCCTACGCGGCCGCCGGGGCGTTGACGACAATTCCGCTTATGGCGTTCGCCTTGCTGGCGCCGGCGGCAGCGGCTCTCGCCCGCCGGTTCGGGATGAAGCGGACGCTCTTTTTTTCGTTGATCGTTTTGCTCGTTGGCGAGCTTCTCCGGCCGCTCTCCGGCGTTGGCTGGCTGTTTGCCGGCACGGTGCTGATCGGTGCAGCCATTGCGGTGGACAACGTCTTGCTGCCGGCGCTGGTGAAAGAGTCGTTTCCCGAACGGGTTGGTTTCATGATGGGCATTTATACAGTGACGATGAACATGAGCGCGGCGTTCGCTTCCGGGATCGCCGTTCCGCTTGCGGATGACTGGGGGCTTGGCTGGCAAGGGGCGCTTCGCTTTTGGGCATTGTTGGCGGCTTTGGCGCTTTTCGTTTGGCTGCCGCAAGCGCGCCGCCAGGAGCCGGACGGCGCGCCGTCCGGAAGCCGCCGCTCAACGCTTTGGCGGTCATGGCTCGCCTGGCAAGTGACGTTGTTTATGGGATTGCAATCGTTTTTCTTTTACTGCGTCGTCACTTGGCTTCCGGAGCTTGGACAAAGCAAGGGGTTGGCCGCCGGGGCGGCCGGATGGCTGCTCTTTTTCTTTCAGTTTGCCCAGCTGCCGATGATGTTCGTCTCTCCGATGCTCGCGGAGCGGATGGACAATCAAAAGGTGCTGATTGGTTCAGCTGTGCTTTGCATGGGAGCTGGGACGCTTGTCTTTTTCGGCGGGCAAGGGTGGTGGCTGTGGGCGGGGGCGCTTGTTGCCGGCATCGGCGCTGGCATGGCGTTTTCGCTGGCGATGATGCTGTTTACGCTGCGGACGCGCCATCCGCTCGCCGCCGCCCAATTGTCCGCCATGGCGCAATCGGTCGGCTACTTGCTGGCGGCTTCCGGTCCGCCGTTGTTCGGGGTGCTGTATGATGCGTCCGGCCGCTTCAATGCGCCGCTTGGTCTGCTTGTTGCCGTCTGCATCGCCATGATGGCCGTTGGCTTAGGGGCGGCGAGGGACCGATACGTAGATGAAAAGAAATAAAGCGGCCCGCTCGTCGCAAATGAGCGGCCGCACGTACCGAACGAGAGCCCGTATGCGGCCGTCAACGGCCGCCGGGCTCTCGATTTGTTTGCATTTTTTGGCTCGATCTATTTTTCAGCAAGGCATGTCGGCTTTCTTTCCGCTCCTTTGGTTTTTATCGATGCACGTCGTACACCGAGCGTTTCGTCGCTTGTTTCAGCCATTCGTATTCAGTGCGGTCAAGCGGCGGGGCTGACGCAGCGGCGACGTTTTCCTCAAGCTGTTCAAGGCGGCTGGCGCCCGGGATGACGGCGGCAACGACCGGGTCATACAAGCAAAATTGCAGCGCGGTCGCGGTCAAGGACCGGCGTCCGGCCGTTTTTTCCTTCAGCTTCGGGATGAGCGCCTGCAGTTCTTCATACGAATAATCGAGGTAGCCGTGTTGTTTCACCGCGCTGCCCGCCTGCTCAAGCGGGCGGCTCGTGAGCAAGCCTCTAGCGACCGGACCGCGGGCGATCACGCTGATGTTGTGTTCGCGAAGAAGCGGGAACCATTCTTCCGGCCGACGGTCAAGCAAGCTGTATTGCATCATGACGCTGACGATGTTCGAGCGCTTCACATATTCGCGAATGACGTTTGGGCGGATCGAGGAGATGCCGTACCAACGGATGACGCCTTCTTGCTTCAGCTCTTCGAACGCTTCAATCGTCTCATCGATCGGGTCGTCGATCGTGCCGCCGTGGAGCTGGTATAAGTCAATGTAGTCCGTTTGCAGGCGGCGCAGGCTTTCTTTGACCGCTTGTTTGATATAGGCTTTTGACGGATCCCAGTCCCAGCCGCTTCCGTCTCGGCGCCAACGGTTGCCGACTTTTGTCGCGATGATGACTTGGTCGCGTTTTCCTTTCACCGCTTTGCCGACAAATTCCTCGTTTAAGCCGCGGTCGTATAAATCGGCTGTATCCAAGTAGTTGATGCCGCGCTCCAATGCTTCATGGATGAGATAGATGGCATGGTTTTCATCAGTGCCGAGCGACATGCAGCCGAGTCCAATTTCGCTGACGTATAAGTCTGATGTGCCGATGCGGCGTTTGTTCATGTTTTGCGCCCCCTTTCGCGATCGATAATGATATGTTCATTGTACAACGGAAGCGAAAAAATGGCCAAACATGTAGTACAATGGAAAAGAATCGATCCAATTTGATAGGGGAGAATGAACATGGAGCTGTATGAAAAAACAATCCGCAGAGAGAAGCTGTTCAGCGGCCGCATCATTGACTTGTATATCGAGGAAGTCGAGTTGCCAAATGGGAAAACGAGCCGGCGCGAGGTGATCAAACATCCGGGGGCGGTGGCGGTGCTGCCGCTGTTGCCGGACGGGAAAATCGTTCTTGTCCGCCAGTACCGAAAAGCGTTGGAGCGCGCATTAGTCGAGATTCCGGCGGGCAAGCTAGAACATGGGGAAGAGCCGCTCGCTTCCGCACATCGCGAGCTCGAAGAAGAAACCGGCTACCGCGCCCAATCGATGCGCCATCTCATGTCCTTTTATACATCCCCAGGGTTTGCCGATGAACTCATCCATTTGTATGTCGCCGAGGGGCTGGAAAAAGCGGAGGACGGCGCCGGTTTGGATGAAGATGAGTTTGTCGAGCTGTTGGAAGTGACATTGGAGGAGGCGCTTGAGATGCTTCAACAACGTGACATTTACGACGCGAAAACGGCATACGCCTTGCAATATTTGCAGCTGCGCCGCGCGCTAGGGGAGCAAAATGCCGAATAAAAAAAACGAGCGCGGCCTCGGCCGTTATTACGCTGATTTACATATTCACATCGGCCGCACCGCCTCGGGCCGCCCGGTGAAAATTACGGGGGCGCGCACGTTGACGCTTGAGAACATCTTGCATGAGGCGGCTGAGGTGAAAGGGATCGACCTCGTCGGTGTCATTGACAGCCATGTGCCCGAAGTGCTGGACGAGCTCGAGCGGGCAGTGGAGAAGCACGGTTGGCGCGAACATGAGGGGGGCGGCGTCAGCGCCGGGAAAGTGACGCTTTTGTTAGGCAGTGAAATCGAAGTATATGACGACCATTGCCATGGACCGATCCACGTGCTCGTTTTTTTGCCGACTGTGCAGACGATGCGCACGTTTTCCGGCTGGCTTGGCAAACGGGTAAAGAACGTGTCGCTCAGTTCGCAGCGCATTTACGTGTCCGGCCGTGAACTGCAAGCTGCCGCGAAAGAGCAGGGCGGCTGGTTCATTCCCGCGCACGCGTTCACCCCGTTTAAAAGCTTGTACGGAAAAGGGGTCAAGCACAGCCTGACAGAAGTGTTTGACCCGGATTGGATTGATGCCATTGAACTTGGGTTAAGCGCCGACACGGCGATGGCGGACCAGATCGCCGAATTGCATCGCTACCCGTACTTGACGAATTCCGATGCCCATTCGCTGCGGAAAATCGCCCGTGAATATGAAGAAGTGCGGCTCGCCGCCCCGACGTTTGCCGAATTTGAAAAAGCGCTGCGCGGTGAAGACGGGCGCGCGATTGTCGCCAACTACGGTTTAAATCCCAAACTCGGAAAATATCACCAGACAGTGTGCGAGCGCTGCCTTGCGCCGGCTGCACCGGACGTCGACAGCTGTGCGGCATGCGGCCATCATCGCTTCGTGAAAGGCGTGTTTGACCGGCTTGCGGAGCTGAAAACGGCGGAACGCGGGCCGAAACGGCCGCCGTACATTTATCAAGTGCCGCTTGAATTCATCCCCGGCCTTGGTCCAAAAGCGTATGAAAAGCTGCTCGCCCGTTTTGGCACGGAAATGAGCGTTCTTCATGAGGCGGCGGAGGAAGAGATCGCGGAGACGGTGGGAGAAAAGTTGGCCCAACTGATCGTCCTTGCCCGCAGCGGTGCGCTCCATATCGAGGCCGGGGGCGGTGGGAGATACGGGAAAGTGCGGGAGGGGTAACCACTCGGGCAGCGCTCCTGCCGTTCATCATCATGCCGTGCGTGCTGCTTGGCCCAGCCCAGCCATGCGCCAATGGACCGAGGCGGCGTGCCGCCCGTGGAGTTGGTCACACGTCGGTGTTGAGCTGCTTTTTCATTCCATCACCAGCCTTTTAGAAAAACAGTCATACCGAAAGCGGATGGACATACAATCTACTAAGAGACAAAGTAGGAGGACGAAGCACAATGAGAACCCATCCGCTGAAATCGGCTATCGCTGTCCATTGGCGTGAACATGCTTCGCTGTATGTGTTTGTCATCGTCCTGTTTCTCATGGGCGTCATTTTCGGCGCCATTGTCGTCAACAGCCTCGGTTTCAGTCAAAAGCAAGACTTGTACTATTACTTGACGCAATTTTTTGGACAAGTGTCAAAAGACAATATCGCAAGCGCCCATGATATGTTCCGGCAAAGCTATATGCACAACGTCAAATATACCGCGCTGATGTGGGTGCTTGGCATTTCTGTCATTGGCTTGCCGATCATTCTTGTTTTGCTGTTTTTCAAAGGCGTCGTCGTCGGCTTTACGGTTGGCTTTTTAGTCAACCAAATGGGTTGGCGCGGGTTTCTTTTGTCGTTTGTGTCCATCATGCCGCAAAATTTGGTGGCCATTCCACTCATGATCGTCATGGGCGTCATTTCGATTTCGTTTTCCTTGCACATGGTGCGCAACCAGTTTATGAAGCGGCCGCATGGATCGATGTTTCCGATGGTGATGCGCTACGCAGCGGCGATGGCGGCTGTCGCCCTTGGGTTGCTTCTTTCCTCAGCGGTCGAGGCATATCTTTCGCCGGCATTGATGAAACAGGCGGTTCAATGGACAATGAGTTTAATCATAATGAATATTATATAATAACCATTATCATTTCTTCATAATAGTGATTTTACTTTGATACTTCCCTCGTGCATTTGTTATAATGATGGGTGAATGGCGAGGGAGGAATGAAAAGATGGAAGATCGTGTGGAACGAATCAAGAAGCAGCTGCATTCGGCGGGTTACAAGTTAACGCCGCAGCGGGAAGCAACAGTAAGAGTCCTGCTTGAACATGAAGAAGACCATTTAAGCGCGGAAGACGTCTACCTCCTCGTGAAAGAAAAATCCCCAGAAATCGGGTTGGCGACCGTTTACCGGACGCTCGAGCTGTTAACCGAGCTGAAAATTGTCGATAAAATCAATTTCGGGGACGGGGTGTCGCGCTATGACCTCCGCAAGGAAGGAGCGGCCCATTTCCATCACCACCTCATCTGCTTGGAATGCGGATCGGTGGCGGAAATTCAAGAAGATTTGCTTGAGGATGTCGAAGCGATTGTTGAGGAGAAGTGGAAATTTAAAATTAAAGACCATCGTTTGACGTTCCACGGCATTTGTCACCGTTGCCAGCAAAAGCATGAAGAAAAATAAAAACCTTTTCCAACGGGAAAGGTTTTTTGCGTATAAACAACGAAACAAATGGCATATCCTCATACTAGCAAGCTGACAAGCAGCTGATAGGGAGGATGCCATGAAAACCGTTTGGCAAATGGTGAAAGTGTTTCTTTTATTTACGGGATGCACCATTTTATTTTATTATAGTCTTGTATGGTTTAACCGCGAGTACGAGTATTACCACCGATACGATGAGCCGAAGGGATCGGCGGTCAAAGTATCGGCGGCGGAGAGTGCGCCGCCAAGTTGGCTCGACCGGCTGTTATTTTTTTATCGCGATGGGGAGTAGAGAGCGTTGGAATACGAGTTGAAAGATTTTCTGCATTATTTGACGGTGGAGCGGAATTTGGCGCACAATACGATCGTTTCGTATGAACGCGATTTGAAAAAATACGTCCGCTATTTGTGCCAAGTCGAGCAGCTTCAGGCGTGGGGCGAAGTGGAGCGCCTCCATATTCTCCATTTTTTAAAGTTTTTAAGCGAACAAGGGCAATCGGCGCGGACGATCGCCCGCCATTTGGCGTCGATCCGTTCGTTTCATCAGTTTTTGCTAAGGGAGAAAATCGCGGCGCAAGACCCGACCGTCCATATCGAAACGCCGCAGTTTGAACGGACGCTGCCGAAAGTGCTGTCGGTCGAGGAAGTCGAGGCGCTGCTTGCAGCGCCGCAAGTGAGCACACCGTTTGGGCTGCGCGACAAGGCGATGCTGGAGCTGTTGTATGCGACCGGCATGCGCGTCAGTGAGCTTGTGCAGCTCAACTTAAGCGACGTGCATTTGACGATGGGGTTTGTCCGCTGCTATGGAAAAGGGCGGAAAGAGCGGATCGTGCCGATCGGGCGCATGGCGATTGAAGCGCTTGCCCACTATTTGGAGCGAGGGCGCCCGCAGCTTGTCAATCCGCGACGGCGGGCAACGGAGGCGCTGTTTTTGAACCATTATGGCCAGCGGTTGACACGGCAAGGGTTTTGGAAAATTTTAAAGCGGCTCGCGAAAGAAGCCGGCATCGAAAAAGAATTGACGCCGCATACGCTTCGGCATTCGTTTGCGACGCATCTGCTTGAGAACGGAGCCGATTTGCGCGCTGTGCAAGAGTTGCTTGGGCATGCCGACATTTCGACGACGCAAATGTATACGCATGTTACGAAAACGCGCCTAAAAGACGTGTACAAACAGTACCACCCGCGCGCCTAGCAGTTGCCGTATGCTAGGCGCTTGCCTGTCGTTTTAGTTGTCAGACTTCTGACCAATTGGCCATAGGCGTGTTTTCGCGAAAATACGGGAACGATAGAAAGAGACTCCATATTTTTCATTGCAGGCAGGGGGAATGAATGTGAAAGCGACATACCGGCGCGTCTTTTTGATTGTGATGGATTCAGTCGGCATCGGCGAAGCGCCGGATGCCGAGAAATACAACGACAAAGGAGCGGATACGCTCGGCCATATCGCTGAGTATCGCGGCGGCCTCTATATGCCGAACATGGCGAAGCTCGGCCTAAGCCATATTCGTGAGATCAAAGGGGTGCCGAAAGTCGATCGACCGCTCGCGTACTATACAAAAATGAAGGAAGCATCGGCTGGAAAAGATACGATGACAGGCCATTGGGAGCTGATGGGCCTTCGCATCGACAAGCCGTTCCGCGTCTTTCCGAACGGGTTCCCAGATGAATTGATCGCTGAGCTCGAGCGGCGCACCGGCCGGAACGTGATCGGCAACAAACCGGCGAGCGGAACAGCGATCATCGAAGAGCTTGGCGAAGAGCATATGAAAACAGGGGCGATCATCGTCTATACATCAGCCGACTCCGTCTTGCAAATCGCCGCCCATGAACAAGTTGTGCCGCTTGATGAATTGTACCGCATTTGCGAAATCGCTCGTGAATTGACGCGCGACGAGCCGTATATGGTCGGGCGCGTCATTGCCCGACCGTTCATCGGCACACCCGGCCATTTTGAGCGAACCGCCAACCGGCACGACTATGCGCTTAAGCCGTTTGGCAAAACGGTGATGAATGAATTGAAAGACGCCGGTTATGAAGTGATTGCCATCGGGAAGATCGCCGATATTTACGACAATGAAGGAGTTACCCAGTCGTTGCGAACGACATCCAATATGGACGGAATGGATAAGCTCGTCGACACGCTCGGCATGGACTTTACCGGGTTGAGTTTCGTCAATCTCGTCGATTTTGACGCTAAATACGGCCATCGCCGCGACCCAAAAGGTTACGGCGATGCGCTCGAAGAGTTTGACGCCCGGCTTGCCGATGTGTTGCCGCGCTTGACAGCGGACGACTTGCTTATCATCACCGCTGACCACGGCAACGACCCGATTCACCACGGAACCGACCATACGCGCGAATATGTGCCGCTTCTTGTGTACAGTCCGCGATTTCGCGGCGGCAAGCCGCTCCCAGTCCGCGAGACGTTTGCCGATGTCGGCGCAACGATTGCGGATAACTTCCAAGTCAACCGGCCGCCGTACGGAACAAGCTTTTTGGCTGATTTGGCCTAACTTCATAAAGAACGATGAGGGGGGAAAAGAATGGATCGACAAGCGATTGAAAAAACCGCCGGTCATTTGCGCCCATTGATGCCAACTCCGCCTGAAATCGGTCTCATTCTCGGCTCGGGGCTCGGCGTGCTCGCTGATGAAATCGAAGAGGCGGTTCGCATTCCGTATGAAGATATTCCCGGATTTCCAGTGTCGACCGTTGAAGGACACGCTGGACGGCTCGTATATGGGCGGCTTGAGGGGGCGACCGTTGTCGCCATGCAAGGGCGGTTTCATTATTATGAAGGGTATTCGCTTCAGGAAGTGACGTTTCCCGTCCGGGTGATGAAGGCGCTTGGCGTCCGCGAATTGATCGTGACAAACGCTGCGGGCGGCATCAACGAACGGTTTCAGCCCGGCGATTTCATGATCATTTCCGACCATATCAACTTGCTGGGCACAAATCCGCTCATTGGTCCGAACGATCCGGAGCTTGGTCCGCGCTTTCCGGACATGACGGAAGCGTACAGCCGGCGGCTGCGCGAGCTCGCCAAGGAAACGGCGGCGAGACTTGGCGTTCGCGTGCATGAAGGAGTATATGTCGCCAATACGGGGCCGTCGTACGAAACGCCGGCGGAAATCCGCATGATTCGTACGCTCGGCGGCGATGCGGTCGGCATGTCGACCGTCCCGGAAGTGATCGTCGCCCGCCACGGCGGCATTGAGGTGCTCGGCATTTCGTGCATTTCGAATATGGCTGCAGGGATGTCGGATGCTCCGCTTCACCACGACGAAGTGGTTGAAACGGCCGAGCGGGTGAAGACGGACTTTTTGCGGTTTGTGAAAGCGATTGTCGCCGAAATGGCGAAATCAAAACGAAAAAGGTGATCGCGATGCGAATGGTCGATTTGATTGCGAAAAAGCGCGACGGAAAGGCGCTGACGAAGGAAGAAATTGAGTGGATCGTCCGAGGGTATACAAACGGGGACATTCCCGATTACCAAATGAGCGCGCTCGCGATGGCGATTTATTTCCGCGGCATGACCGAGGAAGAAACGGCCGCGCTGACGATGGCGATGGTGCACTCCGGCGAAATGCTCGATTTGTCGAGTATTCGCGGCGTGAAAGTCGATAAACATTCGACCGGCGGGGTCGGCGATACGACGACGCTCGTTTTAGGGCCGCTTGTCGCTTCTGTCGGCGTGCCGGTGGCGAAAATGTCTGGACGCGGCCTCGGCCATACGGGCGGCACGATCGACAAACTCGAGTCCGTGCCCGGGTTTCATGTCGAGATCAGCAAAGACGAGTTCATTCGACTCGTGAATGAAAACGGAATCGCCATTATCGGCCAAACGGGCGATTTGACACCGGCTGACAAAAAGCTATATGCGCTTCGCGATGTGACGGCGACCGTCAACAGCATTCCGCTCATCGCCTCGTCGATCATGAGCAAAAAAATCGCCGCTGGGGCTGATGCCATCGTCTTGGATGTGAAAACGGGCGCCGGAGCGTTTATGAAGAAACTTGACGAGGCGCGCCGGCTCGCTCGAGCGATGGTCGACATTGGCAAGCGCGTCGGCCGCCGGACGATGGCGGTCATTTCTGACATGAGCCAGCCGCTCGGCTATGCCGTCGGCAACGCCTTGGAAGTGAAAGAGGCCATCGAAACGTTAAAAGGAAACGGGCCGCACGATTTAACCGAACTTTGTTTGACGCTCGGCAGCCATATGGTCTATTTGGCGGAGAAGGCGCCATCGCTTGATGAGGCGCGCCGTTTGCTTGAAGAGGCGATTCGCAGCGGGGCCGCCATCGCGGCGTTCAAAACGTTTTTGGCCGCTCAAGGTGGAGATGCATCGGTCGTCGACGATCTGGATCAATTGCCAAAGGCGGCCTATACGTCGACCGTCACGGCGGCTGCCGACGGCTATGTCGCCGAGATGGCCGCCGATGACATCGGCACGGCCGCCATGTGGCTCGGCGCCGGCCGGGCGAAAAAAGAAGACATGATCGATTTGGCGGTCGGCATTGTGCTCCATAAAAAAATCGGCGATCGCGTGCAGAAAGGGGAAGCGCTCGCCACGATTCACAGCAACCGGCCAGATGTGCTTGACGTGAAAGAAAAGATCGAGGCGGCTATTCGTCTGTCGCCGCAGCCGGTTGCTCGGCCGCCGCTCATTTATGAGACCATCGTATAGAGAGGGACGCTGGCGATCCGCAAGGAAAAAAGCAGTTGTTCAAGTAGAAGACGCCTGAAACGCGTGTTTCGGGCGTTTTTTTTGTTTTTTGGAAAATGAGCTGTTTTTTGTATAAAAATATCTCGCCTGGAAAAAATGGCATGTATAAAGAATGGAGGTTTGGGAGATGAAAACGAAAGTCACTCGTCTTCTTTTATTGCCGTTTCTTCTTTTTCTTCCTCTTTCTGCCCATGCCGAGGCGAAAGAGATGAAGGAGGCGAAAGTGAAGCTGGCCGATGAGGCGAAATCAGCCATTTTGATTGAACGCGACACCGGCAAAGTATTGTATGAAAAAAATGCCCATGAACCATTGCCGCCGGCGAGCATGACGAAAATTATGACGATGCTGCTAGTCATGGAAGCCATCGATGAAGGAAAGCTGTCCTACGATGAAAAAGTGCGGGCGAGCGAATACGCCGCGTCAATGGGTGGATCGCAAATTTTCCTCGAGCCGGGCGAGGAAATGACCGTCGATGAGCTGCTGCGCGGCATTGCCATCGGTTCGGCCAACGACGCGTCGGTCGCTATGGCTGAGCAGATCGCCGGGTCGGAAGAAGCATTTGTCGAGATGATGAATGAAAAAGCGAAACAGCTTGGCTTAAAAAACACCCATTTCGCCAATGCGACCGGCCTGCCGGCGGAACATCACTACAGCAGCGCTTATGATATGGCCATGATGGCGCGCGAACTGTTGAAATATGAAGATATTACCAAATATACGAGCAAATACGAAGACTATTTGCGCGAAAATACGGACAAAAAGTTTTGGCTCGTCAATACGAACCGGCTTGTCAAATTTTATCCGGGCGTTGACGGCCTGAAAACCGGATATACAGCCGAAGCGAAATATTGTTTGACCGCCACGGCGAAAAAGAACGGCATGCGCGTCATCGCTGTTGTGTTTGGAGCGCCGACGCCGAAATCGCGCAATGCGCAAATTACGAAGATGCTCGATTACGCGTTTTCCCAATATCGAACTCACCCGGTGTACAAACGGAATGAAACTGTCGCCCGCGTCAACATAAGCAAAGGCAAACGGTCATCCGTCGAAGCGGTGACGTCGGAGCCGGTGTCGGTGCTGACGAAAAAAGGGCAGTCGGTCGAGCAGATCGAAAAAGTGATCAAAGTGAAAGACAATGTGAAAGCACCCGTTCGCAAAGGCGATGAGCTTGGCGTCCTCATTTTAAAACAGGATGGAAAAGAAATTTTGCACAGCCTGATCGTCGCCAAGCAAACGGTCGAAGAAGCGAGCTTTTGGGACTTGTTTAAGCGGGTGTTTGGCCGCTTCGTGCAAGCGGGATAATGTCAAGTTTTGCGGTCTTTTCGCTCTCTTTGGCGAACGACCACTAGTTTTGTCGGGCGGCAGGATTTCGGGCGGACAGCAGCGAAATGTCTCCATATCCTGAAATGGACAAGGGGGAACACGCTGTGAGTCTCGCGATCGACTTGGAAGTGAAGCAAGACGTGCTCATCGTTCGCCTGTCTGGGGAGCTTGACCATCATACAGCCGAAGAATTGCGTGAACAAGTGACGGATGTGCTCGAAAACCGAGCGATCCGCCACATCGTGCTCAATTTAGGACAATTGACGTTCATGGACAGCTCTGGCCTCGGCGTCATTCTCGGACGCTATAAACAAATCAAAAACGTCGGCGGGCAGATGGTTGTATGCGCCGTATCGCCGGCCGTCAAACGGCTGTTTGACATGTCGGGTCTGTTTAAAATCATCCGCGTTGAGGCGGATGAGCAATTCGCCTTGCAAGCATTGGGGGTGGCGTAAATGCGCAACGAAATGCACCTCCAATTTTCTGCCCGCAGCGAAAATGAATCGTTCGCCCGTGTGACCGTGGCGGCGTTCGTCGCCCAGCTTGACCCGACGATGGACGAACTGACGGAAATTAAAACGGTTGTCTCTGAGGCGGTGACAAACGCGATCATTCACGGCTACAACAACGATCCGAACGGCATCGTCTCCATTTCGGTCATCATTGAAGACGGTGTCGTCCATTTGACGGTGAGAGACGAAGGAGTCGGCATTCCTGACATCGAAGAAGCGCGCCAGCCGTTGTTTACGACAAAGCCCGAGCTCGAGCGGTCAGGGATGGGCTTTACCATTATGGAAAACTTCATGGACGAAGTCATCGTCGAATCGGAAGTGAATAAAGGGACGACTGTGTATTTGAAAAAGCATATTGCGAAAAGCAAAGCGTTATGTAACTGAGGGAGACATGCCTATGGATGTCGATGTCAAGCAAGATCAGTCGCCAATCAAAGATCAGGAGATGAAAGAGCTGATCCGCCGCAGCCAAGAAGGCGATCAAGAAGCGCGTGATGAAATTATTGAAAAAAACATGCGCCTCGTTTGGTCGGTCGTTCAACGTTTTTTAAACCGCGGCTATGAAGCGGACGACTTGTTTCAAATCGGCTGCATCGGCTTGTTAAAGTCGGTCGACAAGTTTGACCTGTCATATGACGTCAAGTTTTCGACGTACGCCGTGCCGATGATCATTGGGGAGATTCAGCGGTTTCTTCGCGACGACGGCACCGTCAAAGTGAGCCGTTCGCTGAAAGAGATGGGCAACAAAATCCGCAAGGCGAAAGATGAGCTGTCGAAAACGCGCGGGCGGGCGCCGACGGTTACGGAAATCGCCGACCATTTAGGCATTTCGCCAGAAGACGTCGTTCTGGCTCAAGAGGCGGTCCGCTCGCCGACATCGATTCACGAAACGGTGTACGAAAACGACGGCGATCCGATCACGTTGCTTGATCAAATCGCTGACGCCGACGAGGCGTCATGGTTTGACAAAATCGCCTTAAAAAAAGCGATCGAAGAACTCGACGAGCGTGAGAGGCTGATCGTCTATTTGCGCTATTACAAAGACCAAACCCAGTCCGAAGTGGCATCGAGGCTCGGCATCTCTCAAGTGCAAGTATCCCGGCTGGAAAAGAAAATATTGCAGCACATAAAGGACAAAATGGACGGATAGTCCATTTTGTCCGCACGGAGTGGGCAACAAAATGGACGGATCGACCATTTTGTCCGCACAGGTGTGTTCAAAATCGACGGATGTCAATTCATCGGCGGTGAACCATGAATCGCATCCGTCTTTTGGTCTGTAAGCGCATTTTGGAACGCTTTTTCCAGAGCAAGCAACAAAAGTCTAAAAAAGAATGGGCATTTTTTGCCCATTCTTTTCTATTTTTATGAAATCGATGGTGAACGCCGACAGGCCGCATGATCGGTGTTTTTGCCAACCAAACTAAAGAAAAACAAAATGGGGACAAAGGTGTGAAGCAAATGGCCAACACCGTATTTATCAAGCCGCGCCATCGCGTGCAAGTCAAGCCGGGGGCGGTGGTGACGCTCGGGCAGGCGGCCCAAATCGCTGCGCCGGATGGCGGGCTCATTCGGCGGTTGAAGACGATTCCGCTCTATCGCATCCAGCCCAGCGATAAAAATATCGTCATCATCGATATGATGCAAATGATCCGGGCTGTGTTTGATGTGGATTCCTCGCTTGATGTGCAGATGATCGGCCCATCGCAGACGATCATTGAAGTCGTCTATGAAAAACGGAAGGTTTCGACCGCTTCCTTCGTTCTCGTTTGGCTTCTTTTGTTCGTCGGTTCGGCGATGGCGATCATGAACTTTCACGAGGACGTCAGCATGCAACAAGTGCATCGCCATCTGTACGAAATGATGACCGGCCAAGCGGTCGATAAACCGCTGCTTTTGCAAATTCCGTATTCGCTTGGGCTCGGCATCGGGATGATTTTATTTTTCAACCATTGGTTCCGCAAACGAATCAACGAGGAGCCCAGCCCTCTTGAAGTCGAAATGTTCAACTACCAGCAATCGATCGATCAGTACGTCATTTTGCATGAAAACAAAGAAAGCTTGAGGCCTCTTGACGACGCTTGAGATTTTGCTGGTAGTGTTCGTCGGCTTCGCCGGAGGGTTGGCGGTCGGAACCGGATTTGTCGCTTTTTTGGTCGTGCTTGGCGTCATCCCGCGCCTGACGCAGCTGACGAAAACGCCAAAACGCATTCACGCCTATGAATGGGGGGCTGTAGCCGGCGCCATCGTTGGCGGTTGGATGAGTTTGCGCCATTCGGTTTGGCATTTATCCAAATATTGGCTAGCGCCGATCGGATTGTTTCATGGTGTGTTTATCGGAATGCTCGCTGCCGCTTTAACAGAGGTGTTGAACGTTTGGCCGATTTTAGCGAAGCGGATCGGCGTCGATGATAAAATCGTCATTTTACTTATGGCCATCGCCTTTGGCAAAGTGGCCGGTTCGTTGTTTCATTGGCTTTATTTTGTCGATCACTTTCGCTGACAAAGGGGGAAGGAAACGTGGGATTGAAGTCCGATTATGTCCGCGAGGTGAAGGCGTTTCAGCCTTCTCCCCCATACGCCGCCAATGCGGTAAAAGCGTTTTTTGTCGGTGGGATGTTTTGTGCGTTGGCGCAATGGCTCGCTGATTGGTATGGCGGCACGTTTGCCGCTTCGCCGCTCGAGGCCCATCTGTGGGCGTCTATGGTGATGGCTGGATTGGCGATTGTGCTGACGGCCGTCGGGAAATATGATGATTTCAGCCAATTTGCCGGTGCGGGGGCGACGATGCTCATTACAGGGCTGGCCAATGCGATCGCCAGCGCCGCTATCGAGCATCGCAGCGAAGGATGGACGGCCGGGGTGGCCGGGCAGATGTTGAAAGCCGGTGGGGCAGCGGTCATTTATGGTCTGATTGCCGCCTATGTGCTTGGCCTTGTTTGGCCGTGACGAAAAGAGGGATTGGCCATGAAACGTGTCGGAAAGCAGACATGGGTGTTTGACGATGGTGTTTACATCCAAGCGGCCGCTGCCGCGGTCGGGCCGCTTGAAGCCGACGGGCCGCTCGGAAGTTATTTTGATGTTTGCCATCGCGACTTATATTGCGGCGAAGCGACGTGGGAGCTGGCCGAGCGGAGGCTGATGCGGGAGGCGGTGGACTGCTGCTTGCAAAAGGCGGGCGTCTCTGCCGAAGAAGTCGATCTATTTTTGGCCGGTGATTTATTAAACCAAAATGCGACATCGAATTATGTCGCCCGCGAGCTGCCGATTCCGTTTTTATGCTTGTTCGGCGCCTGTTCGACCTCGATGCAAACGTTGGCGGCAGCCGCTGCGTTTGTCGCTGGTGGATTGGCTGATCGGGCGCTTGCGGCGACAAGCAGTCATAACGCGACGGCCGAACGGCAGTTTCGCTACCCGACTGAGCTTGGGGTGCAAAAGCCGAAAACGGCGACGTTCACCGTCACGGGCGCCGGCGCCGCGCTTGTTGGCCGCGCGCCGGGACGTTGGCGCGTCCGGGCGGCGACGATCGGCAAAGTCGTTGACGCCGGGCTGAAAAACCCACTCGACATGGGGGCGGCGATGGCTCCGGCGGCGGCCGATACGATCGAGCAGCATTTCCGTGACTTAGGCGTCTCGCCGGGCGATTACGATTTGATCGTCACCGGCGACTTGTCGCGCGTCGGCAGCGTCATCGTCCGCGAGTTGCTTGCTGAATCAGGCTACGATGTGACCGACGTTTACAACGATTGCGGGCTGATGATTTACCGGCCAGATCAAAAGGTGTTCGCCGGCGGCAGCGGCTGCGCCTGCTCGGCGGTCGTCACGTACGGGTATTTGCTTCAAGAGCTCGCCCACGGAACGTTTCGACGCCTGTTTGTCGTCGCTACCGGGGCGCTCTTGAGTCAAACGATGGTGCAGCAAAAACAATCGATTCCGGCCATCGCTCACGGCGTCGTCATCGAAGCGGCTGGACAGGAGCCGGATTTGCCGCCGTAGGACGCCTTTTATTTGGGAACGATCAGGAGGGAATGTGATATGGAATACGTCCGTGCCTTTCTCGCCGGCGGGCTGCTGTGCGCCATCGTTCAGCTCATCATCGACCGCGGCAAATGGACGCCGGCTGGCGTCGCCGGTTCGCTTGTCGTCTTTGGCGTACTCCTTGGCTTTGGCGGCGTCTATGATCCATTCGTCGCTTGGGCTGGCGCCGGGGCGACGATGCCGCTGAGCGGATTTGGGTATTGGTTGGCGAAAGGAGCCATGGCAGAACCGCGGCCGGAGGGATTTGTCGAAACCGGAGCAGCGGTGTTCCGATTTGCCGGCGCCTTGTTCGCTTTTATCGTGGCTGGCTCTTTTGCCGCGGCGCTCACTTGCAAACCGAAAGGGTAGAGATGATGGAAAAACGACGAGTCATTTTAGTAACGGATGGGGACGAGTTCGCCTGCCGGGCGATTGAGCGGGTTGCCGCCGAGATCGGCGGCCGTTGCATTTCCCGCTCGCAAGGCAATCCGACGAAACTGAGCGGTGAACAGTTGGTCGAACTCATTTTGCAAACGCCGCACGATCCAGTGTTTGTCATGTTTGACGATTGCGGCGCCCTCGGGGAGGGGGCCGGAGAGCAGGCGCTTCGCTATGTGGCGGGGCATGAGCAAATTGAGGTGCTTGGGGCGCTGGCGGTTGCCTCCAATACGCACCAGCATGAATGGACAAAAGTGCATGTGAGCATCGACCGTGACGGCGTGATGACCGAATATGGGGTCGATAAAGAAGGCTTCCGGGACCTCGAGATCGGGCGGATCAATGGCGATACCGTCTACTGCCTTGACCGGCTGAACATTCCGCTCATCGTCGGCATCGGCGACATCGGCAAAATGGGATACCGAGACCATGCGAAATACGGAGCGCCGATTACGCGCAAGGCGGTCGAGTTGATTCTCGAAAGGAGTGGTGGCCATGCCGGAAAAAGAAAAGAAACCGAAAGCGCCGATCGCGAAGCGGCTCGTTGACAACGCGAAGTTTTTGCAACAGCGGATCGGCGTCGGGACAAGCTTTGATTTAGGCGTGCGGAAAATTGATGTCCTAAACCGGGAAGTACATATTTACTACTGCAACGGTTTATGCGACACGCAATACATTATCGAATTGTTAAAACAAATTGTGCGCGTCAACGATGATGAACGCCAGGCGTCCCAAGCGTGGCAGATCATCGAAAATCGACTCGTTCATCAGCAAGTCAGTCCGGTGACGAGCCTCGACGAAGCGGTTGACAAGCTGCTGTCGGGCTTGATCATCGTCTTGATTGAAGGCGAATCGACCGGATTTGCTGTCGACGTCCGCAGCTATCCGGGTCGGCAGCCGCAAGAGCCGGATACGGAAAAAGTTGTGCGCGGCGCCCGCGACGGCTATGTCGAGAACATCATTGTCAACACGGCGCTCACCCGCCGCCGCATCCGCGACGAGCGGCTGCGCTTTGAAATTTTGCAAGTCGGCGAGCGGTCAAAAACGGACGTATGCATCGCCTATATTAAAGACGTCGCTGACCCGGGGCTTGTTGAACTCGTCAAGAAAGAGTTGCAGCAAATCAACGTCGATGGACTGACGATGGGCGACAAAACAGTCGAAGAGTTTTTAGTCAAGCAAGGATACAACCCGTACCCGCTCGTCCGTTACACCGAGAGGCCAGATGTAGCAGCGACGCACCTGCTTGAAGGGCACGTGCTCATTATGGTTGATACATCGCCAAGCGTCATCATCACGCCGACAACATTTTTTCACCACGTCCAGCATGCCGAGGAATACCGGCAGTCGCCAGGGGTCGGGACGTTTGTGCGCTGGGTGCGGTTTTTAGGCATTTTGACGTCGTTGTTTTTGCTGCCGCTGTGGGTGCTGTTCGTCCTTGAACCGTCGTTGCTGCCCGAATCATGGGCGTTTATTGGGCCGAACAAACAAACGAACATCCCGATCATTGTGCAAATTTTGCTCGCTGATTTTGGGATTGAGTTTTTGCGGATGGCAGCCATTCATACCCCGACGCCGCTATCAACCGCGATGGGTTTGATTGCCGCCGTCTTGATCGGACAAATCGCCATCGATGTCGGGCTGTTTGTGCCGGAAGTGATCTTGTACATTTCGGTGGCGGCGATCGGTTCCTTTGCGACGCCAAGCTATGAGTTGAGCGTGGCGAATAAGATTTCTCGATTGGCATTGGTCATTCTTGTCGCCTTGTTTAAAGTGCCCGGGCTCGTCATTGGCACGACCGTTTATTTGCTTTGGCTCGCCAGCATCCGCTCGCTTAATACGCCGTACTTATGGCCGTTCATCCCGTTCGATCCAGCGGCATTTATGCAAATTGTCGTCCGCCGTTCGGTTGCCGGAGCGAGAGTGCGCCCGAGCATCGTTCACCCGCAAGACCGGCAAAAACAGCCGTCATGACGCGAACGATCCATTTGGAAGCGGCCGTTTCCACCTATTGGCGGCCGCTTTTTTCGTTTTAGCGCTATTGCAACTTTTTTATCATTATGATAAGTTATATTTAATTGCTTGCACTGATGGTGCTTGCCTCAGTGCTTCGCACGTTTGCACGGGCGGAATGGGCATGGCCCAGCGCGGGGTGTGCGGCCTTCCGTTTCAAGGCAGAGCCGATGGCGCTTTGCGGTTTTCCATTTTGTAAAGGCAGTTGCCGATTTTGCAAACTGTCTTTTTTGCTTTTGCCATGCGATTTCGATAGAGGAATGAGGGGTTTGCGATGTTTCTTCACGGGACAAGCCGCGTGAATGAACAAGGGCATTTGGAAATCGGCGGCGTCGATGTGGTCGAGTTGGCCAAAACGTATGGCACGCCGCTTTATATTTATGACGTTGCGTTGATCCGCGCTCGGGCGCGCGCGTTTAAAGAAGCGTTCCAGCGCCACGGCGTGCGGGCGCAAGTCGCGTATGCGAGCAAGGCGTTTTCCGCCGTCGCCATCGTGCAGCTGGCCGCTGAGGAGGGATTGTCGCTTGACGTCGTCTCAGGCGGTGAGCTGTATACGGCGCTTGCGGCCGGTTTTCCGCCTGAGCGCATCCATTTTCATGGCAACAACAAAAGCCGGGACGAATTGGCGATGTCGCTTGAACACGGCATCGGCTGCATCGTTGCCGACAACTTTTACGAACTCGAGCTGATCGAAGAGCTGGCGGAGTCATCCGGTCGGACGGTGCCGGTTTTGCTCCGCGTGACGCCGGGGGTCGAGGCGCATACGCACGATTACATTTTAACCGGGCAAGAAGATTCAAAGTTCGGCTTTGACTTAAACAACGGTCAGGCGGACGAGGCGTTTCGCCGTGTCATGGCATCGGCCGCGTTTCAGCTGCTCGGCGTTCATTGCCATATCGGCTCGCAAATTTTTGAAACAGCTGGGTTTGTGCTCGCGGCGCAAAAAGTGTTTGCCAAGCTGGCGGAGTGGAACAAGGCGCACGGATTTGTCCCAGCGGTTGTCAATCTTGGCGGCGGCTTTGGCATCCGCTATACGGAGGAAGACGACCCGATTCCGGTGACAGCGTACGTCGACTGCATCGTGGAAGAGGTGAAAAGGCAGGCCGAAGCTTGCCGCTTGCCGTTGCCGGAAATTTGGATCGAGCCGGGCCGGTCGCTCGTGGGTGATGCCGGAACGACGATTTATACGATCGGTTCGCGCAAAGAGGTGCCCAACGTCCGCACCTATATTGCCGTTGACGGCGGCATGAGCGACAACATCCGTCCGGCGCTTTACGGAGCGAAATACGAAGCCGCGCTCGCCAACCGGGTGTTCGGCGAGCCGACGGAAGTCGTATCGATCGCCGGGAAGTGTTGCGAGTCAGGCGACATGCTCATTTGGGACATCGCCCTGCCGGAAGCGAAGCCGGGCGATTATTTGGCCGTTTTTTGCACCGGCGCTTACGGCTATTCCATGGCGAACAATTACAACCGTCTGCCGCGCCCAGCCGTTGTGTTCGTTGAAAACGGCGACGCCCAGCTCGTTGTGAAACGGGAGACATATGAAGATTTGATCCAATATGATTTGCCTTTGAAAACGAAAGTGAAAAAGTGAAGGCCGCCGGTTGGAAAGAGAACGGCCTCCACAAAGAAAAGGCGCCCGCTGCTTTTTTTGGGGCGCCTTCTTTCATTGTTGATTTGAGGAAAATGCTGATTTGATCGCGTTCCAAATTTCTTTCAAGATGTCGATCAGATTTTGAATGAACGTTTTCCCTTCTTCTGACTGCAAAAACGCCGATAGCTGTTCTTTCGCCTTGCTCAGCTGATCATTCACTTGATCCCAATTAATATGGGCATTTTGCATTTTATGGAAAAGGGAAATCAGGTTGTTGATTTCATTCTCGCTCAGCGTAATGCCAAGGTCGTTGGCGATTTTTTCAATAAGGGCGCGCAAATCAGCGTCCGTCTGCGGTGGGTTGTTGGCGATTTCTTGTTTGATTTTCGCCAGCAGGGCGACCGCTTTGTCCGCGCCGATCGAATCGGCGAGCTTCGCCGTCTGCACCATTTCCTCGTTCGCCACTTTTTTGACATCATCAGGGATGGCTTGGTCCGAGGAAATTTCATACGCCTTCATCAGCCCCGTCAGCGCTGCGGTGCCGGAAACCGGGAACGGAGCGGTGATGTAAATATCGGCATCTTTCACCCCTGCGGTGATCAAGGCGTTTGTATACATCTCTTTCGTCACCCATGTGATGTTGTGCGTTTCGACATGAAGCCCCGAGCCGGGCTCTTTTATCGTGATCATCGACGACGAGATGGCGCGCGTGCCGATTTGCGCTTTCGGAATGAGTCCGTCCAAATATTTATGCTCCTCAACGTTTGAGACGGTGATCGTTTGCGCCCCGTCCGGCGCCTTCATTTCGTCGAGCACTTTTTGCTTTTGTTCATTCGTTAAGTTTTCCCCGAGCGTCACAATGACATCGCCCGGCGCGGCATCGGCCGCTGCGATGCCCGGAGATGCCAGCAGCACCGCCCAAAGCAGCGATGAAGCGATCGTTCGTTTCACATAGCTCGCCTCCTGTTTACGAAAATGCATTATCATTATACCGTACGCTCGCCTGCTTGGCTATCGGAAAAACGCGACGCGGTCAGGCGGCGTGCGAATTTGAAAAGACATTTTTTCTTTTGTTTCACTTGGCCATCATGGTATGATAAAAGCAGTTTCGATGTCGAAAAGGAGCTGGATGCTTGTGGCGAAAAAAGGATATATTCTCATGGAAAACGGCGGGAAAATCGAGTTTGAACTGTTCCCAAACGAGGCGCCGGCGACGGTGGCCAATTTTGAGAAGCTCGCAAACGAAGGCTTTTATAACGGGTTGACGTTCCACCGCGTCATCCCTGGATTTGTCAGCCAAGGAGGATGTCCACGCGGCAATGGAACGGGCGATGCCGGCTATACGATCCCGTGCGAGACGGACAACAATCCACACCGACATGTCACCGGCGCGATGTCAATGGCGCACCGCGGCCGCGACACCGGCAGCTGCCAGTTCTTTATCGTCCACGAGCCGCAGCCGCACTTGGATGGGGTGCACACCGTCTTTGGCCAAGTGACATCGGGCATGGACGTCGTGAAGACGATGAAAAACGGCGACGTGATGAAGGAAGTGAAAGTATTTGACGAACCGTAAACAGCGCATGAGCGAGGATGATCGGACTGTTCGAAACAACTGGCGCTTGTTTTTCTTTTTGCTTGCGGCCAGCCTGTTGTGGGGAGCGGCGTATTGGATTTGGGTTGCGGAATGATGATGCAGGGCGTTTCGTGTGGTATAATGAACATAACGATATCGTGATGCATCCTTCGGGGCAGGGTGAAATTCCCGACCGGCGGTGATGGGGCTTTCCGCCCCTCAGCCCGCGAGCCGAAAGGCAGGATCCGGTGCGATTCCGGAGCCGACAGTATAGTCTGGATGGGAGAAGGATGCCAATATGCGCACGGCTGTTTTCGGCCGGTTCAGACCGCGTGGGCAGCGTCTGTCGGCCGACTAGGCATGGTAGTATCTTTTGTTTCCGACCGGCCGGTATAGCCTGCTTGGCGAACATGTGTTTGTTTGCGCATCATTGGTCATTCTCTCATCGATGAGCCCCCGGGGACATCCCGGGGGTTTCATTTTTATTGAAGGAGGGAGTGCGGTGCATAACGATGAACATTATATGCGGCTCGCTCTCGATGTGGCCAAAGCTGGAGTCGGGCAAACGTCTCCCAATCCTGCCGTTGGCGCGGTCGTTGTCAACGGTGGGACGGTTGTTGGGCTTGGCGCCCATTTGAAAGCGGGTGAGCCGCACGCGGAAGTCTATGCGATCCGCATGGCTGGCGAGAAGGCGCGCGGTGCGACGGTGTACGTGACGCTTGAGCCGTGCAGCCATTATGGAAAAACGCCGCCATGTGCCGATTTGCTCATCCAGGCGGGCGTCCGTCGCGTCGTCGTTGCCACGACCGACCCGAATCCGCTTGTCGCGGGAAAAGGGATTGCCAAGCTGCGCCAAGCGGGCATTGACGTTGATGTTGGCGTATTAAAAGACGAAGCGGACGAATTGAATCGGATGTTTTTCCACTATATCGCCGCAAAAACGCCGTTTGTCACGTTGAAGTTCGCATGCAGCCTCGATGGCAAAATCGCGACGGCGACGGGGGAAAGCAAATGGATTACATCAAGCGCGGCGCGTGAGGATGTCCATCGCCTTCGTGCGCAGCATGACGCCATTTTGGTCGGCGTCAACACCGTTTTGACCGACAACCCGAAGCTTACCGTCCGCTTTGGGGAAAAGCGGAAAAATCCGCTCCGCATCATTTTGGATACAAAATTGCGTACACCGCTTGACGCCCATGTCGTCGCTGACAAGGAAGCAGAAACGTGGATCATCACCGGCGGCGTCAGTCGGGAACAAGCGGCGGCGTATGAGCGCCTTGGGGTGCGCGTATTTTCAATGCCGACGGCCCAGATCGATGTCCGCGATGTGCTCCGTCTGCTTGGGGAGCAGGGAGTCATGTCGCTGTTTGTCGAAGGCGGCTCGCGCGTTCATGACAGCTTCCTCCGCGCGGGAGCAGTCAATGAGGTCATCGCCTATATCGCTCCGAAGCTGATCGGCGGCCGCGGGGCGCCGACGCCGGTCGGCGGCCTTGGCTTCGCCCGGCTTGCTGAAGCGGTGGAGCTTGACATCCGCCGCATCGAGACGATCGGCCCGGACATCAAAATCGTCGCCGCGCCGAAACGGAAGGAGGAATCGTTGTGTTCACTGGCATTATTGAAGAGATCGGCACGATCGAACAAATGAAGCAAACCGGCGACGCCATCGTGATGACGATTGGCGCCAAGCGGGTGCTCGAAGATGTGCGGCTTGGCGACAGCATCGCCGTCAACGGCGTCTGCTTGACCGTCACATCGTTCACCGAACGGCAGTTTACGGTCGATGTCATGCCGGAGACGGTGAAAGCGACGGCGCTAAAAACATTAAAGCCGGGATCGAAGGTGAATTTGGAGCGGGCAATGGCGGCTGGGGGACGGTTTGGCGGCCATTTCGTCACCGGGCATGTGGACGGCGTCGGGCGCATCATCCGGCAGTGGCCGAAAGCGAACGCCGTCTACTATGAAATCGAAGTGCCGGCCTCGCTGCGCGCCTATATGATTGAGAAAGGATCGGTCGCTGTCGATGGGACGAGCTTGACGATTTTCGGTCTGAGCGAGCGCACGTTCATCGTTTCACTCATTCCGCATACGCGTGAGGCGACGATTTTAGGCGAAAAGCGGCCGGGCGATCTCGTCAATATCGAGTGCGACATGATCGGCAAGTACGTCGCCGCTTTCCTCGACGCGAAAGCGACGGCGACCTCCAAATTGACGGTCGAATTTTTGGAGCAGCACGGCTATAAATAGTGGAAAAGGGGGCAAGCTTGATGTTTGACACGATTGAAGCAGCGCTTTCGGCGCTGAAAAACGGAGAAGTGATCATCGTTTGCGATGACGAAGACCGCGAAAATGAAGGCGATTTTGTCGTGCTGGCCGAAAAAGCTACGCCGGATGTCATTAACTTTATGATCACTCATGGCCGCGGGCTCGTCTGCGTGCCGATTACGGAGGAATTGGCGGAGCGGCTCGAGCTTGAGCCGATGGTCACTCATAACACGGACGCGCATGGCACAGCGTTTACGGTGAGTGTCGACTACAAAACGACAACGACGGGAATCAGCGCCTACGAGCGGGCGGCGACGATTCAGGCGCTGCTTGATCCGAATGTGAAAGCGAGCGATTTTAAACGTCCTGGCCACGTTTTTCCGTTGATTGCGAAAAAGGGGGGCGTCTTGCGGCGCGCCGGCCATACAGAAGCGGCGGTTGATTTGGCCCGTTTGTGCGGCGCGAAGCCGGCCGGCGTCATTTGCGAAATCATTAAAGAGGACGGGACGATGGCTCGCGTTCCTGATTTGCGGCAAATCGCCGATCAGTTCGGATTGAAAATGATCACGATCAAAGATTTGATCGCCTATCGGAGTCAGCGGGAAAAGCTCGTGAAACGGGAGGTGGACGTTTGGCTGCCGACCGAATTCGGCGAATTTCGCGCCATCGGCTACACAAACGTGCTCGACGGAAAAGAGCATGTGGCGCTTGTCAAAGGAGAGATCATCCCGGATGAGCCGATCTTGGTGCGCGTCCATTCCGAATGCTTAACTGGCGATGTGTTTGGCTCGTACCGGTGCGACTGCGGTCCGCAGCTGCATGCGGCGCTCAGGCAAATCGAGGCGGAAGGGCGCGGGGTGTTGCTTTACATGCGCCAAGAAGGGCGCGGCATCGGCCTTATGAACAAGTTGCGCGCTTACAAGTTGCAGGAGCAAGGTTATGATACGGTCGAAGCGAACGAAAAACTGGGCTTCCCCGCCGATTTGCGCGATTATGGCATCGGGGCGCAAATTTTGAAAGATCTTGGCGTGACGAAAATGCGCCTGCTCACGAACAACCCGCGCAAAATCGCCGGCTTAAAAGGGCATGGACTCGAAGTCGTTGAACGGGTGCCCATTCAGATGCCAGCGAAAAAGGAAAATGAAAAATATTTGCGCACGAAACATGAAAAATTAGGACATATGCTTCATTTTTAATGATGGGAGGAGCAACGAACATGCGCATCATTGAAGGAAACTTAGTCGGCACCGGATTGAAAATCGGCATCGTCGTCTCTCGTTTTAACGAATTCATCACGGGCAAGCTTTTATCTGGGGCGATCGACGGCTTGACGCGCCATGGCGTGAGCGACAGCGACATCACTGTCGCCTGGGTGCCGGGTGCGTTTGAAATCCCGCTTGTGGCGAAAAAAATGGCGGAATCGAAGCAGTTTGACGCTGTCATTACGCTTGGCGCCGTCATCCGTGGGGCAACGAGCCATTTTGACTACGTCTGCAGCGAGGCGGCCAAAGGCGTCTCCCACGCGGCGCTTGCAAGCGGTGTTCCGGTCATTTTCGGCGTGTTGACGACGGACACCATTGAACAGGCGATCGAGCGGGCCGGCACGAAAGCGGGCAATAAAGGATGGGAAGCGGCGGTGTCGGCGATCGAAATGGCGAACGTCTTGCGGACATTTGCGTAAAAAGGCATGAAATGGTTCACAATATCGGTGAGAATGTTTATAATACGTATAGAGAAAATGACAAAAACTTTTCCATTTCGGAAAAGCGTTTGTCGATAATGAGGGATTTTTATGTTAATCCGTTACCGAAAAAACTATGAGAAAATCGCCATGGGACTGTTGTCGTTTATGCCGACGGAAAAAGACCTGAAACGGCTGCAGCAGACGATGAAACAGTATGAAACAAACAACGATTGGCAGCTGTTTTTATGGAAAGAAGGGGATGACATCGTCGGCATTATCGGCGTCCTGTTGCGCGCTCCTGATGTTGTGGAAATCCAGCACATCAGCGTCAATCCGTCACACCGCCACCAAGGGATCGGAAAACAGATGGTCAAGGCATTGAAAGAGGTGTACCCGGGCCGCCGATTGTGCGCCAACGAGTGGACCGCCTCGTTTTTCGATAAATGCCATGCGTGCAACGAATAACGAAACTAGCGCGGCGCCGCGCTCAGGCGGGCGGCGGAGGGGGAGGGAAGCCAACTCCTTCCGCTTTGGCCCGTTTTTTTTGTTCGCGTGCGGCGATGACGTCCGAGCGGTCGCGGCGCCGGTGTTTATCCACAAGATCAAGGTTGGCTAGGTCGCTGGCTTGCCCCCAAACGAGCTGCCGGCGGGCGCAGGCGGCCTGGCATTGCTCATAAAGGGAACGGTCGCGAATCGGCAGTTCGACGCTTTCGTACGGTTCGCCGCGAGTGATCCGCCCAGCCGTCTCGTCGAGCAAGCGGACGAGCGCCTCGTCATCGAGGCCGAGCCGCCGGATCATCTCTTGCGCTTCGTCAAGCAGCGCCCGCGCCCGTCGAATGAGGCGCAGCGCTCCCAAGACGTTGCCGCGCCGGTAATGGTAAAAAGCGACCGCCATTTGAATGAGCACAAGCCAACCTTTGTTTCGACCGTCTTGTTTCCAATGTTCCTCCAAAATTTCGTGGCATTCAAAATAATCGCGGTCGCTATGGAAATGGACCAAATACTCGATATACGCTTTTGGATACATCGGCCATCGTTCCTTTCAAAAGTGGGCCGCGCCATGTGAAGGCGGACGGCTCTTCTTCGATTATACAGCTTCGGCGGCCTGCGGCGCAAAAAAGAGACTGTTTTCCGTTCGCTTCGCCGCTTCGTTATGATACAATAAATGTACTGCAGCTGGAGACGAGCCTACCGGGCGGTGGTTCTGGAAAAAATGGTGGGATGGATGTGCAATTGCCGTACAACGTCAAAATCGAAGCGTTTGAAGGGCCGCTTGATCTGCTTTTGCATTTGATCAACCGCTATGAAATTGATATTTACGATATTCCGGTCGCGCAAATTACGGAGCAGTATATGGCGTACATTCACGCCATGCAGGAGCTTGAGTTGGATATCGCCAGCGAATATTTAGTGATGGCGGCCACCTTGCTTGCGATCAAAAGCAAAATGCTGTTGCCGCCCTCCAATGAAGAAGCGGTCGACGGCGACATCGAGTGGGGCGATGACGGGGACCCGCGCGAGGAGCTGACGCAGCGGCTGCTTGAATATAAAAAGTTTAAAGAGGCGGCGCGCGAACTGAAGCGGCGCGAAGAGGAGCGGGCGCTTTTGTTTACAAAGCCGCCGAGCGACTTAAGCGCATACGCGGATGAGAAAAAGGCGGCGCCGCTGGATGTGAACGTATACGATATGCTTGGCGCCTTGTCGAAGCTGTTGCGCCGCAAAAAACTGCAAAAACCGATGCGGGCGAAAATCTCCCGCCAAGATATTTCCGTCGAACAGCGCATGGCGGAAATTTTGCATGAACTAAAGCAGGCGAACGGGCGGAAAAACTTTTACGAGCTGTTTCCGTCCTACGATCGTTCGTATATCGTCGTGACGTTTTTGGCGATTTTAGAGTTGATGAAGCAAGACGAAATCATCGTTGAGCAAGAACGGAATTTCAGCGATTTGTTTCTTGCGGTGAAACCAGCCGGTTGAGGCGGTGCGGTTTGGCCGCGGCGGTTCGCTGCGGCGGGCCGCTTTTCTTTTGTTGTTTGTTTGCCCATGCCATGATAAGGCGGAGAGTTGACTCACATTGGGGTGAGAAGACTTGGGAAACGACGAAAACAGGAGGAAAGGAGGAGGGGCGCCAACGAGTTTGGCGTGGCAGAAGGGCGATGGAACAAAACGAAAGAGAAAAAAAGGGAGCCGGCGCGCTCAAGCCGGCGAAGGCGATTGTCGAAGCGCTGTTGTTTGCTGCCGGTGACGAAGGGCTGTCGCTTTCACAAATTGCCGCTGTGTTGGAAGTCAGCGAGCTAGAGGCGAAAGCGGTGATCGAGGAGCTTCAACAAGACTGCCGACGGGAAGAGCGCGGCATCCAGCTTGTCGAACTTGGCGGCGTGTTTTTGTTGGCGACAAAAAAAGAACACGCCCCCTATTTAAAGAAGTTGGTCGAAGCGCCGGGAGCATCGCCGCTGTCGCAGGCGGCGCTTGAGACGCTCGCCATTATCGCATACCGCCAACCGATTACACGCGCGGAGATTGAGGAAATTCGCGGCGTAAAAAGCGACAAGCCATTGCAGACGCTGATGGCACGGGCGCTCATTAAAGAGGTTGGACGAGCCGAAGGAACCGGGCGGCCGATTTTGTACGGGACAACCCCGGAATTTCTCGATTATTTCGGGCTAAAAACGCTCGAGGAGCTGCCGCCGCTGCCGGAATGGGCGGACGATGGCGAATCCGAGCGGGAAGCGGATTTATTTTTCGAAAAATTAGCAGAAAATTTGAGCGATGGGCAGCCGGAATATGGTAAACTAAAGAAAAATGGCTGATCGGGAAGGAGAGCGCTCATGAACGTTTGCCGCCTGTACGGTGAAGAGCTGCAAAAGTCGCAATCGAACACGTTTGAAGACTATTTCAACCGCTCGGAAGTCACGTACCGCGACGGGGGCGAAGAGCGGACGCTGTCTGTGTTGTATTTGCGCCATTTTGAGGCGGCGCTGCTTGATTGGCTGCCGTATGAAAGCGATCCACTGTTTACGGCTAATGGGCGCGACATTCATTTGCGCGACATCATTGCTCTTGTCTGTTTATGGAAAAATCCGGCGTATCGGCAGCGAAAGCGCGTCTATATTCACGATGAAGAGGAATTGCGCCGTTATTTTGCCGAGGTAGACGCCAAAACGCTGCAGGCGCTTGTCAGCGAATGGGTGGAAACCGGCGAGTGCCGCTTGCCTGAACGGTCGGCGTAACGAGAAAATGCGGTTGGCGCCGCGTTTTCTGTGCGTCCGGACAAGGAAACCGTTTGGTGCAGCCGGCAGTTTGCCAAAGTAGCCTGCCTTTTTCAGAAAAAAGGGGGGCTGACCCAAAACGCGAATATGTTTTGGGTCAGCCCGATTTTTTTGAGCGGTTTATCTATGGCTCATTTGCAGACCCGCCGCAGGGAAGCATTGCGGCGATTCTGTTCTTCCTTGCTGTCTTTTCCTATGATGACTGCCCTCGCTCCTCTATGTATGAGCGGCCGGGAATTTGGGTGAATGCGGACAAGAACGATTTCCCCATGACAGCATACGATATGGCGAACAAAACAGGAGGAGGTTTTTACCAAATGGACGATCAGGTGTTGTTCGCCCAATATGCGGCTAGGGTGAACGAATGGGGAAATCAAGTCAAGGAGACGCTCGCTTTGCGTGGGGCAAGCACGGATGGCGCTTCGTCGCTGCTCGAGTTTATTGCCGAGCATGACGGCGAGTGGACGGAAGAGGCCGTCCGCGAGCTTCAGCGCCTTGCCGATGACGTGTATGTCGGTGCGCTTCGCCAGTATGTCATGGAAGCGGCTGCGTGGGGAAGACAAGTTGAACAGGCGCTGTCTGCACGCAGGATGGCTGAGGATGTTGGGCTTTCGTCTTTGTTGGCGTACATCGATGGACACGGCGATGAATGGACCGAAGAAGCGATTTACGAGCTCCAGCGTCTTGTCGATGACGTATACACTCGGGCCGTCCGCCTGGCTGATTCGTCAGCTGCCGAGCGGGAAGAAGAGGCGACGCAAGAACAAGTCGAAGGGGAATCGGTGTCGCCTGAACTGGAGAGTGAAAACAAAGAGAACGAAGACGGATGGCTTGACACCAGCGGGACGGCAGAGCGGGTTGAGGACGGAAAAGAGCCGGCTTTTATGGCGGAGCTCTCCGACTCGCTGCCTGATATAGCTGACGGCGAGCCGGGTCAAGCGGACAACGTGACCGATGGAAAGCGACGCTGGGTGGATGCGGACGACGGCGGTGAGCCGCGTCAACAAGTAGCGCCCGGCCGTCATGTCTTGCCGCCGCTGCCGTACCGTTATGATGCACTCGAGCCGCATATTTCCGAAGAAATCATGCGCCTCCACCATACGAAGCATCATCAAAGCTATGTCGACGGTCTCAATCAGGCGGAGCGGATGATGGCCGAGGCGCGCCGGACGAACAATTTTGATCTGTTGAAACATTGGGAGCGGGAAGCGGCGTTCCACGGCTCCGGGCATTATTTGCACACTATCTTTTGGTACAACATGCATCCAGAGGGCGGCGGCGAGCCGCGCGGGGAGCTGCGGGCGCAAATCGAGCGCGATTTTGGCAGCTTTGCCGCCTTTCGCCGTCATTTCACCGAAGCGGCGAAAAGCGCCGAAGGGGTCGGCTGGGCGCTGCTCGTTTGGGCGCCGCGAGCGCACCGGCTGGAAATTTTGCAGGCGGAAAAACACCAGCTCATGGCGCAATGGGATGTGATCCCGCTTCTTGTGCTTGATGTGTGGGAGCATGCCTACTATTTGCAATACAAAAATGATCGGGCGGCGTACATCGAACATTGGTGGAACGTCGTCAACTGGCGCAACGTTGAAGAGCGCTTTCATGAGGCGCGGAAGCTTCGTTGGCAGCCGTTTTAAACGGGCGGGGGGGAACCCCCTGCCCGTTTTTTTGGGAGAGCAGGCGCTGCGATCCATCAGGACACCTGTCCGTCTTTTCGGGGAGCGGCTTTCTCTTTGCAGGGAAATGTCATCAATGAGCCCAGCGCAAGCGCCGGAGCGGATCGTTCAGGGCTGTCTCCCCTTGCAACGGCATTTTTTCATCATATTTGTCCCATCGACGCATACACTTGTACAAAACGCGGCTTTGGGGTTCAGCCTGTTTCCGCCGCGACGTTTCTTCGGCTGCGGCCCGTTCAGCCTAATCGGAAAGGAGGAACAGGCGATTCCTCCCCGCTCCTTAAAGGAGGGGGATCCTCGCCGATATGAGATGAATAAGCAGAAGCGGCTCATTGCGCTCATTCTTGCACTCGCTGCGGGGATTATGGCATTTGTTCCAGAGCGGATGCGCGCTATGGATGGGGTGAGCGCAAAAAGCGCGATTTTGATAGAGCAGCATTCCGGGCGGGTTTTGTTTGCCAAGGATGCCTATACAAAACGGCGCATCGCCAGCATTACGAAAATTATGACCGCCATTTTGGCGATTGAATCGGGGAAGATGGACGACACGGTGACGGTCAGCGCCCGCGCTGTCCGGACCGAAGGGTCGTCAATTTACTTGCGCCAAGGGGAGAAAATCAAACTGCGCGATTTGGTATATGGGCTGATGCTTCGTTCCGGCAACGACGCGGCGGTGGCCATCGCTGAACATGTCGGCGGCAGCGTCGAAGGATTTGTTTTTTTAATGAACCAAAAAGCGGCTGAAATCGGGATGCGTGATACCGAGTTTGCCAATCCGCACGGGTTGGATGACGCGGAAAACCACTACTCAACCGCGTACGATATGGCGCTGCTCATGCAATATGCGATGAAAAACAAAGAGTTTCGGCGCATCTCGGGGACGAAAGTGTACCGCGCCCCCGCTCCGCCCGGCGAAGACGGCGCGCGTGTGTGGCGAAATAAAAACAAGTTGTTGACAAGTCTTTACGAATATTGCACCGGCGGCAAAACCGGCTATACGAAACGGGCCCATCGCACGCTCGTGACGACGGCGTCCAAAGGCGGCGTCGATTTGATCGCCGTGACGTTGGATGCACCGGACGATTGGAATGATCATATCGCTATGTACGAATATGGATTTTCTCATTATCACATCGCCAAAGTGAGCAGCGAGCGGGTGGTCGACAAAATTTCTGATCCGTTTTACCGCGGGCGGCTGCAGGCGGTCCGCGATTTGCGATATCCGGTGACCGATAAAGAGGAGAGCGGGCTGCAGGTGAAAGTGTATTTGCTGAAGCCGCGCAAAGAATGGAAAAAATACCCAGAACGGGTGCCGACAGAGGTCGGAAAGGCGGTGCTTTATTTGCATCAAAAGGCGGTTGATTCGGTGCCGCTGCTGTATGAACCGGGAAAGGAAGGAAGCGGCCGAGGGTTTTTATGGCAAGCATTTCGCTTTTTAGGTGTGAGAAGCGATGGTTAACCTCATTTGGGTGATGATGGCGGTCATTGGCATCGTCTTTGCGGCGGCCAACGGCACGATGGACGAAGTGAACAAAGCGGTGTTTGAAAGCGCCAAAGAAGCGGTGACGATCAGCATCGGCATGGTCAGCATTTTAGTGTTTTGGCTCGGGCTGATGGCGATCGCGGAACGCGCCGGCTTGCTTGACAAAGCGGCGCGCCTGTTTATGCCGCTCGTACGCCGCTTGTTTCCAGAGGTGCCGCCCGGCCATCCCGCGCTCGGCTATATCGTCTCGAATATGGTCGCCAACATGTTCGGCCTTGGCAATGCGGCGACGCCGATGGGCATAAAGGCGATGGAGCAGCTAAAAAAGCTCAACGGCGGCCGCGACGAGGCGAGCCGGTCGATGGTGACATTTTTGGCCATGAACACATCAGGCATTACGCTCATTCCGGCGACCGTCATCTCGATCCGCATGACGTACGGTTCAGCGGCGCCTGGCGAGATCATTGGGACGACGATCGTCGCCTCGACGATTTCGACGATTGGGGCGGTATTGATTGACCGGTACTATTATTGGAAACGGATGCGGAAAGGCAGGAAGCCATAATGGCCATCGTCCAACTTCTTTCTGTTTGGCTGATCCCTGCGCTCATCGCTTTTATTTTGCTTTACGGTACAGCAAAGAAAGTGCCGACGTACGAAGCGTTTGTGGAAGGCGGCAAGGAAGGGATCGAGATCGCGTTTTCGCTCATCCCGTATTTGGTCGGCATGTTGGTGTCGGTCGCCATTTTCCGAGCCTCAGGGGCGCTTGATGCCATGATGGAAGTGATCAAACCGCTGGCTGATGCCATTGGACTGCCGGCCGAAGTCGTTCCGCTTGCGGCTCTCCGCACGCTTTCCGGCACGGCGGCGCTCGGCATGACGACCGATTTGATCGCTACTTACGGCCCGGATTCGTTCATCGGGCGCCTTGCTTCTACGATCCAAGGCAGTACGGAGACGACGCTTTACGTGCTCACCGTCTATTTTGGCGCCGTCGGCGTCAAAAAAATGGGCGATGCGTTAAAAGTCGGCATTTTGGCCGACATTCTCAGCTTTATTGTTTCTGTTTTCATCGTTTTGTTTGTATTCGGGCGCTAGCGGCGCCTTTTTTCGTTCCCGTCGTCCGGCGGGTTTTTTGTTTGCAAAGGGAACGGGAAAGGTGAAAAATAAAAGTGCCGCACTTGTATCTGTTAGACGGAAAGGGTAAGATGATGAAAGAGGTGAGAGAGAATGGAACGGTTGCAAAAAGTGATCGCCCGCGCCGGCATCGCGTCAAGGCGCAAGGCGGAAGAACTCATTTTGCAAGGGCGGGTGAAAGTGAACGGCCGCGTCGTCAAGGAGCTTGGCGTCAAGGTCGGGCCGCGCGATGATGTCGAAGTCGACGGCATCCCGATCGAGCGCGAAGAGCCGGTATATTATTTGCTGTACAAGCCGCGCGGGGTGATTTCCAGCGTCAAAGATGACAGAGGCCGCAAAGTGGTGACCGATTTTTTCAAAGATCTGGACAAACGCATTTATCCGATCGGGCGGCTTGACTACGATACGTCTGGACTGCTTTTGTTGACGAATGACGGCGACTTTGCCAACCTGCTTATGCACCCGCGGTATGAAATTGAAAAAGTGTACATTGCCAAAGTGAAAGGCATTCCAACGCACGAGCAGCTGAAACGGCTCGAACAAGGAGTGCAGTTGGAAGATGGCATGACGGCGCCAGCCAAAGTGAAGCTGCTCTCCGCCGACCGAAAGAAGGGGACAGCCATTGTGGAAATCCGTATCCACGAAGGACGAAACCGGCAAGTGCGCCGCATGTTTGAGGCGATCGGCTGCGAGGTGCTGAAGCTGAAGCGGGAGCGGTACGCGTTTCTCGATTTGAAAGGGCTGCGCCCCGGCGAATACCGCGAGCTGACACCGCATGAGGTGAAGTTGCTGCGCGTCCTTGCCCAATCCGGGGGAAGAAAATGACGAAGATTGTCACATAACGTTCATATCCTTGCGCATAAACGAGCGAGGGACTTTGCTATAATGGAAAATGGGAGATTGTGAACCGCTTGCCTCCCCCTCTAGCGTTGGCTGTGGGGGAGGAGAAACGTAAAGGGGTTTGAACGATGAAAAAACAACAGCGCTTAGTGATGAGGACAGCGATTTTGCTCGTGTTGCTCGCGGCGATCGGCTATACGATTTACACGAATTTTTTCACGGAGAAAACGGCTGTCGCTGTTGGTTCGACGGCGCCTGATTTTGTGCTGACCGATTTGAAAGGGCATGAACATCGTCTTTCAGACTATCGCGGCAAAGGCGTTTTTTTGAACTTTTGGGGAACGTGGTGCAAGCCGTGCGAGCGGGAGATGCCGTATATGAACGAGCTGTACCCGATTTACAAAAAACAAGGGGTTGAAATTTTGGCTGTCAATGTCGGTGAACCGAAGTTGAGCGTTGAAAAATTCGCGGAACGGTTCGGCCTGACATTTCCGATTGTGATCGACCGTCAAGATCAAGTATTGAACGCCTATAACGTCGGGCCGCTGCCGACAACGTTTTTGATTGACAAAAACGGCGAAGTAAAACAAATCATTACCGGAACGATGACGAAAGAAGACATCGAACGGCATCTAGAAAGCATCAAACCGTAAGGAGTTTTGCGCCATGGAACACGTCAAATGCGAATGCGGCCATGTCAATCCGCACGGCACGGCGTTTTGTGAGTCGTGCGGCAAGCCGCTTGCCGATTTGGGAGAAAAACTGATTTTGGACATGCGCTACGAAGGAAGCGCCCGCCGGTCGCAAACGTACAAAAAAACGATGATCGACCAAATTTGGGCGTTTTTCTCGTCGGTCAAAGTCGGAGTGGCGCTCATCGTCATTACGCTCATTGCTTCGGCGATCGGCACGATTTTCCCTCAGCAAATGTATATTCCGCCGAACGTCGATCCGGCGGAGTATTATAAGCAGCAGTACGGTTGGGCAGGGAAGCTGTATTATGAGCTCGGCTTTAACAACTTGTACGGCTCATGGTGGTACATTTTGCTCATCGCCTTAATCGGCGTTTCGCTTGTCATTTGCAGCTTGGACCGGGTCGTTCCGCTTTATCGCGCCTTGAAGCGGCAAGGGGTGAAGCGCCATCCGCGCTTTTTAGAGCGGCAGCGGTTGTTTGGCGTCTCGCATGTGAGCGATCTCGACAAGACGATGGCTGTGTTGAAAGAACGGCTGGCTGCGCGGCGCTACCATGTCCGCGAGGAAGACGGGCATTTGCTCGCTGAAAAAGGGCGGTTTTCCCGCTGGGGGCCGTACGTCAATCATATCGGCCTCATCATTTTCTTGATCGGGGCGATGCTTCGTTCCGTTCCCGGCATGTACATCGATCGGGTGATGTGGATTCCGGAAGGGGAGACGAAAGAAATTCCTGGGACGAACGGCCGCTACTTTTTAAAGAGTGAAAAATTTATTTTTGAAACATATGAGAAAGGCAAAGACAACGAAGTGTTCAACGCTGCCATCGACCGCGTCGGCAACGGGATGATCGCCAAAAACTATCAAACAAACGTCGTGTTGTATAAGCGTGTCGGTCCTGTGATCCCCGGCGCCAAGCCGAAGCTTGAAAAAGTGAAGGAGTATCCGATTCGCGTCAACGAGCCGCTGGAGTTCGACCATTATGCGCTCTACCAAGTCGATTTCCGCTTGAATGAGCCGAAAGCGATGTCATTTCAGTTGGCGGACAAGCAGTCGGGGGAAACGTTCGGCACGGTGACGGTCGACTTGTATGATCCGAAAGAGTCGTACAATCTCGGACATGGGTATCGCGTTGAGCTATTAAGCTATTTTCCTGATTTTGAGTTTGATGAAGACGGCAATCCGTCAACGAAGTCGCGCGTGCCGAACAATCCGGCGTTCGTGTTCAAAATGTACGCGCCGGACCGGCCGAAAGGGGAAGTGAGTTTCGTCGCCATCCGGCAAACGATCGAACCGTTTGGCAACAACAAATACAAAATGGCGTTCGCAGGGCTTCAAACCCGCAATGTCTCCGGTTTGACCGTCCGCCGCGACTTTACGCTTTGGATTTTAGGGGTAGGCGGCGCGATTTTCATGATTGGGCTCATCCAAGGGATGTATTGGAACCACCGCCGCATTTGGGTGCAGCGGGTAAACGGCGAGCTATGGATCGCCGCGCACACGAATAAAAACTGGTTCGGCTTGAAAAACGAGCTGCGCCGTTTGCTTGACGGCACCGGCGTCATGATGCCGGCTGATCAGCTCGAAAACGACAAAAAAGCCGGACAAGGGGGACAAGTCCATGGACATGGCACAGCTTAGCAGCACGTTGCTCTATATCGCGTTCGTTCTATATTTAATCGGCACGTTCTTTTTTGGCGGCGCCATTCGCGACAAGCGAAAAGAACGGCAAGAGAAGGACCGTTGGTCGCAGCTCGGCATCTCCGTGACGATCATCGGCTTTCTCGCCCAAGTCGGCTATTTTGTGACGCGCTGGATCGCCGCCGGGCACGCGCCCGTGAGCAACTTGTTCGAGTTTACGACCTTTTTCGGCATGATGCTGGTTGCTGCTTTCATTATTATTTATTTCATTTACCGGCTGAGTGTGCTCGGCTTGTTTGCGCTGCCGGTCGCGTTGCTTGTGATTGCTTACGCAAGCATGTTTCCGCGGGAAATTTCGCCGCTCATTCCCGCCTTGCAAAGCGATTGGCTGCACATCCATGTGACGACGGCGGCGGCTGGTGAAGCGATTTTGGCCATCAGCTTTGTCGCTGGGCTCATCTATTTGATTCGCGTCGTCGATCAATCGAAGCCGTCGAAACGGACGTTTTGGCTCGAAGTGGTCATGTTTTGCTTAATTACGACGCTCGGCTTTGTCATCGTTTCGACAGCGTTCGGTCTTTCTGGGTATGAAGCGAAGTTCACGTGGGTCGACAAAAACAAGCAGACGGTTGAGGTCATCTACGATATGCCGGCGCTCGTTGGGCCGCACAAAGGGGAGCTTATGAAAGAAAGCGCCGGCCGCATGGAGCCGCTTGTTGAGATGCCGGCGATCATCAATGCAAGAAAGCTCAATACGGTCATCTGGTCGCTCATAGCCGGAACGGCGCTGTACATCATGCTTCGGCTTCTCTTGCGCAAGCGCGTTGCCGCCGCACTCAAGCCGCTCGTGAAGAACGTTAACTTGGATCTGACCGATGAGATCAGCTATCGGGCGGTGGCGATCGGCTTTCCGGTGTTTACGCTCGGGGCGCTCATTTTCGCGATGATTTGGGCGCAAATTGCCTGGACGCGCTTTTGGGGCTGGGACCCGAAGGAAGTGTGGGCGCTTATCACTTGGCTGTTTTACGCTGCCTTTTTGCACCTTCGTTTGTCAAAAGGCTGGCATGGTGAAAAGTCGGCATGGCTCGCCGTCATCGGCTTTGCCATTATTATGTTTAACTTAGTGGCGGTCAACCTCGTCATTGCGGGATTGCACTCGTACGCCGGAACATAATGGAAAACAACCGGATGCTCTGTTGGCGAGCATCCGGTTTTTCGGTAAACTAGAAAATAGGGAGTGTTTCCATTGATGATGGGAGGGTGCAAAGCATTGGAAAAACAAGAAAAAACCATCCGTATTTTAGTGGTTGACGATGAAGAGCGCATCCGGCGGCTCTTGAAAATGTATTTGGAGCGGGAAAACTATGTGATCGATGAGGCCGGCGACGGCAATGAAGCGTTGGAGAAGGCGTTGACGAATGATTATGACGTCATTTTGCTCGATCTGATGCTGCCGGGCAAAGATGGAATTGAGGTGTGCAAAGAAATCCGCGAGCAAAAAACGACGCCGATCATCATGTTGACGGCAAAAGGCGAAGAATCCAACCGCGTGCAAGGGTTTGAAGTCGGCACGGATGATTACATCGTCAAGCCGTTCAGTCCGCGCGAAGTCGTGCTGCGCGTAAAAGCGCTGTTGCGCCGCGCGGCGAACGCCGCCTACGCGCCGGTGGAGACGACGGCGAAAGACGTGCTTGTGTTTCCGCATTTGACGATTGACAACGATGCCCACCGGGTGACGGTCGACGGCAAGGAAGTCAGCTTAACGCCGAAAGAATATGAGCTGCTTCTCTTTTTGGCCCGCTCGCCCGACAAAGTGTTCGACCGCGAACAGCTGTTGAAGGAAGTATGGCATTACGAGTTTTTCGGCGACTTGCGCACGGTCGACACCCACATTAAACGGTTGCGCGAAAAGTTGAATAAAGCGTCGCCGCAGGCGGGAAAAATGATCGTCACCGTCTGGGGCGTCGGCTACAAGTTTGAGGCAGTGAACGACTGATGTGGCTGTTTCGCAGCGTCGTCGGCAAGCTATGGTTTACGATTTTGTTGCTCGTTTCGTGCGTGCTGTTTATTTTAAGCATTTTGCTTATTAAATTTTTGGAAGATTATTATGTGCAGGAAGCGGAAAACGACTTGACCCGCCTGGCGACAAAAGTGGCCGAGGTGATGCACGATTACCGCGATGAGCAGCTTGCCCGCTCGATCGCTTGGACGCTTGTGGACAATCGAACGAAAGCCGTCATCGTCGCCGATGAGTCGCACTATTGGTATTCGCCTGGCGATGCTGGTTTGGACAATATGCCGCTGTCGTCGATCCGCCAAGATCGGGACTTGCGGCGTGTGCTGACAGATGGGAAAACGGTGAAAAAGCGTTTGTATATGCCACAGCGGCATCCAAAAGAAAAGCTGCCCCGTGATATGATCATTGTCGGCGTGCCGATGTCGATGCCGGATGGCAGCCGAGGAGCTGTGTTTATCTATCAGTCGCTCGAGGCGATCGCCGATGCAACGGAGCATACGAAAGAGCTCATTTTTCTTGCCGCCTTTATCGCCATTATTATGACGACGTTTTTTGCCTTTTTCTTGTCGACGCGCATCACCGCTCCGCTCCGGAAAATGCGGCAAGCCGCGTTCGAAATGGCGCGGGGCCATTTCGATATGAAAGTGCCGATTTTAACGAACGATGAGATCGGTGGGCTGGCGATGGCGTTCAACCAAATGGGACGGCGTCTGCAGTTTAACATCAACGCCTTAAACCAGGAAAAAGAACAGCTCGCCAGCATTTTAAGCAGCATGGCCGATGGCGTCATCACGTTTAACCGCGACGGGGAAATCTTGATTACGAACCCGCCGGCTGAGCGGTTTTTGCAGGCGTGGTATTTTGAGCAAGGGAACGACGTCGAGGCCATGGCCCCGCTGCCGCCGCAAGTGAAAGAGCTGTTCGCCCGCGTCGTTCGCGAGGAGAAGGAGCAATCGACCGAAGTGACGCTGCAGGGGCGGACGTGGGTCATTTTAATGACGCCGCTGTACGGCAAAACGATGGTGCGCGGCGCGGTGGCTGTTTTGCGCGACATGACCGAAGAGCGGCGGCTTGACAAGCTGCGCAAAGACTTTATCGCCAACGTTTCGCACGAATTGCGCACGCCGATTGCCATGCTCCAAGGCTACAGCGAGGCCATCATCGACGATATCGCGGCGAGCGAAGAAGAGAAGAAAGAGATGGCGAAAGTCATTTACGACGAGTCGCTGCGCATGGGCCGCCTTGTTAACGATTTGCTTGACTTGGCGCGCATGGAAGCTGGCCATATCGAGCTAGAGTACGAACAAGTCAAGCTTGTTCCTTACATCGAGCGGGTGATCCGCAAGTTTTACGGGCTGGCGAAAGAAAAGCAGATTGAGCTGACAGCCGAGTTTCGCGATCGGGACATCGAAATCGCTCTCGATCCGGATCGGATCGAACAGGTGCTGACGAACTTAATTGACAACGCCATCCGCCATACGGAATCGGGCGGCACAGTTCGCCTCATCATCGAACCAAGCGGCGACGGCGTGACGATCCATGTCCAAGACTCTGGTTCCGGCATTCCTGAAGAGGATTTGCCGTTTGTGTTTGAACGGTTTTACAAAGCCGATAAAGCGCGCACGCGCGGCCGTTCCGGCACCGGGTTAGGCCTTGCCATCGCCAAAAACATCGTCGAAGCGCATAAAGGGCTCATTACCGTTCACAGCAAACTGAACGAAGGAACGACGTTTTCGTTTTATTTGCCGGCCCGCGGACCGAAAGGAGCGTAGCGCCGTTTGGAAGAACGGGGAAGCCACGGCTTCCCTGCTTCTTTCATGCTGAAGCGAACTGGTTGACGGATTTGTTTTAGTGGTATAGACAACTAGAATATATAATGTTATAATGAGAGACAGAAAGTGGGGAATCGCGATGAAGCGGTGGATATTGAAAAATGCCGCGGTGTATGCAGAAACAGGAAACATTGAACAAGGGTATGTGCTGATCGAAGGGGAAAAAGTGGCCGCGATCGGGCCGATGTCGTCGTGCCCAACTGATGCAGGGGCGGAAGTGATCGAGCTTTCCTCACGGTTTTCCATCGTGCCGGGATTCATCGATGTCCATATTCATGGGGCGGCTGGGGCGGATGTCATGGATGCGACCCCGGAGGCGCTTTACAAGATGGCCAACGCCTTGCCGGCGGAAGGGACGACAAGTTTCCTGGCGACGACGATGACAGCGCCAAGCGAACAAATCGAAGCCGCGCTTCGCAACGTCGCTCGCTATATGGCGGAGGCGAACAGGCCGGGAGCCGCCGAAGTGCTCGGTGTTCATCTGGAAGGACCGTTTTTGTCGCTGAAGCGCGCCGGAGCGCAGCACCCGCGCCATCTCGCCGATCCGGACATCTCACTGTTCCAGCACTGGCAAAAGGCGGCGGGCGGCCATATCCGCCTTGTCACGCTTGCCCCAGAGCGGAACGGGGGGCTGGAACTTGCCTCCTACTTGAAACAGACCGGTGTGATCGCTTCGATCGGCCATTCCGATGCCGTTTACGACGAAGTAAAAGCGGCGGTCCATGCAGGGGTGGCGCATGCGACCCACCTGTTCAATGGGATGCGCGGCATCCATCACCGTGAACCGGGTGTCGCCGGTGCGGTGCTTATGTTTGAAGAAGTGATGTGCGAGCTGATCGCCGACGGGTTGCACGTTGCGCCGCCGATGGTCCGCTTCGCTTACCGGAATAAAGGAAGCGATGGGCTTATCTTAATCACCGACGCCATGCGGGCGAAATGTCTCGGCGATGGGAAGTATGATCTCGGCGGCCAAGAGGTGGAAGTCTGCGGCGGGGAGGCGCGGCTTGCCGACGGCACGCTGGCGGGAAGCGTGCTCAAGCTTGGCGAGGCCATCCGCCGTGTGCTCGATTATACTGGCTGCACGCTTGAAGAGGTGATCCGCATGGCGAGCTGGAATCCGGCGAAACAGCTTGGCTTGCTTGATCGGAAAGGCAGCTTGCGGCCCGGCAAAGACGCCGATGTCGTCGTTTTGAATGAACGATATGAAGTCATGATGACGTTTTGCCGCGGCGTTCTTGCTTATCGCAAACCGGATGAAAGGAGGAAGAGCGATGGCCATGAAGCTTTTGAAAGCTGCTGACTACGCAGAGATGAGCCGTCAGGCGGCGGACATCATCATCAAACAAGTCAAGGAAAAGCCGAACGCTGTTCTCGGCTTGGCGACCGGCTCGACCGTGCTCGGTGTGTACCGCGAATTGGCCGCCGATCATCGGCAGCATGGGACATCGTATCGGCTTGTGCGCACGGTCAATTTGGATGAATACGTCGGCCTTGGTCCGGATCATCCGAACAGCTATCGCCATTATATGAATGAGCATTTGTTTTCAAAGCTTGACATCCCGCTTCACGAGACGCATGTGCCGAACGGCTTGGCTGCTGATCTTGACGAAGAATGCCGCCGTTACGAGCGGCTCATCGATGAATTGGGCGGCATCGATTTGCAGCTCTTGGGCATCGGCCGCAACGGCCATATCGGGTTCAACGAGCCTGGGACGCCGTTTTCGACAGCCACCCACGTCGTCGAGCTGACCGAGCTGACACGGGAAGCGAACGCCCGCTTTTTCCCATCGCTTGATGACGTGCCGCGCTATGCCATTACGATGGGGATTGCGACCATTTTGCGCAGCCGCCGCATCGTGCTGTTGGCGTCAGGGGAGGAAAAAGCGGAGGCCATGGCCCGGCTTCTCGAAGGCGTTGTCACACCGGACTTGCCGGCTTCAGCGCTTCACCTTCATCCGGACGTGACGATCATCGCCGACCGAGAGGCGCTCTCGCTCATCCCAAAGGAAAAGCAGTGGGTGGATGCGCCGTGATCGATAAACAGTCGCCGATTCCGATTTACTATCAGCTCGAGCAATATATAAAAGAAAAGATTGAAAAAGGAGAATGGCAGCCGGGCGAGATAATCCCGTCTGAGCGCGAGTTGGCGGAAATGTATGACATCAGCCGAATGACCGTTCGGCAGGCGGTCAACAATTTAGTGAACGATGGCTATCTCATCCGCCGGCGCGGGAAGGGGACGTTTGTCGCCGCCCAAAAAATCGAGCAGCCGCTGAAAGGGCTGACGAGCTTTTCCGAAGATATGCGGGCGCGTGGCCTGGAGCCGGGCACGATCGTCCTCAGCTTTGAGATGGTTCCGGCTTCCGAGAAGCTCGCTGAAGGACTTGGCGTCACGGAAGGCGATGACCTTTACGAAGTCCGCCGCCTTCGGTTGGCCGACGGCTTGCCGATGGCGTTGGAGACGCTGTACATTCCTGTCCATCTTGTTCCCGGGCTGACGCGTGATGTTGTAAGCGGTTCCGTCTATGAATTTATCGAAAAAGAAAAAGGGATGATCATCGGCTCCGCTGTTCAAACATTGGAAGCATCGGTCGCCCGCAAGGTGGAGGCGGAGCATCTGAAGATGAAAGAAGGGGCTCCGGTGCTGTTGCTTGAGCGCCGCACGCACCTTGTCGACGGTCGGCCGCTTGAAGTCGTCAAATCGGTGTACCGCGGCGACCGGTACAAATTTATGATTGAGATGAAAAGGGGAGGATCATGATGTTAGGCTTTTTACAGCGGCTTGGAAAAGCATTAATGTTGCCGATTGCCGTTTTGCCGGCGGCAGGATTGCTGCTTCGGCTCGGTCAGCCTGATTTATCTTAATTAGGCGAGAAGACTCCCACTTCAACGAAGCGAAGCGGAGTAAGTGGGAGATGAATCGCCTTAACTATATTTTGCTGAAAATAGGATAGATTCAGTAAAATATGGTATAATATAGTTAGATGGGAGGTGAAAAAATGTATTTTTGTAT
>NZ_SDKL01000129.1:0-1234 GCF_004123125.1 Geobacillus sp. PK12
AGTTCATTTATGCTAGCAGTTTCTCTTAAATTAGCTTTGTCCACATTAATTTCTATTTCATCTAAGAAGTAGTTAAAGTCATTAGCAAACTGTTTTGAAGCAAAAATTACACTATTAATTCATTTTTTACGCATTTCTTTAGTGGAAGTATTTACTCAAGATCTAAATGCATCAAAGCTTGATAGTTCAATTCCTTTTAGTCTAAAGCTTTTACATATTGCATAAGCAACTAATTGAGCTTGATATCTATTTTCAATATTGTTTATTGCTGATATATCATGGCCTAGCAATGTGTGAGCATATTCTTTAACAAGTGAATATATATTTTGAGTAATTGAATTTTTATCATTTAGCCTAATTCAGTGCTTAATTCCATGGGAATTCTTATCATAAAATCTTTGCTCACTAGTACTTAAGCCCATTGTGGCATAGGTTATTCCAATATTATGTTTGGCTATAAAGTTACATAGCAAACTCAGCAACTTAGTATTTGGATTAATATTTTCATTATCTTCTTTTATAAAGTATGAAAAGTATTGTTTTGGGTATTGTGCTTTAGGAAGTGTTGTTTGTGATATGTCAAATACTTTAGCTAAGGTAAAACCTTTTGTATATGTATAAACTTGTAGTTCGTTGTTTTTAACTAACTCTTTTATTTCATTAGTTCATTTATCTTTTGTAACTTTTGTATTGTTATACACAACATACTCAATGACTTTAGGTCTAAATATTGATATTCCTTTTTCATTTTTCCTTACTTGAATATTTTCTTTTTTCCAACTGCTATATGACTTAACTATTGACGCCCCAGGAAACTGAGTTCTAACCAAATACATATTAATAAAGCTATACTTGTTGTCTAAGTTAGCAATGAAAGATAAGAACTCTTCCATCTTAGTACTATCATATAAGTAACTACTAAGAAGCAAATCTGTTGTAATTATTGTGCTTTCTATAAATCTATTTGTTTGTTCTTTTCTTAATTCTTTTTTTGTCATTTCATAATGTCCTATACTCTCCCCCATACCCCCACACAATAAACTGGGGGCAATATACTAATTTAAATTAAACATACTAACACTGCCCCCTGGCTCATGCATTATGAGCCATCTCCCTGTTGTTCAATGGGTTTGGACTACAGGGACACATATAATGAACAGTCTTTAACTATCTAATCAGTTATTGCATGCTTAGTCAAATAATAAATATGAACAAGCCATGATAAGTTAACATT
>NZ_SDKL01000130.1:0-1664 GCF_004123125.1 Geobacillus sp. PK12
GTGCCGTACGGCAAGGGGATGATGAAGCCGTTCGCGGTGCGCTCCACCACCACGGGGGTGGCATACCGTTTCCCGGAACGGCGGCCGGTGTGCCGGAGTACGGCGGCGTACCAGTATCGCTTGCCGGCCAGCCGCAGCATCACCGGATTCAGGACACGCTTGTTGAAGGTGCGCACGACGTCTCTTCCACGGTCGCGTCCGGTGCGGATGTGGTTCCCTGTCACCATTCCTGCCTCCTGGGTTCGGGTGCACCATGCGATGGTCCCGGCCGGCACCCGGAGCGGGTGAGGGACGAAAGACCTTCGTCGGTGGGTCCTCCGGCCGCAGCCGGGACCCACCCTGGATCGGACAGTGGGAACCACGGCGAAGATGACGTGGCTCGGTCCGTCCCCGTGTCCATAATGGACAGTGCTCCGTCCTCTGTTCCCGGAATCGGCCAGGCGAGAGGAAGAGACAGATGGGGCTGGTGCGCTTGACCCATTCCGAATGCGTCAAGCTGCTCCGATCACCCGGACGACGCCGGAACGCGCTCGTCGCGGTCGACGGACGTGCTCAGGTGGTTTTGCCTTGCTTCATGCTCGACGACGGGGATCTGCTCATGCCCGGCGGAGACTCCTCGGCGATCTTCCATGCCGCCGCGCTCCGGCCCGTCACCGCCGAATTCTCTCACTTCGATCGCCACGGGGCAGGCGGCTGGACCATCACGGGCATGGGGATCGCGTACCCGATGACGTACCCGGATCACCGCGTACCCGTCATGCCCGTCGCCACCCGTCAGCGGAATGCCACGGTCTTCGAGAACGGTCTGCGGGTCCGGGTCGCCCGCCTCACCGGCCATCGCACCACGGGTGAACCCGCCGTTCCCCGGCAGCGTGACGGCCGGTCGTGATCAGACCTTCTGCTGTCACCGGCCGGATTCCGGACGGTGCTCGACGATCCGGAAGACCGGATACCGCGCGGCCACGGTGGCGAGCTCGTCCCTTGACGGTTCCGCGCTGACACCGAAGTAGTGTCGCGCCTCGGACGCTCGTCCCCATGAGCGGCCGGATCGCCCGGCCCGGCCGAGGTAAGCCTTGATCACCGGCGGCCGTTCCTCGGCAGGGACCTCCAGCAACGTCACCGCGCGGCGTTCCCGGCGGCCGAGCACCGCATGGCCGCCGGCGGCGCGGACGTTGCGGACCCAGTCCGATTCACCGGCCAGTGACACGAGATAGTGCTGTCCGTCGAGCGTGACCCGCACCAGCGATGTCCGGTGGATCACCGAGCTCCGGCGTCCTGGTACCTCCAGAACCACCGCGTACGCCGGGCTGAGCCCATGGCCGATCAACCACCAACCCAGTGGTTGCAGCCGTCGGTACAGCCAGGGCGTCCGGCGGTACCGAACAGATGCGGTGTAGTCGACCGGCCCGATGATGCCTTCGACGATCCGGTGTTCGTCCGCGCCTGGCATGCGTGACCTCCTTACGGGTATCTGTGGTGGTCCGAACGAGGATCACCGTTTGACGGCGTTGTGCTCCAACAGGATGCGATGGGCTTCCTGCGCGGCCTTGCCGGTGTGGTCCGGTGCGGGTTCACCGGCGGGGAGACACTCGAGGCCGTGGGCGAGTGCGCTGACGGCTTCGGTGAGTGCCTGGACCTTGCCCTCCAGTTCGTCGATCCGCACT
>NZ_SDKL01000131.1:0-1264 GCF_004123125.1 Geobacillus sp. PK12
ATCTTCCTCGTGCCGTGGATCCGGGTCGGGCGGGCGATCCAGCGGCGCAGCATCCGGCTGATGGACGCGAACACCGGCCTCGGCGGACTTCTCCAGGAGCGGTTCAACGTCCAGGGCGCGATGCTCTCCAAGCTCTTCGGCCGTCCGGACGAGGAGATGGCCGAGTACGCGGACCGCGCCGGGAAGATCCGCGAGGTCGGCGTGAGCCTTTCCGTCTGGGGCCGGATGGCCTTCGTGATGATGGGGCTGATGGCCTCGCTCGCCACGGCGCTCGTCTACGGGATCGGCGGCGGGCTCGTGCTCGCGGGGGCCTTCCAGCTCGGCACGCTGGTCGCCATCGCCACGCTGCTTTCGCGGCTGTTCGGGCCGATCACCCAGCTGTCCGGGATGCAGGAGCTCGCGCAGACCGTCGTGGTCAGCTTCTCCCGGGTCTTCGAGCTGCTCGACCTGAAGCCGCTGATCCAGGAGCGTCCCGACGCGGTCGAACTCGAAAAGGACGTGGCGCCGGACATCGAGTTCGAGGACGTGGTGTTCCGCTATCCCACCGCGGACGAGGTCTCGCTGGCGTCGCTGGAACACCTGCGCGCCGAGCGGGAGCGCGGGGAGGTGTCGCCGGATGTCCTGCGCGGCGTGAATTTCCACGTGCGGGCCGGAACGCTCACCGCGCTCGTCGGCCCGTCCGGCGCGGGGAAGAGCACCATCACCCACCTGGTGTCCCGGCTGTACGACCCGAACTCCGGAAGCGTCCGCGTCGGCGGGCACGATCTGCGGGACCTCAGCTTCGCCTCGCTCCGCGACACGGTGGGCGTGGTCAGCCAGGACGCCTACCTCTTCCACAACACGATCCGGGAGAACCTTCTCTACGCGCGTCCGACAGCCACCGAGGACGAGCTGATCGAGGCGTGCAAGGGGGCCCAGATCTGGGACCTGATCGAATCCCTCCCGCTCGGGTTGGACACCGTCTCGGGTGATCGCGGCTACCGCATGTCGGGCGGGGAGAAGCAGCGACTGGCCATCGCCAGGCTGCTGCTGAAGGAGCCGACGATCGTCGTGCTCGACGAAGCCACCGCGCATCTGGACTCCGAATCGGAGGCCGCCGTCCAGCGGGCGCTCAAGACCGCGCTGCGCAGCCGTACCTCGCTGGTGATCGCCCACCGGTTGTCCACGATCCGCGAGGCCGACCAGATCCTCGTGATCGACGGCGGCCGGGTGCGGGAGCGCGGGACGCACGACGAGCTGCTGGCCGAAGGTGGCCTTTACGCCG
>NZ_SDKL01000132.1:0-1142 GCF_004123125.1 Geobacillus sp. PK12
TTATGAAACCCTTTACTTTCAAGGGCTTCGATAACCTGCGGGTGCAGGGCGAAGTCGGAAAACTTCTGTTCAGTTAAGTGTGTTTTGCTCATAGTGTGGTAGAATATCAGCTAACTATTGCTTTACGAAAGCGTATCCGGTGAAATAAAGTCAACCTGCTGTTGGTTAATGCTAGACCAACAAGATATGCCCTTCATTTTTCAAGTTGTAGGTGTGTCGGTGGTACTGAATGACTTGGCGCTTCACCGGGCCTTGCTCTCGCACGTTTTGTCCTGCACCTTGAAATCTATTGGGTATATAAATAATTCTGTGGAGTAAAATATGAGCGATAAAATAATTCACCTGACTGATGACAGCTTTGATACGAAAGTATTGCAGGCTGATGGCGCTACCTTGGTTGATTTTTGGGCTGAGTGGTGTGGTCCTTGTAAAATGATCGCTCCTATTCTGGATGAAATTGCCGAAGAGTTTGAAGGTAAACTGACGGTGACCAAGCTGAACATTGACGAAAGTCCTGCGACTGCACCGAAATATGGTATCCGCGGTATCCCTACACTGCTGTTGTTTAAAAACGGCGAAGTGGCGGCGACAAAAGTTGGCGCACTGTCCAAAGGGCAACTGAAAGAGTTCCTGACGGCAAATCTGTAATTAGCTTGATCCCCTGTGAAAGGGGATTACCGGCGGGCGCAATTGGGCAATATGCAATTCTCATATTGACTGCTTGCTGCTCGTCGGGAAGCGTGTTAGATTCTTCAACACTGCATATCGTACTTGCCTATGTTTAAGCCCCTTAGGCTTAAGCCTGAAAGTTAGACTCTAAAGCATTATTCTGTGTCGAAATCGAAAGAACGTTGTTTTACAAAGTATTTTTTGCAAAATAGTTGTTTTACAACACGTTTATGATCCGATTTGGGCAGTCTACTAGTTTTACAATAATTGGTTTTATGTGTCTTCGATCTCCTGCCGTTGATTTATGCAGATATCGTTTATGCGGATGTCGTTTGGCGCGGATTTAATGCGCTTCAGGTGTGAAACCAGACAGGAATCCGGTGGTTGAAGGCTGTTATAGAGGCACGGATGATCCTGCCATACCATTCACGTTAATAGTTAGAGATTTACCCCGAGTTAAAGAACCCACCACT
>NZ_SDKL01000133.1:0-3317 GCF_004123125.1 Geobacillus sp. PK12
CGGCGGCGAAGACTGCGGCTCTTATGCTCTATATTGCCATTACGATTAAATCCTCTGAAGAGCCAGGAATGAGTCCTGTAAAAATCACGTATAACCGATTGTCCGAGATGACAGGAATTAGCAGGGAGCTGATACGTGAGGGGATTACAATACTCGAAAGTTTGGATATGATTTCTGTAGAAAAAGTCGGAAGAAACAACATCTACAAGCTCATAAATAAACGGATGAAAGGCGGATGGTGCAAAATTCCCGTAAAACCGCTAATGACGGAAGATGGCAAGGTGATTAGCCCATTTAAAGAATTGAGACTGAGACGTAAGATCGAGCTTCATGCAATTAAGATATTTCTCTACCTTGCTTCAGTTCGTGATAATCACACTGAGTTTTCTGTGGCTTCTTATGAAACCATTCGTAAGGCTATTGGCGCATCAGATAAGGATATATCTCGCGCTTTGACGTTGCTTTCGATTATTGGATTGCTTGCAAGAGTGTCTAGCGAGAAAGCAGAAGATAACAAGGTAAATCAGCCCAATCGATACTACTTGATCGGTTATAAGAGCTTCGCCAGAAGTAGTGAAATAAACCTTTAAGAGGCTACAAATATGGCCTTTAAATCAAAGTAATGCTCTGAATGCTGTCTTGACGATGTTGAGGCCGTCAGCGTATCTTACGATTGAAACGAAAAAACCACCCTGGCAGGTGGTTTTTCGAAGGTTAGTTAATCCTGGCAGATTCTCTAACCGTGGTAACAGGGTGTACAAGACCGCTGCCACCAAATTCGTCCTTCCAGTTTAGCCGTAGTTGGGCTGATACTTCAAGAACTCTGCATCAGTAATCTCTTGTACACCCTCTTACCGTTGGCTGCTGCCAGTGGCGTTAAGTCGTGCTTATCCGGATTGGACTCAAGTCGAAAGTTACCGGAAAAGGCGCAGCGGTCGGACTGAACGGGGGGTTCGTGCATACAGTCCAGCTTGGAGCGAACTGCCTACCCGGAACTGAGTGTCAGGCGTGGAATGAGATAAACGCGGCCATAACAGCGGAATGACACCGGTAAACCGAAAGGCAGGAACAGGAGAGCGCACGAGGGAGCCATCAGGGGGAAACGCCTGATATCTTTATAGTCCTGTCGGGTTTCGTCACCACTGATTTGAGCGTCAGATTCTGTGATGCTTGTCAGGGGGGCGGAGCCTATGGAAAAACGGCAACGCCGCCTCCTTTTCTCGGTCTCTTCTTCCCTGTCATCAGCATCCCCTTTTTTGTTTAGCCGCCACCGCTCGCCGCAGTCTCACGGCTGGAGCGTAGCGACGGAGTGAGCGAGGAAGCGGAATATCTACTTAGCTACCAGATCTCCTCTTACACGCATTACTTTTATGATCGACGTATTTAACTTGTCACCCTCACTGTGGCACGAGCCTAAGCCCGTATATACTCCGCTAGCTCTACGTGACTGGTTCCGGTCTATGCCCCGAAACCCGCTAAATGCACGTATTTACACGGCGACTTCATTCGCCAGTACGGCTTGTGCCTATTTCCCAACGTAGGTCCGCCGGTTTTTTTGACTCGCTAGACTCCCGTTATTTCCCGCGCTCTTCTGCCATTTAAAAACATCACACCCCACGCAAGATTTCATCTTGCCGGTTTTCTACATCAATTCAGTTCGTTACCTCATTAGTTTTTGTGCAGCGCTCTCTTGGTGCCTGTGTAGGCACTGCTGTGTGTGGGGATGGTGTGTATCTCATAACATCAGGCAGGTAGATAGCACACACAGCGACACTGGTGCCCGATCCACACACCTGTATAGGGTGTGACAGTGCCTGAACAACACACCTGTATTTGAAGAGCGTGGCATCCGTGTAGCGCTGAATATGGATGGTTAGAAGGGTTTTTTAACGCAGGTTCAGACACTGACGCGCTACGCTTGTCCAACGCCTCACAGCCACGCAATAAATTGTGCGCCCGTTCACCGTTTCACTATCGATGAACTCAGGTCAGACATTCATGTAAGACCCTTGGATTTTCCCCACTATTAACAGTTGTGACAGCAAAATCATCCGACTTTTAAGGGGGTAATATGAAGTATTTAGAGATGTTCGAACGGATACTCAACTGCCTGTACTTGGTGGCTGAGTTGTGGGACTGGATGCAGACGAATGACTTCTTTTTTGAGACGTTCAGCCTGTTTTTGTCGTGAAAGAATGCTGCGCCGGTGTTCATGCATAGCTATTCACCGACGTAGCATTCATCTGTGCGATTCTGGGGCGTTTTCGGGGGTGATGATATGTGTTTTTGTGGCTCAGGGCTGAAAATTGCCCTGAGGGCGTCTGCGGCGGTGCGTGGATCAGATGTTATGGTAAATTCATGTGACTTGCGGGTACAAAAAAAGCCCCGTAGGGCTTTTTTTACTGCTGACTTAGCTGGCTTCTTAAGCGCGCAATTTGCTCTTTCAAACGAGCTTCTTTCAGTAGCGCTTTTGCTCGTTCTCTAAGCTGAGCTGGTGTAGCATTTTTCGAACCAGTAGGGCGAGCCATAAATGATACCTTTATTTTTATTCTAAAATAGATTTTCCATAAAATAACCTTTGTTTTATCAACCGTCAATAGAGTTCTCTACGTAGTATGTACGTGTATCTGTTCGGTTGATGGAGCCCTGACAATAGACCTAAAAAAAATCCCATAATCTCAACTTTTCTAGCGGTGCCGGTAACGGATGTTATGTTCATCCGGCTAACTTTTTTGAGGTAAGTCGTGAAACGGATTTAAGGCGTTTGGGTGTAATTGAGTGGTTTTTTATTTATATAAAAACAATGACTTATAAATAATTATTATTTTTCATGTGGTTAAGTAGTGTTTTTATGAACTACTTTCATCGCTTTTTTGTGTTTTTATTGAGCTGTTTTTAGCCGATAAATCCTTAATTTGCGTCTTTATGAACTAATTTTCATTTTAAAAAAACTGAATATTAATGATTTATGATATTGATAATTAATGTTTTTTTATAGATTTACTTATATATATAAAAGCCACTACTTCTAGATACATACAACCTGGCTCGATAAAATTAAAAAATAACGCAGCTAAAAAAGGAGCTTTTATGGGGATTTTAGAAAATGTAAGTGCATTGATGACCACTTTGGCTCCTGTTATTGGGGGCTTTGTACCATTCGTTTTATCTCTTGCCGTTTTGACGGCCTTCGTCGTTATCGGTATTGCATTATGGAGGAAGTAAAATGATACCTCGCTGGGCTCCAATGTATTCTTGGTGGATTCAGGATGAAGTCATTCAAAGGTTGAGTTGGCGAAAAAATGAGCTTGGAAGGC
>NZ_SDKL01000134.1:0-1291 GCF_004123125.1 Geobacillus sp. PK12
AGCTAATTTAAGAGAAACTGCTAGCATAAATGAACTAATGGGAAGGGAGTAATCTAAATGCAAGCTAATTTTTTGAATCACATCCGTATTTATGGATTTGTAATTAGCGAGAGCTTTACAGTAATTGAATATAAATCAAAATATAACATTAATGAAAAAGCCATTAAATTTACTATAAACAACATACAAAATGGCAATCCTAACTTTATTGAAATAGCTGTGTGAGATCCAGTAGTTGTTGACTATGTTTTAAATAACATTAAAAGACGTGATTTAGTAGAAATAACAGGAAAATTACTAGTTAATTCATACACTAAAGATGACAAAAAGTACTATAAAACCTACATTAAAGCAAACAGAGTTTTATTATCAAAAATGTCAAAATATCATTTTGAAACCCCTATTCAACAGCCAGATCAGCACTCTAAAGACAATATTTACACCTTCTATATAGAAGATTAAAAAGGCAGTAATAATATGGATTATTTTACAGAGAAAAATATTAAAAATATTTTGTATGCATCAATGCCTAGGAAGCTTAAGTCATCAGAAATTATTGATAAATTCAATGAAATTGCAAACACAATCAGCAATAAATTTGGTGACAGAACTACATATATAAACATCATATTAGCTATTAATGAAAGAATACCAGCAATGGAAAAAGCTTGAGTTTATTCTAAACTTTTAGAAAAGATACTAAAAGAGTTATATGAAGGTTTAACTGAAGTTAATAGACTAACCAAAATCTATCAATTAATTTGTAACTGAAGCTTATTAAATATTGATAATAGAGAAGATACTAAGTTAGTTAACTTTAGTCTTAATGAGTATATGGAATATGATCGAATATTTGAATACAAATATTTAATGGATAAAGCTACTAAAAGCATTAATAAATTGGGCACTAAAAGCCCTGAAATGAATCTTTATATTGATTTAGTAAGAGATTGTAATGAATATGCAATGGTACAGCTTGATAAAAAAGGTAGAGCAAGAGAGTTTTATGAGAACAATTTATTGCTTTCTTACTTAGCTTGATTAAGTAAAAAGGAGCTAGATGAATTGCTTCCTAATGTTTCTTATTTAGATATTTCATCTGATATAGCAACTCTTGCATTTAATAATTTGCTAAGAGAGTAAAAGAAATTTAAAATAGTAATGTAATGGGAGAAACAAATGGATTCATTAGCATTAAAAGTTTTAGAGTGAAAAAGCGAGTTTTGAGAGAAAAATAACCAGAAATTAAGTAAATTCACAGTTCCAGTTGCAATAGATAAAGATGAAATTT
>NZ_SDKL01000135.1:0-1648 GCF_004123125.1 Geobacillus sp. PK12
GTAAGAAGTTTCCATTAAAAACTAATGTACAAAAGTTAAAGGAAAAAACCAGCACTAAAGAATATAGTTTATCTGATGGTTGAAAAATAAAGCTTTCAGAAACTCCTGAAGTAGTAAGCTCAAAAGAAAAAACAGCAAAAATAGTTAAAAGACTAGTTAGTGTTTCCAAAAATGGAAGTGATAAAACAGCAGAATTAATAAAAACTCTTGAAAATGCTTCAAACCCAGCTACTAAAGCTCAAAGCTACAATATTAATAAGTTTGCTAATATGCTTAAAGAACTGGGAAGTGGTATTAATACTTATGATGAACTAGAAGTTAATCTCACTGAATCAAATTTATATAAAGAGTACAAGAACGCCAAAGATAAAACTGATAGAAAAGAACAAGGCTTAAATTTAAGAGATAACTTAACCATAAAGTATGGATATTCACAAGCAATAAAAACTCTTAAGGAATGAGCAAACTATTACAACAAGGAAAGAAAATTAGATTTTTGACAACAAACTGAAGCTAAGCAAATAAAAAAACCAGATAAGAAAAATAAATATGATCATGGAACTCTTTTAGTTGGCTCACCAATAGATATCAAATTTATTTCTGACAATGCTGAAACAGATATTATGCTAATTAACAAGCAAAAAGTTGATGTCTTAAATAAAGAATTTAAGAAAAAGTTAATAGACTTTAGAGTTGTTGCTAATACTAAAGAAATTAAAGATAAAGAAAAAGAAAAGCAACCAACTAATGAATATGAAATTCACTTAAAGCGCTTTAAAACAGGTTCAAACAACTCAGGAGATATTGATGAGCAATATATTGTTAAATATCAAATAATTCAAAAGTTCTTTACACAAATTATTAAATGATATGCTTGGGATCCTGATAAAAACCCTGACCAAAAACAATTAATATCAAAAATTTTGCTTGATAAAAAAGGTCAGCCACTTTTAGATGATAAAAAGAAAGAAATTCCTAACCCTAATTATGATCCTTTCATTGATCCAGCTACAGGAACTAAGAAAGAAATTTTATGAATAAGTAATGATAATTTAAAAAATCATGGCTTAGATGATAAACTTCACTTTACATATCCTTCATTGCTTTATGATATTAAACAAAAGGTAGATTTTGGTATATATGTTGATTCTCACGTATTAGGTAAAGGCGCTCTTAGAAATTTAGAATATGATAAGGCATTAACAAATGTTAAATACTATAAAAAGAAGCTTTTTAATAAAAAAACTGAACATAAAAATGGTGAAAAAGTTGTTACATATGTTAAAAGTGATACTCTTCCTGAGCCATTGCCATTAAAAAATAATAATAGTGAGTTTTCATACTTTTCTGATGAAGGAATTTGACTAGTTTATGCAACTAATAATAGTCAAGATATACCAACATTTTCTAATGCTTCATTAGTTTTAATTGATGAAGATAACAACCCTAAGTCTTATTTCTATGAAACAGTTAAAGACAGACTATATGATGAAAGGGGAGCTAAATTAGAAAATTACTTCCAACCATTTTTACATTCAAATAACTGAATTTCTGAGCCTTTAGCTAAGTATTTAACAGCTACAACGGGATTAACATTTGCTGAGCTAGCTAAAATGCCATACAATGACTTTATATACAAATACTTAGA
>NZ_SDKL01000136.1:0-1205 GCF_004123125.1 Geobacillus sp. PK12
CGCAGTGTGTTGTAATACAGTCTTAGCTAAGAGGGCTGCCAAAATGAGTATAAATGGCGCGTTAGCGAAGAAACTATCGATTTTCCTGCAAAAAGACAAGTTTTCACAGGCGTAATTAAGCGTGATCATCATTCGATATCTGGTACGGGAAACCTTTAAGAGCCAACTGGCCATCCTTTTCATTCTGCTACTGATTTTCTTTTGCCAGAAATTAGTGCGGATAGTGGGTGCAGCCGTTGATGGTGAAATCCCGACAAATTTGGTTATCTCCCTTCTGGGATTGGGCGTACCAGAGATGGTGCAACTCATCCTGCCATTAAGTCTGTTTCTTGGCGTATTGATGACGTTTGGCCGCCTCTATGCGGAAAGCGAGATCACCGTCATGCACGCCTGTGGGCTGGGAAAACGCGTGTTGCTGAAAGCTGCGCTGGTCTTGGCGGTGTTCACTGGCATTATCGCAACCATTAACGTCATGTGGCTCAGCCCGTGGTCGTCCCGGCACCAGGAAGAAGTGCTGGCGGAAGCGAAGGCGAACCCTGGCATGGCTGCGCTGGTAGAAGGACAGTTCCAGTCCGCACAAGGTGGCAACGCGGTACTGTTTGTCGGTAATGTGAAAGGGTCAGAGTTTCAGCACGTCTTTCTGGCGCAACTACGCCCCAGCGGTAACGCACGGCCTTATGTCGTCGTGGCCGATCGTGGTCATATAACCAACGAAGAGGGGGCGCAGGTTGTGACATTGGACAACGGCTCGCGCTACGAAGGCACCGCGCTGTTGCGTGACTTCCGTATTACGGATTTCACTAACTATCAGGCCGTGATTGGCCACCAGGCGGTGACGCTAAATAATAGCGATGTACAGCAAATGGATATGCGTACCCTGTGGAACTCGGATGCGCACGATGCACGAGCAGAGTTTCACTGGCGGCTGACGTTGATTCTTTCCGTGCTGATTATGGCGCTGATGGTGGTGCCGTTGAGCGTGGTGAACCCACGTCAGGGCCGGGTGTTGAGCATGCTGCCTGCGATGCTGCTGTACCTGATTTTCTTCCTGCTGCAAAGTTCGCTGCGCTCTAACGCCAGTAAGGGAAAAATCGATCCGATGGTATGGGTCTGGCTAACCAACCTGATGTACTTTGGTATTGCGATCATGCTCAACCTGTGGGATACCGTGCCGATGCGCAAAATGCGCGCCCGCTTTAAGCCTC
>NZ_SDKL01000137.1:0-1175 GCF_004123125.1 Geobacillus sp. PK12
GGGCTGGGATTTTTTAATTCAACATAGCCTTTCTTTCCCTGAACCTTTTACTGTTATAAATATAAAGTCAAGGATTTATCCTTTTTCTGGTCCGCTGATAAATACAACGTCAACTCCGCTGGCATCAGGATTTACACGATCTTTTGTGATCGCTCAGCGATTCAGAAGAATAGACTACCGATATCACGCGCACCATGCAGGACATGCTAGATCCTCCCTTCCACGTCCGTAGTGCCTCAATGCAAAGACAATTTATTCTTCGGTATAATGGGGCTTTTTCATGGCTGATGTGTCTCTTTGTGAGATGAAAGAAAGACCCAATACTCCAGTTTAGCTTGGCTCTGTTTTCAGGGATACTTACAAATGATCTGTCCTTGATTTAGTGCCCACCTTGTTTTCAAATCAGTCAACGAAAGCGAGGTCACTATGATGAGACAACAATATACCCCGGAGTTCAAGCGCAGAGCAGTGGCGTTAATGCTCGACAGCGGCAAGTCTGTTGCCCGTATGGCACAGGAGCTTGATATCAAAGAGAACACGCTCTACAACTGGAAAAAACGCTATCAGGATAAGGCGGATGCCGCTTTTTCCAACATGCCCCAGCTTTCCGAACAAGAATTGGATATTCGCCGCCTTAAAGCCAAAATCGCCGAACTTGAAGAGGATAAGCTCATCCTGAAAAAAGCGGCGGCGTTCTTTGCGCGGGAAAGCCGCTAAGATACGCCATGGTCGCTCAGTTATCGGCTTTCCATGCGGTGAAACAAATTTGCCTGTTGCTCAATGTCAGCCCGCGGGGTTACCAGTCATGGCGCAACCGAACACTCAGCCAACGACAGTTGTCTAACGACATCCTGAGCCAGCGGTTGATTCAGTTGCATCGCGACAGTCATAGACCTGTATTCCAGACGAATAATCGGCTGGAGCCTGAGTAACAGACTGAAAACTCAGGTCGTGATTGACGCACTGGAGATGGCGATAAGACAGCGAAAGCCGACAAGGCCGGTGATAGCGCATTCGTACAGAAGAAGTCAATATGCGAGCTATCGATATCGTGATGTCCTGAAAGATAACGATTTACGCTGCTCAATGAGTGGAAAGGGTTGCTGCTACGACAATGCGGTAATCGAAAGCTTCTATCACACGCTGAAAACGGAGCTGATGCGGGGCAAAGCGTT
>NZ_SDKL01000138.1:0-1089 GCF_004123125.1 Geobacillus sp. PK12
GAAAAGAAGAAGAAAAAATAGGCTGCTTTGCCTATAAAACAGGGGTAAAAAAATATTGGTCAATGCCAATATTTTATTTTTATTTATATGGCGTTCACTCTCAAGCTTTAACTTCAGGCAAGTCCGTACCATACTCTTTAATATATGCTCTATGTTCTTTGATCTTATCTTCCATTATTTTTGCTAATTCATTTGCTTTTGCTTCACCTACAACTGGAGCTATTTTTCTAGCAACATTAGCTGCCATATGGAACCTGTCCATTTCGCTAAGTAAACGAATGTCAAATGAAGTAGTTATATCACCATTTTCTCTATAACCATGAGTTATAAGATTATGATTAGAACGTAGGAAGAATATGTCTCTTAAAATTGCTTCATATCCATGGAAAGCAAATAAGATAGGTTTATCTTTTGTAAATATTTTGTCAAACTCTTTATCACTTAATCCTCTAGGATCAATACTTGGATGTCTTAATTTTAGTAAATCTAAAACGTTTACAAATCTAATTTTAAGTTCAGGGAAATATTCACGAAGATATGTTATTGTAGCCAGCGATTCAATTGTTGATTCAGTTCCAGAAGCAGCTACAACTAAATCTGGCTCTTCATTTGGCTTAATATTTGAAGCTCAGTCAATGATTTTAACGCCTTGTTCAACTAGTTCAATAGCTTCTTCTTTACTAAAGAATTGATGTCTTGGTTGCTTAGATGAAATAATTAAGTTTATAACATTTCTCTCTTTAAGCGCTTTAGCCATTGTTGCAAGTAGAGTGTTTGTATCTGCTGGAAGATATTCTCTTATTAATTCAGGTCTTTTATCTGCCAAGTGTCCTATTAAACCAGGGTCTTGGTGTGTATAACCATTATGATCTTGTTGGAAAGCATTTGAAGTTGCTATAACATTAAGTGAAGGATAGTCATTTCTTCAAGGAATATCTAAAGCCTTTTTGACTCATTTCATATGTTGAGTAAGCATTGAATCAACTACTCTTAAAAATGATTCATATGAAGCAAAGACACCATGTCTTCCTGTTAAAACATAACCCTCAAGCATACCTTCAGCTTGGTGTTCTGACAGTTGTGAGTCAA
>NZ_SDKL01000014.1:0-40288 GCF_004123125.1 Geobacillus sp. PK12
GTCAACTACCCCCACTTAGCTAACGCTTGAAGTGGGGGCTTGCAACTCCCCAGAAGTACAAGCGGACTTCGTCCTCCTTCCTTGACTTGGGGTTGCATCAGGGCAGGTTGACAACTACCCAACGACGCAGGTCATGCCTGCATCGTTACCGATTCTCNNGTGTGTCTGTTGGCAGTACTTGGCTTCCACACACAACAGACGGATCTACGCTCGATGTTTTACGGTTACAACGTTTCCTGTAACCAACTCCATACATCGAGTAGCAGTTATTGGAGTGCCTTTATTAAACGGTTTTCTCCACGCCTTTATTATATCATACACAAAAGAAAAGGGGAACGCGCATTCCTCTCCCACTTACTCCCTTTGGTCGTTGAAGTGGGAGTCTCCTGCGCGAAATAGGATGAACAAAGTGTTTCGCCTGTTAGTCGAAGAACTTGAACAAGAAAGAGAAGAAATGTTGAAGAAAGTGATGCAGGAAAAAGAACAGGCGATCAAGCAAACGGAAAAACGGAAGGCCATCGAAATCGCCAAAAATTTGCTTGACGTCCTCCCCATTCACGAAATCGCCAAACGAACCGGCCTGACCGTCGCCGAAGTCGCCGATCTCGCGAAGGAAATGGACAAATAGGCAGCACAAAAGAGCCGCAACCGCGCGGCTCTTATCACTGGTCTTTTCCCTATGGCTCTTGGCGTGTGGAACAAGCAACAGTCGGACTTTTCCCTTGGCCTTTGGCCGCCAAAGCGAGCGCACGTCCCAGTGTGTCAATCCCTCTACTCCCCGCTTGCCAGCCGCCAACGTGCCTCATCCATTAACAACAAATACGGACGGCGTTTCCCCTCCTCCTGGCGCATCACTTTCTCCGTCCACGGGTGAAGCAAAAACAGCCCTAACTTTAGACGGGATTCCGGGTCCACCATTTTTTGCCGCACGCCATCTTCATGGGCGATGAGTTTTTCAATCACGTTGAGCATCGCCTTCTTGCTTAGAAACACTTCCTTTTCCTTCGAACTCAAGCGCACGGTAATCCCCTCATCGGAAAACGAGACGACGCGAAACGCTTCCTTCCCTTTGAACGTCGATACGATTTTTCCTTCGTACAGTTCAACCAACAACGATTTCCACATGTTCTCGGCAAACGTTTGTCGATCCATCCGTTTCACCCCCTATCCTTCTTTGTCCCTCATTCCATTCGCCCCATCCGCACCGCTCGAACTGAACGAACGCCGAACATCCGCCAATTGCAACGCCAGTTTTTCCAATTCATCAGCGCAAACGATCGCTTCCACAAACCGCTTCGGCAGCTGGCTGTATCCGATTTCCAGCCCTTTCAGTCCTCCCGCAATGGCTGCAATCGTATCGCTGTCTCCACCCATATTCGCCGCCGAAATGACGACATCTTCGAACGAGTCACAACGGAGCAGCCAATGCAGCACCCACCCCATCGTATGGACGACATACCCGTCAGGAGGGTAGACAGGCGTCACCATAAGCAGCGGCTCATAACGGGTATGCTCCACTTCTTTCCGAATCGCCTTGGCGAGCGGCTCTCCTTGAAGCACCCGAAAGGCGACGCGGTTGTAAATCAGGCACGCCTCTGTCGCCCGTTCGTCCGCATGCGTCATGCGGGAATGCAAAGCCGTTATTTCTTCCATCTTCTCTTGGTCCGCATATGCCAGCGCGATCGGCAAACAGCGCATCAGTGACCCATTGCCTGCACATCTTCCCCCTAACTCCTCGCAAGCCTGCACCGCGGCCGCAAACCAGTCGTCCTCATACCGCCTCAACACCGTGCGGATGATGATGCCGACATCGGGCGGGTCAGTCTCGTACCACCGCCAAAACTCCTCGCCAATGTCATGAATCGGGCATGTCGGATCGCGAATAATCCCCCGCGCCACCGCGATCGTCATCGCCGTATCGTCCGTTACTTCCCCGGGCTTCAAGTCAAGGAAACCGCCGCCAATGATGTCCGTCACCTTTCCATACTTACGGCGGACGTCATCAGCGCTCATAAACTCCGTCGTCGCCCCAAGCGCATCCCCGATCGCCACCCCAAACAGTCCGCCTTTGATCCGATCCAGCACCCTGCAGGCTCCCCCCTTCTCTATGTATGAACGGCCTCAATCGTCAAAACCATCGATTGCGATCCATCGCGGTTGCACACCACACTGCCCTAAAGGTCTTCAGGCCGACGTCAAGTTATTCCCCGGATTCCCGTCCGGATTCGTCCGCTCATAGCCGCCGCCCTGTTCCTCGGTCAAGTTCACATCAGTATTCCCGTCGCCGTCGCGCCAATATCCTTCAATCCACTGCCCGTCACGCCAATGTCCTTCCACCCAGTGCGGGCGGACATGATGCGTTCCCGGACTTTCGTCTGACTCGACGGCCGCAGCTGCTTCAAGGGACGCGGAACTGACCAGCTGACTCTGAACATCTGCACCATGGCTTGCGCGGTTCACATCCCCGCCGCTCTCAGCCCCATCACCGTAGTCTGCTCCATCGATCATGTCGACAATTCCGACAGCCAACGTTCCTATCGCCGCCGTTTTGGCGATGTTGGCCAGCCCGTTTTTCACCTTTTGGGCATCATCATCGCGCATCCCTTCATACACTTCTTTGCCGCTTTCGTATGTATGTTTAGCGGTCTCATATACGCCTTTCGCCGTGCGTGAAATCGACTGGCCGATGCTCTCGATCCCCCTCTCAATCTTCGCCTCGTCCTTTTGGATAAGGCCGGAAGCCGTATTCCACACGCCGTCGACTGCCTGGCCGAACGTGTCGCCAGCGAACTCAGACGCCTTTTTCACCCCGTTTCCGACCTCTTTGAGAAAGCGGCTGTCCGCCAGTTCGCCGACTACGTTTACCGCCCCTCCAATCAATGTCCCTGCTGCCTTCCCTGCTAATCTGCCAAGTTCCCGAAACGCACTCAATGAAGTTCCCTCCATGTCCGTCGATGTAGATGTCCATTGTTTGATTTCGACGTTTTTCCTTATAATCCTTTTGCTTCCATAAATTTTTTAAGAACAAAGGCCCAATACATAGGGACTCCCCAGCATTCTAGTGTCGGCTCGTTTACGGATTTGCCGCCATAAATAAACCGCCCTATCATCAGGGCGGACTTCCCGTTGGCATATGGTTCGTTATACGATGTTCGTTTCCATAGATTCGCCAATCCCTAACGTTTATGCGCCATCGATCCGCACAACAGCCCGCTTCGCCCGCCTTTGCCGTTTGACTGCCCGACTGCTCCCCATCTGATCCAAAATCCCCAGACAGGACTTTGCATTCCTATGCCTCCCAACATACAAGTTAGGCAAGACCCCTCCGCAGATACGCGGCAAACGACAATCAGCAACGCATGCTTGGGCCTCTCCCCCATAGCCATCAAGTTAAGAAAACAGGAATAAATGACAGAAGGAAGGACAATGGAAACAGAAGGCGAAACGAAAAGGGGCCGCGTACGTGACGCGACGCCCCCACTCAATATATGTATATATCACCAATATTCCAGCGATTGATACCTCTTTGCACGACATTCATACGCTGTATTCTCTTCGCTGGCAAATTGAATTGGTATTTAAGACATGGAAATCCCTGTTTCACATTCATCGATTCAAACCGATGAAAGGGGCTCGCTTTCAGTGCCACCTGTATGGAACGTTGATTGCCTTATTGATCAGCTCCACTGTCATGTTTAAAATGCGGGAATGGCTCTATCGAAAACAGAAAAAGGAATTGAGCGAATATAAGGCAATGAGTATGATCAAGGAGTTCGGTATGGATTTCTTTCAAGCCTTATGGTGTTCTGAGGCGTTAGTTGTCCAACTCCTTTTAAAACTGTGTGACATCATCGCTCAACACGGAAAAAAATCAAGGCGTTATACAAAAAAGAGCGCTTTAGACATTATCGAGAGTTTGGTCATCATGCCGGTGTCGTAAGAAATTCCCGCCTCATACCAGCAGGATGTCATCCAACACCGCTGCCGAAACGCCTTTCCTCTCCTCTAGTTTCTTCAAATATACACTTGGAGCATCACGGCCAATCATCCGATTCGTTTTATAGGACAATGGGGTTTTATTCATAATGCAATCGTACTTCGCTTTCTCAATCCCCCGTTTTTCGCAATAGTCACGAGGGAAAATATGGTGAATATCAATCGATTCGCCGTAATACGTCTGAATATCGATCGGCACCCCAGATAAGAAATCCCGCGCCCCTTCCCTCATGAGCAAGGCGTGCAACCCTTTATAAGCGGCGCTGTTCCGCGTGCGCAGCGTGAAGAGACGGTCAGCGGCGAAATGGGCATCCCGCACCGTCGTCGGCTCCGCACCGCCGCGAATCCATTCGACGACTTCCACCACGTCACGGGCAATCCGCGTCTCCGTCGCACCTCCATACAACTCGCCCAACACCCCGCACCAATACCAACGGGCGATTCGGTCACGGACACGAACATTGTGCGCCTCTTTTCCCAGCTCGACAAAAATGGCTGCCAGCGGGATCAACTGGGTTCCGTACGGCAAATCTCGCGCAGAAAACACATGCTGCTCATGCAAAAATTGAGCCGCCTGAATAAACCCTTCCGTCACCCGATCCGCCCATCTTTGGTAATCCGCCAACGTCAACTGCAAGATGTCGCGCCGCTTGCAGCTGACCGCCACGCCGTCCCCCGCTTTTCGTCGATTGTACGTGGCCAACAACGTAACTGCCTGCAGGAAGTCGGTGCTGCTGATATCGGCCAACACTTTGTTGTAAATTTCTCGAGATCTCTTTAATTTCGCTTCCTTCTCTTCCCAATCATCCCTCAGCTTGAAATCTTCCGCCGCAAATGTGGCGGTAAGAAGCTCGAAGACGGTCAGAGAGACGCCCCCTGTGTTCACATTTTCAAACACTTGGCAAACCGCCTCTTTCGGAGTCGGTTTCCGAAGCATAATGACAGGCACTTGATATTGCTGAAAACGAGGAAATACATCCATCATGAGCTTTTGCCATTTCAACGACCGTTCCGCAAGCCTCGCTGGATCCGAAAAATAGCACGTCTGCCACGCCAACAACCCCACAGGATCGAAAAGCAAATTCACCGGAAGCATTCCCGCTTCGCATTCTTTCTCCAAGTCAGAACAATCAAGAACAACCCTCCCTCCCGGTCCGCGAATGATCCGGTCTTCCGGAACACTGACGATCGTCTCTTCCCGGTCGACGTTCGGATCTAACATTTTGTCAATGTCAATATAGTAGAACCGTTTGATTGCCTTGTCTCTCTTGTCTCTTGTCGCTACAGGCGCTTTCAATTTCAATGATTGAAACAACGCCGTCAGCCGCTGTTGACCGTCAAGAATCAGCCGTTCCGGTTCCACTTGGTTCACGTTATCGACCCCTTCGATCGGCCTTGAGGCAAAACGGACATTCGGATTTCCCGTCTGCAGCATCATCACCGCACCGATCGGATAAGAGAGAGAAACACTGATCAACAAATTCCGAATCCGCTCGTCATCCCAAACCCAGCCTCTCTGAAAATCAGGAAGCTGTGTTCGGCATTCTTGAATGCTTTCAAGCAAATCAAGCAAACTTTCGACCGTACTGTCAAACGTGGTAATCGTGCTCATATCCTTCCCCCTCGTTTCATGAAAAACCCTACATTTCCATACGATTCAATCGACCAATATGCCATCATCCAATGCATATTCCTGTTGCTTTCCAAAAAACACTTTATTCTTTCGACAATGGCATTCTTTTTCCTCCTGCCGCGCAACGTTTGGCAGAAACATCCCCCAGCCAACGAAAATCCGTAGTTGAATATAAAAACAAAATATTGTATATTTATAAACATACAATGACGATTGATCGTGGGGGATCCAAATGCAAATCGACCATGCCGTCACGAGCGATGTCAAAGACATGCACGCTCTCATCCAACACTATGCAAAAAAAGGGCTGGTGCTGCCCCGCTCGCTGCTGTCCATCTACCAGCACTTGCAATGCATGTATGTCGCCAGGGAAAACGGCCAAATCGTCGGCACCGCTGGGCTGCATATCCTAGGGCACGATCTCGGGGAAGTGCGTTCGCTCGTCGTATCTCCTGACCATATGGGGAAAGGAATCGGCCGCCTGCTCGTCCACCATATTGCCGACGAGGCGGCCAGACTCGGGGTGAAGCGGTTAATCTCCTTCACGTACCAAGTGGAGTTTTTTCGAAAATGCGGGTTTGAGATCGTAGACAAATCAACACTGCCGGAAAAAGTGTGGATTGACTGCGTCAACTGCCCGAAACTCGACTGTTGCGATGAAATGGCGATGATAAAATACATTTGATCCCCCTCCCACCCGCATCAGGTATTGTCAAAAGTTTATCCTCCACACTCACGGTTTTCTCCTGAGTTTCAACCGTTGGAAGAAAAAAAGCTTGCCACCCCCGTTGTTTTCGGCCATCATTGAGGTAACCACACACTCAACAGCCCAAACAAAGAAGGAGTGACAAGCTTGTTACCTCAATTATTAGCCTATTTGCTTCAAATCATCAAGGCCCAATATCAAATCATTGTGTATTTGATGGGTGTGATCGTGGGAAAATCCCTGAATCGTAAGGACTTGGACGAACTCGTCCAAAAACCGTACCGAAAACTTCAGGTCGATGACCTTCCGATCATCGATGTGCCGGAAACCTTTGATTACCGGAAGCTGTTGGCGGACTACGAAGCCCAGCACGGACGTCCTTTGCGGCCCATCCAGCGCCGCGCGAAGGCGAAACACCGTGTTCCGGATTCGTTGACCTGCCCTCGCTGCCAGGCTCCCTCTTCTTACCTGTACGCCAATAACGGCGGAAACGGGCAATACCAATGCAAAGTGTGCCAGTGCCGGTTCAACCACCGAAACCGGTTCACCAAGCAAGCGGTCTTTCGCTGCCCGCACTGCAAAAAGACGCTGAAAAAAATCAAGGAACGCAAAGAATACCACATCCATAAGTGCAAGAACAACGATTGCCCGTTTTACCAGGCCAACCTTCGCCGGATGACCAAGAAGGAGCGCCAACAGTTTCAACAGGATCCTCAAGCCTTCAAGGTGCGGTATTTGTTTCGAGAGTTCTTGTTTGACTTTCTCCCGTTGGCTTCCTCGTCGCCCATCAAGCCGAAGGTCGATTTGTCCCGGCTGGCTGCGTCGCCGCACGTGTTGGGGCTCGTGTTGACGTACTACGTCAACTTTGGGATGTCCTCGAGGGAGACCGCCGCCGCCATGAAGGACATCCATGGCGTCTCGATCTCCCATCAGACGGTGCTCAACTACGCCAACAGCGCCGCGCTTTGGATCAAGCCCTTTGTCGACCGGTTCCCGTATGAGCTGTCCGGTTCGTTTTGCGGGGACGAGACGTATATTCGCGTCAAAGGGCGCTGGCATTACCTGTTCTTTATGTTCGATGCCGTCAAAAAGATCGTGCTGTCGTATCGCGTCTCGCCCAACCGAGACACGCTCTCGGCCATCCAGGCCATCGATGATGTCCTGCGGAAGCTGCCGTCCCTCCCAGACGACTTGTCGTTTGTCGTGGATGGCAACCCGATTTACCGGCTGGCGCAACACTTCTTCGCCCAGCACGGGATTTCGTTTGACGTCCGCCAGGTGATCGGCCTAACCAACGAAGATCCGGTCTCGGAAGAGTTTCGCCCTCTCAAACAGATCATCGAGCGATTCAACCGGACCTTTAAAGGCAACTACCGCCCGACCCATGGGTTTGGTGCGGAAGAAGGCTCGGTGTCCTTTGTGACGCTGTTTGTGGCGTATTTCAACTTCCTGCGCCCACATAGCGCACTCGAAGGCCGGGTCCCGGTCGTCATCCCGGAACTGGCGGATCTTCCGCATATGCCGGCCCGGTGGACGAAGCTCATCGCCATGGCACAAGCGTTTCTCCAACAAGAGGCGGCCTGACTTTTTTGTCCGCCGGAGCCCGTTGAACAGAACTCCTGCCGGATTCGGCGAAGCGAACCCTTGACCAACCGAACACCGCCAAAGGTAAAATTCGGTCATGGCAAGGGCGGCTTTCTTATTGCCTTCTTTTTGTCCCCGTCGCCCTTGATGACTCTTCCGCACCTTTGGCGGGTGTTGGTCAAGGGCGAATCCGGCCCTCCGCATGCCCCACGATGCTCAATGGGATGATCTGTGTGGAGTTTTCATAGAACTTTTGACGCTACCCCGCATCATGGGGAAGGGGGAGATCCCTTGGAAAAACCTTTTTTCCTCCGCTGTTTCGCTCTCTATACCCTTAACTAAAAACGAGTATGTTCGAAACTGGAAGGTTGGTGATTTCGTGAAAAATCGCGGAAAACGGAATCTCTTCTCAAATTGAGAAGTCCTGTAAAATCAACGCTTCTCTTTCAGCCGAAAGCAACGGGTTCGGCGAAATCGGTCGTTTTTCACCAGCCCTCTAGAAAATAAAACCGCTTTGCCCCCGGCTCGTGCGCCCCAGCCGCATTAACATAGCGAAGGATAAATATAGTGGAATCCATTCCAGAGGCAAAATCGGCCAAAACTAATGGATTTGTTCGTTAATCATATGAAAATTAATATTCACCGGTATAAATTTCTTGATACGCTCAATATCCCGCTTCTTGTAGTCCATAATCACAATGCCAGTAATGACCTCATCCTCTTCAGAAAACCGGATAAACACACCAGGAGCTGCTTCGTCATCGTACGACACTTTTGGTTCGCCCAAATAAATATAAAGAACATCGTGATCATAGTCATAGGAGTATTTAACGTTTTCCTGTAAATTTTGGACGAACATAAATCGCACCTCCTGTCTCTTGGTTTAACCTGCTTTTGGCGATGACGGTAACAACGTCACCATACGCTTCATTTTCATGGTCGACAATAACGACCAATGCCTTTAGTGACTTAAACTTAGGCAATTGCACAAGATCTATATATTTTTGTCTTGTATCATGCTGATCGTCTGGATTATTTGGCAATATAAAACAAGGATCTTGAATCACGCTCTTGACCATATCTTCTTGGCCTATAAATTCTTCCCTTGTATGATCCCCACCAACAATATGATAATTCCATGTTGTGCTTTTAAGCCGAACCTCTCTGCCTAGAGGGTCCTCAGTTATAAATATGTAGTCTGTATTGATCTTGTTACCTTCCATTATTGCTCACTCTTCACACCAATAATACCTAATTGCGAAAGTTCCTGAATCTTTTCCTCGCTTGGCGGGGAAGAGTTGAGATGAATATATCGACTCACTTCCAACATTCCGCTGTCATTGTCAATCCATTTACCATAATAACGCTTCATAAATCGGTCCGGAAACACGATTTCGATACGCTTGAATTTGTTTCGGACTGCATGTGCAATAGTGCGTTCTTGAGCCTAAATATCCACACGGACACGGATTCATCGCCCCAAGCAAAATAAAGTCCGCAGGATATGTTACCGTCGACGAAATACGGCTAATCGTCACTTTCCCCGTCTCTAACGGCTGGCGAAGCATATCCAGCGTCTTTTTCGCAAATTCCGCCATTTCATCGAGAAACAAAACACCGCGATGTGCCGGCGACACTTCGCCAGGCTTTGGGTGCGTTCCCCCGCCAATTAAAGAAACCGATGAAGCGGAATGATGCGGATGACGAAAAGGCGGATGGCCGCTCTCGATTTTTTCCCCTGCCAGCTGGTACAAACTGATCACCTCTAACTGCGCATCATGAGAAAGGCTCGGCAAAATCGTCGGAAACGTTTCCGCCAACAAACTTTTCCCGCACCCAGGCGGTCCAACCATTAACACGTGATGTCCGCCTGCCGCTGCGATCTCCAATGCTCGCTTTGCTTGATGATGGCCAATAATCGATTGAAAATCCCGATGATGCTTTCGCGGGGAGTCTATGATTTCAGGAGTGCGAAAAGCTGGGGATAACGAAAGAACACGTTGTCCTTGCAGATATTGCACCGTTTCTTCCAATGTCTGAACAAAGATACAATCGAGATCTTTCAAATGATGAAGCGGAAGTGTGGGATCATACGGAAGGTATACTTTTTGAAAACCGAGCTTCTTTGCCGCCAATATCGCTGGAAGCATGCCATCCACCGGCTGAATCGCTCCATCCAACGATAACGAACCTAAAAACGCTGCATCGGGGGAAACCGGCGCTGTCAGCTTGCCCATTGCCTTCAAAATCCCAATCGCCATCGCCAAATCAAACATCGGGCTATGCTTTTTCCGCTCCGGCGGAGACAAATGAACAACGAGCCTTTTATCAAAAAAGTCGCATCCGAAAGCATAAAGCGAAGCAAGAACACGTTCCTTTGCCTCTTTCACCGACGCATCCGGCAACCCAACAATCACCATCGCCGCAATCCCCGGCACCTCCTGCACCTCCACCTGCACCCGATACCCTTCTAACCCCCTCAACCCAATGCTTAAAATCTTCACCGTCACTCATCCATCCCTCCCAATCACAGAACATTAGTTCTTATACATCATTGTAATACCCTCTCCTTTATCTTTCAATTACCAATATTTCGACAAATTTCGGGCGGTGAGCGCCACTTCCGGATATCGCGAAAACGCTGCAAAAGACGACAGAGTGGATGTCATTGCCTGGATGGAAAAAGAATCCGTGCACGTCATATCTGGAGTTCGGCCGGGAAGACTCATTTTTAAACCGAATGGGCCATTGGTGGATGAGTATGAACAATCGTGGGATCTAGCAGGAGATGCAGGCGTTTTGAATCTTACGGTAAAGAACAATAAGATTTTTTATGATGAATATCCGGATGCACTGGCCCGATTGTACAGCTCGCTGACTTCTCATGGAGGAAATTATCTTGTTGCAAGTGCTAAACCGGGATTTGAATTTATCGGTGAAGGCTCTCCAACTCATGTTGGAGGAGCAAGCCATGGGAGACTTCATAAACAAGATTCACTAGTACCGATGATTATAACTGGCACCGATTCGTCCCCAAAACATTTGCGCATTATTGATCTAAAAGATTAGATTTTAACAATGATTGATTGATGAAGACGGGCAATTCAGCCTCCCGCTGACAACACTCCTTCAGCGGGAGGCCTTTGTATTTCCTTCACCTTTCCACTATGCCATTTCTATGCGCTTGCAATAATTTCTTCAAGCGAATATTCCGCTTCTCAGTCCAGTTTCCTTATCCATCTTCTCCGATGAGGCGACAAAGCACGTCGGAGCGCTCAGTCAGTCGTTGGATTCCATGACGGCTTTGCGACTGGTCCCTTTTTCATCTGTTTCAACGACTTCGTTGGCGGAATAGCCTAAGCCGTTGCCGAGGGTTATAAATAGCCATGGCAATGGATCAAGCCATCCCTGCTAATGTTAAATCTTTGACAAACTTCGAAGCACGGCAGGTATTATCCCATAACAGGGGCTAATTCATCCAATGTTGCACCTTGGAAAGAAGGAATCTCGCACTCAAAGGCTACTTTCAGCCACCAATGAGGAGTTGATTTTTCATTCATATACACAACACGAACAGAAGGGTTCGCTCCATTTTCTAACAAGGAAAAGACGGCCTTACTATAAAAGGCTGGAACATATCCAAGCTTCTTCCCTCCGTGAGTATAGATAGCAACAGCATGGGGATCATAAGTGTTTGTTGGTTCTTGTACTAATTTCAACGTTTCGTTAATGGCTAGCCATGTTGCCCAATTTTGAGGAAGATTTTGATAGCGCATGCCATGAACAAAAAAGCTGACACACAGCTTTCCATCGTCTTCAAGACGCAGCGGTTGCTCAAAAGAATAAGTGTCGCTGGCTAACCGCCCACGTGTTTGTTGAAGCAAGTCCATCTTAGTGGAATTCTCATCCAGACCTAAATCGGACAAAATGGCTTTAAAATCCGCACGATCTGGTGACGGCAATCGGCGTTCAAACGCCGGAAACAGCTCCTTTGATCGATATATTTTAGTTGGGTCTGGGAAAGCCGGATGCAACATATACCCGTTATTCAATGCATCTTTCAGTTTTCCGTGACCAGAGGCATTATAGGTGTAAGTGAACTCATAATAGCCATCATAATGAGAAAGAGTTCCTATATGATAAAAAGAACGGGTTTTAGGATTTTGCCAAACCACTAAAAGTGTATGAACTTTTTTCATGTTATTGATCATCCCTTCCAATCCACTCCAATATTTTCTTTCTTCGAAAAGGCACTATATTCAATAACCAGTCTTTTTGTGCCTCGCTTAAAATATCTAATGATTGAATAAAATCAGAATACCTTATTAAATCAAATTCAACTAACTTTTGGATACTTTGATTAAACTCATCTGTAAAGTTTTTACTAATATATGTTAACAAGTCTTTAGCTTTGACCTTTTTCTTTTCAAATATACCCGCCTTAACCCTTGTTTTTTCCGTATATTTGTTCATTTCTTGGGGATTCGAGACCATTTGTATCAGCTTTTCATCTTCAAATCGAAACCCTAAAGAAGCACCGTTATCATAAATGGGAGAGAATTTTGCTCCTGTTTCAAGAAATAGCAATTGCCAATTAAATGGGTGCCTATCTTGATTGCCAATAAGAATATCAAACAATTGCATATCTATAAACTCTGATTTTATGGTCTCCCAATACACAAATTTCTTCATTATTTTGAATCCAGCATCAATGAGTTCCATGTCCTTCAACGAGGATTCTTGGAGCTCCTTATAATCGTCGACTAGCGCTGATAATAAAACTCCACCTTCTTCAGCCATTTTTGCATCATATTCCTTTACAAAATTTCGTAGAAGACATCCTCTTCTACCGTTTCTGGTTACAATCTCAACACTCATCATTTCTAAACCAAATATAGCTCCAATTTCAGCGGCAATTAGTTCTGTAATATCCTCCCAAGAAACTCCTTCTTTAAACTGCCGCGGGTATTTTATAAGATAATGTATTTTCTCTGGAGATATCAATTCCTCTTTCTCCAGTGTACTTTTTCTACCATACCCGACTCGTTCCCACTTACTGACATCTCTCAACAATGCTAATCGTTCCTTTTTCGTACAATCTTACTATGTATTTTAACACTAAATGATGCAAATTTATCATTCATCATAAAATTACGGCGTAACGATTTAAAATTTCGGTCATCAAAAACCAAAAAAGGACAATATGATTGGAAACTATTTTTTAAATATTTACTGATTCATTGATTTCTATTTTTGTTGGTTCCACATTTGCGTAATATTTTGGACGATAACCTTGGAGGCACACTTTTTTGATTACCCCATTCTCAACAACAAATGTTAAATCCTCAATTTCCTGTAGTGTCCCAGTTAAAATGAGTTGTTCTACCACTTTTCCTCGGATCTGTTCCATAGTGTAACCTTTTTCTTTCAAGATACGCAAAAGGTTTGAAATCACTTGTATCTTTGCATTAGAGGGGTTTATAATCATACTTTCTAACAATACGGAAGAATGATCATACCGAGGTAATTCTTCACCAAATAATATTCTCCTTACTCGCAACATAGCAATATCATCCGCTGATAATCTTTTTCCCATCAAATTGATAGACATTTCAGGAAAGGTAAATGAACTATAGTCCCCCAAACTTACTAGGGTTATAGTAACTGTTGTATCCTCCTTTTGGGATTCAACACGAATATTTTCAATCGTAACCATATCAGCAAAATTTCGGACTGAAAGAGCGTATTGACCGCTATTTTGTTGCATCAATTTTAACGTTCTTTCCGTTTTGCTATCAGGATTCTTCAATACCAATTCATATGTGCCTGCTTTTGGTTCACGGTATTCGTCATATTCGCAAGTTAAATCACCTAACCAAAAATACGCTCCTGAAGAATTTACGATTTTCGTTTCAATAGCTGGACTCGTTCCGAAACTTTGACCTTCTCTTTTCACTACTCTTTTTAATAATAACGGTTTCCCTGTGAGGGTGCTTTTCATTACAGGTGTTTGATCCTTAAACTCTTCAGCAACTTTTTTGCTTACATAGGAGTACAAATTATATACATCAATCTCACCGTTTGCATCAGCAGCTTCGCCTTCCAACCCTCTAATGAGATAATCCGTAAAAGCACCGTGGCCATTTCTGTCCCACGCCCATTGATTTGACGTACATGCAGCGATCAATACTTTCCCCGACCCTTTTACCTCTAGGCCTCTTACCATTTCATGTTGTATATTTCTTGCAATGGCACCACTATGACAAGTATCAAAAAACGCCAGTACAGTACTAGCAATAGTATGATCAATCAAATCTCTTACATCTGTCATTTTAATCATGGAATCTTCTGGATTATAAGCATCGCCATCGAAAGGAACAAAATAACCTTCATTATTATGCAAAAAGCCATGACCTGCCCAAAAAAGAAATAATATATCATTTGGAGAAGCATCTTCAAAAAAGGACGTTAAAGCGGAGTGTAATATATTCCGCTTTGCAATGTTCCCTTGAAACACCTCTACATTTTCTTTTTTAAAAAACGACGGAGGTTCTAACAACAATCTTTTTATTTCACTAACATCATTAACTGTATTAGGAAGAGGGGAAGTATTTAAATATTGGTCTACTGCTATAAGCAAAGCTTTATAAACCATTGTTGATCACCCTATCGTATCAACATCTGAATTTGATTTTTGTATGGCAATAGAGATATGATTACGAACAATCTACAAATTGGAACTGTAACCCAACACCATCACTTTATATTCAGAATCGATTATAAAAATTTGTATTTACGACAACCAATTAACAGTCGGAACTTCATAGACAACAGTAGCTACATTCAAGAAACAACAGGCATAATCCCTATTGAATTCCCCAAATTTCCATCGCCTTTTTCACCAGTTTTTCTTGTCTTGAGAGAATCTGATTCTTTGTCCATTCCTTTTCCTCTAATATTTCTTTCGTAAGATCAAACGATACTTTTTTGTTTCGTTTTTCGTAAATTTCCTTTTTACGGTCAAATGAATAGTATTGTGCAGCAGAATTTTTCACACCGCTCAATAAAGTCAAATTTCCAAGCTTATGAACCAATTCTTGATGAACATCAGGCGTGAAACGTTGGATCCAATATTCATCTTTTAGCTTTTGCGGAAGGATGTGCTCCACCGTAATTCGTCCATGGAATTGTTTTACCACGCTCTGATCTTGGCTTTCTTGTTCCAAGCGAAGGAGTATTGCTTTTACAGCAGGAGAATGGTAAATATCCGCACGTATCAATTGTTCAAATTCTTTATTATCCGCATATTTTTTAACCGTTTCAATCAGTTCATCCGCTGAACATCCTTTATTGATCAAATTAATCACTTGATAATAAACCGTATTTCGTTTTGTTTTGCCAAGCCGGCGAACCCAGTTTTGGTACGTGATTTTTTCCATTAATTCAACAAAATCAGCGAATTCCATATCCGGCACCGGTTTATTTAGAAACGCAAGCACAGGAGGTATCCACTCATCATGAGCAACCCGATGGAGGGAAGAGATGAGTTTTTGCGTCTTAAGATGATTATCGAAATCGTTTTCCATAATTTTTTCATAATGATGAGCCGAGCGCAGGAGAAATTCAGCGAAACGAGCGGGAGCTTCTTTATATTCTTCAAGGATCTCATCAAACTCTTGATAAAGAATTTCCTGCTGCTTGTTCCCTTTGATCGAAGTCCGCAAATGGCTTAAGAAATTATCCAGCTGCCGAATGCCAACGATATTCTCCAGTTCATTCCAACATTCTTCCACTCGGCTTCTCTCAAGAGGCTTGCTTTCACAATATTCAAACAGCCGGTTTTTTAATAAATCCCCGTTGGAAAGAGACATTCCTCTCGCATTTAAGACATTAAAAAGCCGATAGGCGGAGGTAAAGTTATCGGTGACCACAAAGACAACATATACATGTTCTAAAATATAATTGACCAACCGCCGCAACTCGACTTCGCTTAATTCTGAAACTACTTGTTTGATTTCAAGCATATTGTCATAAAACTTCGCTTGAGTTTCACTCATTTCTTGTGCAGAGCTTATATCTTCCCCCATGAGGATATACTTCTGGAAAAATGCTTGATCTTGCTTTCTGACTATCAGGCGAGGCTGCTCCGGTTCATCCGTATAAGGGTTTACCGGCATAATTCGTTTTTGAATATCCTCTACACTAGAAGGATGCGTGATCAACTGCTTCATAACCGCAAAAATAATATTTAAAGTCGTTAACCGCTGCTGGCCGTCTACGACTTCATAACGGCGGTTGCGTTCTTTTTCAATCGTAATAATCGATCCGATAAAGTATTCAGGGTCATTACGCTGATAAGCTTGGCAAATATCTTCTATCAACTCGCGCGCATGGCTTTTCTCCCAAGAATACGGCCGTTGATAAGGAGGAATTTCATAAATTTTGTTTTCCGTCAGTATCTCGTTGATCTTTTTTTCACTTGCCTCCATTTAGCATCATCTCCCCCAGTAGCCAGATTTACTTTTACACATACATCTATAATACAGATTTTACGTTTTTACAACTCTCCCCTTATTCACACATGTTGACCCCAACCGTATTAATGATTTCTTCTCAAAAACCAATCCATATCATAGTTTTGTAATGATTGAGGAAGAAATTTTATGTAAAAAAGGATTCCTCGTAAGCGAAGATAACAAAAAGCAATCTTGAAGCATCTATGGGGTAGTTATGGAGAAGTTCACCAATGAAATGGATGCAGCGGGTATAGCTAGAAGAGGAAGCAGAGGATCTCTATAACCATGATGCAAAACATAGAGGGAATTCGTAATTTTACATTTCAGAACATATCCGTCGTAAATAAATTCGCACAAACGAATAAAGCAATCCCCCACATGCGTCAATAACCACATTCGCCAAAAGCGCCATCCTCCCCGGTTGAAACGATTCAGTTCCTTCTTCCGTTTTTGAATATAAATCATTTTTCCATCCACTCCAACTCCTCCAGCGACTGGACATCTTGAAGAATGTAGCGGATCGTTTTTTATCGACTTTGGCAGCTGTTGAAACGATGACATACATACCTCCCAATACTACTTATGATTATTCCCTTTAAAAATTGGTTTTAACTGATGAACAAGCTCCCGAACCATGTCTTTCGCGGTCATATTGCGGACAATTCCCCTCGTTGATACGCTTTGATCAATATATGTTTGAAACGCTCGGTTTCTGGTCGCAGATTCTTTTTCTTCGTCACAACAGTCACCTCCAACATAAATAAGCCTCCCGCTGAATTACTTCAACAGGAGGCTTTGAATTTACTTAGTATTTCAGCTATGCCATTTCCACGCGCTTTCGATGATTTGTTCTAATGAATATTCCGCTTTCCAGCCAAGTTCTTCATAAATTTTTTGCGAGGAAGCGACAAGGCGCGCCGGGTCGCCCGGGCGGCGGTCAGTGTATTCGATTACCGCTTTGCGGCCAGTTACTTTTTCACATGTTTCAATCACTTCTTTGACGGAATAGCCTAAGCCGTTGCCAAGGTTGTAAATGGCGGTTTTCTTTTTTCCTGACAATAAAGCTTCCAGCGCTAAAATATGCGCCTTCGCTAAGTCGGTGACATGGATATAGTCACGAATGCATGTCCCGTCTGGTGTATCATAGTCCGTACCGAAGACGGAAATTTTGTCGCGCTGGCCTAACAAGTGCTGCAAGACAAGCGGAATCAAATGCGTTTCCGGGTTATGGTCTTCGCCAATTTCTCCCGACTCGTGCGCCCCAGCCGCGTTAAAGTAGCGAAGGACGACATAGTTCAAACCATACGCAGAAGCAAAATCCGCTAAAATTTGTTCGATCATTAACTTCGAACGGCCGTATGGGTTAATTGGATTTGTTGGGCAATCTTCCGTAATCAATTCGACATTCGGAATCCCATACGTCGCCGCGGTTGACGAGAAGATAAAGTTTTTCACATTATACTTTAGCATCGTCTCTAGTAACGTTAAGGTAGCGGCAACATTGTTTTGATAATACTTCAGCGGATTCACCACCGATTCGCCGACTAAGCTGTTCGCCGCAAAATGCATGACGGCTTGAATCGGGTATTTTTCAAAAATCGGTTCAAGATCCGCTTTGTTCCCTAAATCCCCTTGCACAAACACCGCGCGGTCATCCACTAAATAGCGATGGCCAGTCGATAAGTTATCAAGCACGATCACTTGCTCTTTTTTCACTAATTCTTTCACTAAATGGCTGCCGATATAACCGGCTCCGCCGACAACGAGAATCATATACAATCCCCCAATTATACATTAACGATTTGATGGACCATCATCATTACCGCGTTTTCTAATGCGGCAACAAGTTCTTCGCTCTCTTGTAACGATGTTCCTCTCACGCCAAAGTAAAACTTCGCTTTCGGCTCTGTGCCTGATGGGCGCAAACAGAACCATGCGCCATTCGCAAGATGATATTTCAACACGTTCGAACGAGGCAAGTCAATCGTCTGTTCTTCCCCTGTCGCCACGATGGTACGCTTGCTTATCAAATAGTCTTCGATCGCGACAACGCTAACGCCAGCGATTTCTTTCGGCGGTTCTTTGCGGAAGGCCGCTAAAATGTTCGCGATTTGCTCGGCGCCGTCTTTTCCTTTTAACGTTAGCGAGCGCAATGATTCACGATAGTAACCGTATTTTTCAAAAATCTCTAATAACCCTTCATACAATGTTTTTCCCTGCGCTTTATAATAAGCCGCTACTTCCGCGGCAAAAATCGCCGATTGCACCGCATCTTTGTCGCGGACAAAGTCGCCGATTAAATAGCCATAGCTTTCTTCATAGCCGAATTGGAACGTGTATTCTTTCGTTCGTTCAAACTCGTTAATCTTCTCGCCAATAAATTTAAACCCAGTCAACGTATCGATCGTTGTCAAGCCATAATGCTCGGCAATCGCGCGGCCGATTTCGGACGTCACGATCGTTTTCACAACGACGCCGTTTTTCGGCAAGATTCCTTTTGCCTGCTTTTGCGATAATAAATATTCCAGCATCAACGCGCCCATTTGGTTGCCTGTTAACACGACATATTCGCCATCTAAATTTTTCACCGCGACACCAAGCCGGTCCGCATCCGGGTCGGTCGCCATTAAAATGTCGGCATCGATTTTTTCGCCGTATTGAATCGCTAATGCAAACGCGGCATGCTCTTCCGGATTTGGCGAGGCAACAGTGGAAAAGTTCGGATCTGGAAGTTCTTGTTCTTTTACAACCGTCACGTTTTCAAAGCCAAATGCTTTTAAACCAGCGCGGACTAGCTTATTGGCTGTGCCATGCAAAGGAGAAAAAACGATTTTTAACTCTTTCGCCACTTCCGCAACTATTTCTGGATTGAGTTGAATCGTTTTTAATTGCTGGAGGTAGGCTTCATCGATTTCTTCGCCGATATATGTAAGCAATCCGTTTTCCAGAAGTTCTTGCTCGCTTGCTACTTCCACCGTCAATTCATTTTCGACGGCATTGACGTATTGAATAATCGCATCTGCCACCGCTGGCGGAATTTGTCCGCCATCTTGGCCATAAACTTTAAACCCGTTATACTCAGGCGGATTATGGCTTGCGGTAATGACCACACCGGCAAACGCCCCAAGATAACGAACCGCAAACGACAACTCTGGCGTTGGACGAAGCTCTTTAAATAAGTACGCTTTAATCCCATGCTTTCCAACCGTCTTAGCCACTTCCAGCGCAAACTCAGGAGACTTATGTCGAGAATCGTAGGCAATCACGATACCGCGTTCTTTCGCTTCTTCGCCTTGTTCCACGATATAACGCGCTAATCCTTCCGATGCTTTGCGAATGGTATAGATATTCATCCGATTCGTCCCGGGACCAATTTCCCCGCGCATACCGCCTGTGCCGAATTCTAAATTTTTGTAAAAGCTATCTTCAAGGGCTTTTTCATCATGCTGCATCAAAATTAATTGTTGTTTTAATTCTGCATCTAGCTCTGGATAGGAAAGCCATTTTTCTACTGCTGCTTTATATGTCATCTTTCTGTCCCCTCCTTTGTTGTTTACGGATGTGCTAACACTCACCTGTTTGCTCGGAAAGAATGTCATACCTGTATAAGTTCTACAATTTCGTTCCGTTCCCAGATACGTTCCTGGAAAACAGAGCATAAGAAAATGGGTGTTCAATAACAACTCTTCCTTTTTCTCTTACTAACAAAAAAAGACGCTGCTAGAAGAAACACATCCTTCCAGCAGCACAAACCATTATTTACTCGCAGAGAAGCAATTTGCCTCTACTTCTTCCCATGTCATATAAATACGAACAATATCTTCCTCAATTAATTGTGTTCCTGTCTGCACTTCGATAAATTCTAAATCAGTAATCGCTTTAATTCCATGTTTCGCACCGACAGGAATTTCAAGCACATCCCCCGGCTTAACGCGGCGAATTTCTCCATTTAAGGCAAATTCTCCTTCACCTTTAATGATGGTCCACACTTCGCTACGATAATGATGCATTTGGTAACTTAAATTTTTCCCTGCAGTAACGCCGATTCGTTTTGTTAATACTTCTCGTCCATCTTCAAATTTTGTATAATCTAATACCCGATACCAACCCCAGCGGCGTTCTTCATACATTGGACGCTGATCAAAACCATTTACTAACTCTTTGATTTTTGGGCTCTTCGCTTTGTCAGCGACTAAAATCCCATCTGGACTTACTGCAACAACCGCGTTGGATATTCCTAATACAGTCACAGGAATGTCTAGCTCGTTAATGAGGTGGGTATTCTCACAATCAACACTAATAACACCCTTGCCGATTTGGTTTGTTGCCATTTCCTCTGTTAACGTGTTCCATGTGCCAAGGTCTTTCCAATAACCATCGTAAGGCAATACCACAATATGTTCTGTCTTTTCCACGACCTCATAGTCAAAGCTGATTTTTGGCAACTTATCATACTGTTTTAATAACTCATCATATTGAGTTGGAAACCCTTTTTCTTGCAGTAAAGAAATTATATAATTAAGCTTAAACGCAAACACACCGCAGTTCCAAAGCGCACCTTGTTCGATTAATTCCGCTGCTTTTTCTTCCGTTGGCTTTTCTGTAAAATAACTTACTCTTAAATAATCACCATCACTAGATTTAGAAGCTGGAACAATATAACCGTACTTCGCTGATGGATACGTTGGCTCCACACCGATTAACGCCAAATCAGCCCCACTTGCGAGTACGGTTTTTTCTAAATCTTTTACTCGATGAAAAAAACGATCCTCCACATAAGGATCGACAGGTAACACCGCAATGACTTCATCTAAACGAATTCCTTCTATGCTATACAAATAAACCGATGTTAGAGCGATCGCTGGAAACGTATCGCGCCGCATCGGTTCAATAATAATCGGTACCTCTTGTCCTAATTGGCTTTGAATCATATCGACTTGGGATTTGCTTGTAGCAATCACAGCGGAATCAGCTAGACCAACGTTTCCTAACTGTTCCCATACGCGCTGCACCATTGACTGTAGCTCGCCATTTTGATTTTCTAACACTTTTAAAAATTGCTTAGAGCGTGCATCGTTAGATAGCGGCCAAAGGCGTTTGCCAGAGCCGCCGGATAATAAAACTAATTTCAAGTTAGGTACCTCCCTCTATAAATGTTGATATATCAACGGTTGTAGCCGTTTCAGGGGTGTCAAAAAAATATTTTTCGACAAAGTTTCTAACATTATTTCTTAAATATGTGTATATCTTACATTGACTGGGTACGCTTCGCGGCCACTACTGGTTAAATTTGGTTGTAGTGGGGGAAGCGTATGGGATGCACCGTGGATCTCTGCATCGCTGATGATGACGAACCCTCCCATGTCTCTNNGGGACTCAAGGTCGAATGGATGATATCGCGCCAGCTTCTCCGTGCCATCCTTGTTGTCTAGAGAATCGAGACTATAGGCATCAAGCAGCCGTTTCGAGGCCAAAGATGTCCTGCATCATTCGCTTCGCATCGAACGCTTGGTGCTTCGTACATACAGCGTGCAATACCTTCAATAATTTTCCGCATAACACCACAATCGATTGCTTCTTCCGCAACGGATTATCAGGACGTGTCGTGTAATATTCGTGCAGCTGCCGAAACGCTTCGTTGTGGCGGATCATCGGCATCATCACCCGGAACAGAAGGGCGCGCAACCGCCTTCTTCCACGCTTGGAGATCCGTTTTTGCCCTTTGTGTTGGCCGGAGGAATGTTCCCGCAGCGTCAGGCCCGCTAATTTGATAAGCTGCCGCGGATCCTGATAATGGGAGAAACTCCCGATCTCTGATAACAGTTCTACGATGGTCGCATCGCCTAAGCCCGGAACGGTCTTCAATCATTCGTACTCGATCGATGTCTGTACGAGTTCGATCAGCTGCTCTGTCAGTGCCTCGATTTCTTCTTCCAGTTGGCGGTACCGGCGGACAAGCGTGGCGATTTCGATACGGGCCATCTGTTGTCCTTCCGTTACGCCAATGGAGTGTTGGGCCAATTCCATCAACTTCTTCGCTTTCGGTTTTTGTGGCGATTGTAATCCCTCGCTTTGCCGGTAAAGGGCCAGCACCTCTTCTAGTTCTTTTCCTGCCAGATCACTCGGAAATGGCGTATATTCCAGCACCGCGAGCGCCATTTTCCCAAATGACGGGAAGACTTGGGAAAACTCCGGAAAATATTGATCAAGCCAGCGAATCATTTGATTTCGAATCGCTCCCTGTTCTTCCACCAATTTGGAGCGAAATGTCGCTCCCACGCGCAGCTCCGCCTCCATCCCTTTCAGAATGCGCGGATAGCTGAATCGGCCGTCTTTCACTAACCGGGCAATGACGAGCGCATCTTTCGCATCATGCTTGGTTGGAAGGTTATCGTTCAGCTCTTTGGATCGCTTCACGTGCATCGGGTTTGTCATGACGAGAGGGATGCCTTTCTCATCAAGAAAATAGGCGAGATTCAGCCAATAATGTCCCGTTGGTTCGATGCCAACGATCACCTTGGTTTTCCCGAATTCCTTCATTGCTTCCACGATGCACTGGTACAACCATTCCAATCCTTCTCTCGATTGCAGAACGGGAAACGGCTTTTTTAACACCCTCCCTCGCTCATCCACAAAGCAGGCATAATGTTTTTTCTTTGCGATATCCATCCCAACAACCAGCGTTTGATCGGTGACTTGATTAATCTTCTTGTTTGAGATAGAATTCATGTATAGTCCTCCTTGGTATCCAAATTAGGGGTCAATTCGTGCGATTGACACCCCCGAATCATACCAAGAGGGCTTTTTTTATTCAAGTCCCCGGAAAAACTTCTAACAGGAATGCTCCTTTCTTTAAATTAAACAATCTAATAATTTTTTAGCACTTTCTTCCCAGCTATATTTTTTAACTCTTTCTAACCCTTTAACAGATAACTGCTTTCTTAGATTTTCGTTTTTCAAAACAGTTTCTATTCCTTTTGCAATGTCAATAACATCCTCTGGATTAATATAATATGCAGCTTCCCCACACACCTCAGGTAATGAGGATGTGTTTGAAACTATAACAGGGCAGCCGCATGCCATAGCTTCTATTGGAGGAATTCCAAACCCTTCATAAAGTGACGGATAAAGTAAAGCTAAAGCATTAGAATACAATGTTGGTAAATCCTTATATTGTACATAATTGATAAAAACTACTATTTTGTTAAAGTCCTTAAAGTCTTTAAATCTTTCTTTAATTTTTTCTCTATATTCTTCCCTTCCACCAGTAATAACTAATTTGCAACTTGGTAATTTATCTTTTACTAAAAAAAATGCTTCAATAGCTTTTATTAAATTTTTATGTGGATATGAAGCACCTACAAATAAAATGTAATCCCCATATTTCTCTTTATAAATTGTTTCCTTTGATACACAAAAATGTTCCTTGTTATATGAGTTTGGAACAATATGTATTTTATTTAAAGGATAATTATAATGTTGGTATATATCTTTTTTTGTATTTTCTGATACAGTTATGATCTTTGAAGCCTTCTTCAACAATAATGGTAAAACATACTTAAAATAATAATATTGCAATTTATGTTGTTTCGGAAACTTTAATGGAAGTAAATCATGGATTGTTAATATTTGCTTTTTCTTAGTAAAAAAAGTTCCATGATGTGTTGTACTATATAAAATGTCAATCCTATCCGCTTTTAGACGAAGGGGAAAAATGAATTGGCTCCATAAAAACCTTATAACCCCTCCTAATTTCCCCCTTTTTGGCTGAATCATTGAATTTACCTTTTTTATAGTAACAGGATATTCTCTAAAAAAAGAAGGATTTGAAGTATAAACAATTATCTCATCTTTTTTGCTATCTATTAATTTTGACAGATTTTGAATTATATTTATTGTAAATACCCCTAAACCTGTAGGTCTATCATCCAATATTGTGGCATTAATTGCGATTTTCATATCCTTAATACCCTTTCCTAACTTTATACGAATTATAAAATGCATTTTTTAGATTGAACATATTGCAAGACGCATAACGAATGCATAAATAATGTATATAAAAATACACCTCCTTGGATCATATACATTCACCAAAATTAACTACCAAAGAGCGGACATGTCATGATTTCTAATTAAAACAGCGAACATGCATAGACTTATGAAATCGCTCCAATTTTAGAAATATTATTTCGGTATATCAACTTGCTCCTGTTTCCGGAAACATCGTATGTGAAAGGAAGCCAGGCAATATTGAACAAATTATTGTTAAGTGAATCAAAGGTATCATCGTCCGGAACAGAAGAGGGCAAAACCGGCTCTTCGTTCCCATTTGGCATCGGTTTTTACCCTTTGTACTGACCAAGGTGGATGTTCCCAGAGCGTCAGACCCACTAATTTAATCAATTGGCGCAGATCCCGATAATGGGCAGAAACTCCCGATCTCCACCAACATATCGACGATTGTGGCATCTCCTAAGCCGTCGATGGTTTTCAGCCACTAAGGTTCCATGGTTGTTTGCACGGGGAACCTCCTACTCAGCGTCAAGCCGTCTCCCTCCCGACACGCAAATCAGCTTCGATGCCTTGAAGAGGGCACGGATCGCTAAAACGTCCGTCTTTCTCCAAATGGTATCGTGAATAGACCAAGTTCAACCAATAGTGCTCGATCAGTTCGATCGTCACGATTACCTTTATTTTCTCAAACTTGTTCATCGCCTCTATGATGCGCTTGTGTAGCTACTCCCCCTTGTTTGGAATGAAACATGGAAAACGATTTTTTGAGCACGCGTTCCCTCACATCCACAAAGCAGGCATCATGTTTCCATTTCGCGATGTCCATCCTCACGATAATCGTTTCACCAGCGGCTTGATAAATTTTGAAATTTGGTTTATAACCAGGCTCATCACCACAAAGCGTGCTTGACAAGTAATAGATTTCGCCGAATAAGGATTATGCACGAATAAGTGTTTTACTTATATTTCCTTTTGGGTGTGAGTAGAGCATGATCAAACTTTTGTTAAAAAGTCAAGCATAACTTTCGGTGAAGAGACTATAATCATCCAAATTCATCATTGGCATAAATTTAGAGTCAATTTGGTAATTGACACCCCTACACATACCAATAGGGCTTTTTTCTTCAAGTTCCCAGAAAAACTTCTAACCGGAATGCTCCATTTACTGATCCCAAAATTGTTTATGCATACTAATCTTTTTCTTGATGAAAAGAGGAATTATCTTTTCATAGATTCCTAATCGATATCCTAAAAACTTCATTGCATTTCTTACAAAAAAAGGAGGGATTAAGTAGTATTTCTTTTCTTTGATAATAGTTCGAAGTTGTTCTACCGCAAATTTTGTCCCTTCCCCTTCTGCTTGAGCAAATTCTTTTAATATCCAATTTTCTCTCCCATAAAAAACACCTATATCAAAATATCTTTTAAACTCTTCTATAATAGTGTAATTATGAGAATGATAAACTTGAGCTTCTGCAACATATGCAATTGTCCATCCTTTTTTCAACATTCGTGCAGCAACATAAGTATCTTCACTTAAAATAGTGTTAGTAGGAAATCCTCCTACTTCCATCAAGCATTCTTTCCTATAAGCTGCAAAGGAATTAGAAACAAATACCGTTTTAATTCCTAATTTATTAATATCCTTTAATGTCTTCATTTGACTCTCTTCAGGATAATTAAATTTTCTTGCAAAAGCAGCAAAAAAATCGGCATTTAAATGTGGTAATTGTCTACCATATGCCATACCAATTTTCGAATTTTCTACTAATGGTTTAATTAATTTCTCAATAGAGTTAGAATCGATAGGAATCGCATCTTGTGTTAAATATACTAATATATCTCCTTTAGCCAAATGAGCTGCTTTATTGCGCGTTCCTCCATGATTAAACTCTGATTTCGGAATTTTAATTACTTTCACATTCTCTTTTTCCAAAAAATCCAATGATCCATCTGTAGAAGAAGAATCTATTATAATGATTTCACTATCCGATTTTTGGGAATAGGGTCTAATAGTTTCAAATATATTTCTAATTAAAATCCCAGGATTATAGGTAGGGATAATTATACTAAGTCTCATTTTTAGTCTCCCTCATTCATTTAAGATTTCTTCATACTTCACTTGATAGGGCAAGAGATTCTATGGGATCCAAGACACCCATTACACCATAAAGTGAGAAGACGTCGCATCAAAACAAACGACAGTCATCACGATGGCCGGAAAGTTGGTCTATCACGCATGCCACTTCTAGATGAAACTCACGTGCAAGAGTGGCTATAGCGAGACGATGCTCAACGTGTATACGAACATACGAAATGGATAGAAGGGACATAGCCTCCTTAACAAACCCGGAACATATTTTCGCACCCTTAATCGATATATCTCTCCTGCTTTTTTTATCTTTTTTCGGCTATAAGACCAAAAGAAAGGGGTTCATCAGACATCATTCTTGCATATTTATTTAGGTGTAATCATTAACAGAAAAATGGTTTTAAAGGATCGTCATTGCGTGTAAAGGAGAGGAAAAAGAGCATAACCTCGTAGAGTTCATTTATAATGTGGCGAAATGTGATATTCCCATTGACGCCGTAAAAAACAACTCCATGTCATACATGTCATAGGGGTACCGTGTTGATCTCTTAATAGTATGGTGATTATTGTAATAAAATACTCAGAATATTCAACGGCTACAACAAGCAGGAGCGTGGTTATTTTAGAAAAGACAATTTTAAACCACCCTTGATTTGGTATCAGAAATCAACGGGAAACGATCTTTTCGTTTCCCGTAATTGCAATGTAGAAGAAGCAAACATGCACCCATAACAGTTGACTCTAAATATGGATTAAAAATCCCTGATGACAAAATTGATAAAAATAAAATAACGCTCTTAAAACAAAAAATAAAATTATTTCTAAAATATATCAATATAATCAAACATATAAAGATGAAAATAGGAAAGCCAAATTTAAATATAAGAGACATCCATTGTAATTCGTAGACATAATTGCTGATATCACTGCGTATAAAATTGGGGATATGACTCCCCAACCCAGCTCCTATAATTTTATGTTTACTAATCATATCAATCATAAAATCGAATTGAGTCGAGCGTATGGTGTCTGATTGAATATTAATATGGTTGGTAAGCAAAAATCTGTCTGTTATCATTTTCGGTATCCCGAACATCAACAAATAAATGCCACATAAACATAAGCTATAAAAAATGATTAGTACCTTTTTAGTAGTGATTTTAAGTGTTGCTATAGATAATAACGAAACAATCATGAAAAGAAGGATTAGAAATCTTGAGTACGACAAAAACATACTTAAGCAAAAAATAATATAAATAAAGAATTTAACTAGTTTTGATAAGTGCATGTCTTTATTAAATAATAACAAAGGACTGAAAGTAATAAGTAAATCGTTAACTGCATAGATTCTAATAATCTTATATTCAGGTAAAATAGGCATACTCATAAACTGATACCCAAATGCTTCTTCAACAAACTTATAAAAATCCGGGAACGAAATAACTTCTATAGAAATTAATAAGGCAATACTTACTTTGGAAAAGGAATAGATGGTTGCACCAACTAACATTGTTTTTTTAACCGCTGAAATACTAATAAAATTACTATTATATAGACCCAAAATAATTAAGGGAGAAAGGACACCAATAAACTCATCTAGCACAGAACTAGCCCTAAAACCATTCAATACTCCCATAAATGCTGCCAAAGTAACTAAACTTATGAAAGATACAAACAGTAATAAATTAATATAATTGATCGGTGTGTTTTTACTTAACCAGATAAAGGCAAGCGATAGCGCACTAACAAAAGCAAATAAAATCTTGAGGTTTATTCCATACAAACTTCCGGTTAAGAAAACGAATGTAAAAAACAGTAACGATAAGAAAGATATTCTATACATTTTAATAATCAATTTGTAACCACCTCTATATATACATGCACATTGAAACATTAACTTCCTTATAAGTCATCCCCACTCCGGTTATACTGCTCCTAGGAAATAGATAGAAAAAGGAGTGAAACAAGGATGAAACGGTTAAAAATCACCAACGACCACGGGTGGACACCACGCACTCTCCAAAAGCAAGAGCGGAAAATCAAAAACGTGGCCCTGCGCCAACGCGTTATGGCGATTCGCTTGGTCATAGAAGGGTACTTAGGCAAAGACGCCGCAGTCATGCTCAACCTATGCCGGCAAAGTGTGTCGCTTTATGTCTCTTTATTCAATGAAGGCGGACTGGATCTCCTGCTCGCCCGGAAATCCCCACCGGGTCGAGAACTGTTTTTAACGCCGGAACAGCAACAAGAACTGAAAGAACTGATTTTGACCAGAACTCCAGCCGAACTCGGTTGAGATATCGCCTCGTCTTGGAATACGCGGATTCTTCAATCGTATATCTGTGAGCACTATGGGGTGATCAGTCTCGGGAAGGCATTCGAAAACTGTTGCATCGAATGAGACTATCGTGGACTCGACCGATCAATACCCTCGCCAAAGGCGATCACGAACAACAACAATCCTTCGAGAAGCAGATGGACCTAATAAAAAAACTTAATCACCCCAGATACGGTTTTTTGTATGTCGATGAGACGCATGTCCGGTCGTATCAAGTCCTGCGGGCCACCTGATCAGAAGTGGGCAAACAAAAGCAAGTGCTCACCTACGACCATCATATTCACGTCTCGCTCTTTGGAGCCGTGAATGTGCTGAAAGGAGAGGCCATTCTTCACCGGGGGGGACGGCTGCCAACGCCACGACGTTTTTGGCTTCTTGAAGATCTTGAGAAATCATTATCCTGATAAATTAATATCCATATCTATTCGTAGAGTGCCTTAACTATTAATTTTATTCTTATAAGCTTTCTATCATAATTACAAACGACCATCTTTATTAGCTTTTTCAAGGCTTTATAATACCTATATAAATAAGAAGTTATCCACTTATATTTCTTTTGTGTACGCTTTACCATCCAATGACCATTTCTTATATCATAAAACGCAACATAGGGAGACGGATTAGATTCTCCACCTGATGAAATAGACACTTTGTGGTAAATTACAGAATTTGGAATATAAACAATTTTCCACCCCTTATTTGAGGATTTTAAATTCCAATCAGTTTCCTCATAGTAGAGAAAGTAATCTTCCTCCATGTACCCAACCGTTTCAAGAATTTCCTTTCTGAAGCACAAACTACAACCTGTTATATAATCAACTTCCTTAAGTTGATTATATTGACCTTTATCTTCCTCTTTAAAACCTATATGCGCACATGCTCCAGTCCAAGTGTTTACTTTTCCACCCGCAAACCAAATTTTATTCGTACCGTAGTAATAAATCTTTGAGCCAACAATCCCCACTTGTCGATCTTTTTCTAATGTTTCCACTAGTGGAGTTAAAGCATTCGGGTCTACTACTGTATCATTATTTAACATCCAAAAATATTCATACCCTTGTTTATAAGCTTCTTTAATTGCCACATTATTTCCACCAGCAAAACCTAAATTTTTTCCAGTTTGAATGAATGTAATTGGTACGTTAAACTTACCATCCTTATAATCTTGTCTTAGTTTGTCGAACGAATTGTCCTGTGATGCATTGTCTACTAAAAATACATGAAAGTAGGGATACGTTAGATGTTCTAGTGATTTTAGACATTCAAACGTATCATCATAAGCATTCCAGTTTAAAATAATAATCGCTACGTCTTTATCGGTTACTTGTTTCAAGTGTCCATCACTACCTTATAGTTTAATTTGCATTATAAATTCTTTCAACGCTTCTCTCCATTCCCTCATTTCACTAAACCCATTTAACTTTAATGTCATATGCTCAAACACCGAATAAGCTGGCCTTGGCGCTGGTCTTTGAAAATCTTTTGTCGTGCAAGGATTGACCTTCACTTCTATTCCAGCTTCTTCGAAAATCGCTTTCGCAAACTCATACCAAGAACAATGTCCCGAATTAGAAACATGATAAATGCCATACTTTTCTGTTTGAATTAATTCTAAAATGCAATTGGCTAAATCTACTGTATACGTTGGACAACCGACTTGATCATGGACAACCATCAATTCATCCCGTTCTTGGGCTAACTTTAACATTGTTTTGACGAAGTTATTTCCATGCTTTCCATACACCCAAGAAGTTCTGACGATAAAAAACTTAGAGTGTAAATCGCGAACAAATTGCTCCCCTGCCAACTTGCTTTTTCCGTATACACTAAGCGGATTTGTTGGAGCAAATTCGTTGTAAGGCACATTAGCCGTTCCATCAAAGACATAGTCCGTACTGATATAGACAAGTTTAGCTCCCACTGCTTCTGAGGCTACTGCAACATTCCTCGTTCCATAAGCATTAATTAAAAACGCTTGATCTGGCTCTGATTCTGCTAAATCAACTTTTGTATAGGCCGCAGCATGAATGACAACATCAGGGTTAACTTTGCCAATAATCTGTTTTACTTGGTCAAAGTTTGTTATATCTAACTCTTCTCGTCCATAACCATAAACTTCATATCCTCTATCAGCGAGTAAATGGACTAAATCTGTACCAAGCTGACCTTTTGCACCTGTTACAACCACTTTCATAGCTTGTCACCATACTGTTTTTGATAGTAGTTTATGTATTCACCAGATTTAATATTTTTCCACCATTCTTGATTGTCGATATACCATTGGATCGTTTCAACGATACCCTTTTCAAAGGTATATTGCGGCTTCCAGCCAAGCTCTGTCATAATTTTCGTTGGATCAATTGCATAACGACGATCATGCCCTGGGCGATCGGCAACATATTTAATTAAATCTTTCGAAACCCCTAGTTTTTCAACGATTAAATGCACGATTTCATTATTTGTCCTTTCATTATGTCCGCCGATATTGTATACTTCCCCAGGTCTACCTTTATGAATCACTAAATCAATCGCCGCGCAATGGTCTTTAACATGCAACCAATCACGAATATTTTGACCGTCACCGTAAATCGGAAGTTCTTTCCCTTCCAACGCATTCGTGATCATTAACGGAATGAGTTTTTCAGGGAAGTGATATGGTCCATAGTTATTGGAACATCTCGTAATGTTCACATTTAGCCCATACGTTTCATGATACGCTCTTACAAGTAGGTCTCCACCAGCTTTACTCGCCGAATAAGGGCTATTCGGTGCTAATGGTGTTTCTTCTGTAAAATATCCCGTTTCTCCAAGTGTACCGTACACTTCATCCGTTGAAATTTGCACATATTTCTTAATATTGTTGGCTTTCGCCACATCTAATAACGCTTGCGTGCCTAATACATTTGTTTTTACGAAAATATCAGGATCTGTAATACTTCTGTCTACATGCGATTCCGCCGCAAAGTTCACGATAACATCAATCTCATGTGTTTTAACAAGATAATCCACTAACTCACGGTTATTGATATCACCTTTCACAAATGTATAGTTCGGGTGATTTTCAACATCCTTTAAGTTTTCAAGATTACCAGCATAGGTTAATAAATCATAATTGACTACTTTATAATTTGGATATTTCTCAAGCATGTAACGGACAAAGTTGCTACCAATAAACCCTGCTCCGCCTGTGACTAAAAGATTCATTATTATCTCTCCCACTCAAAGTTGATTTCGGCATCTGCTAATAGTGGATGTTTCGTGTCTTTGTCAGAAAGAATTGGATTCGCCGTCGGCCAGTCAATTCCTAACGCCGGATCATTCCAAAGAATGCCACGATCATGTTCTGGAGAATAGTATTCATCCACTTTATATTGTACTTCTGTATTTTCCACCAACGTACAGAAACCATGTGCAAATCCCTTCGGTACAAGCAATTGCCGTTTATTATCCGCACTTAAAATAAAACCTTGCCATTTACCAAATGTCGGTGAACCTTTACGAATATCGACAACGACATCGTAAATAGCACCTCGAGTAACGCGAACTAATTTCGTTTGCGCCTTCGGATTTAACTGATAATGAAGTCCTCGGATCGTCCCTGCTTGTTGGGATAACGAGTGATTATCTTGAATAAAATCGAAATCCAGACCATATTCCGCAAAAAGCTTTTTATTATAACTTTCCATAAAAAAGCCCCGGTGATCACCAAACACTTTTGGCTCAATCAACAATACACCGGGTAACAGCGTCTTACTCACTTTCATTCTAAAGCACCTCATCTTTACAAATAAATCGGTCGTTTTTTCTGGTTGGCAATATCAATTAAATATTGACCGTACTGATTTTTCTTTAGCGGCTCCGCTAGTTTTAATAATTGCTCTCGATCAATGTATCCTTTCAAATAGGCAATTTCCTCAAGGCACGCGATTTTTAAACTTTGCCGCTTCTCAATCGTCTCGATAAATTGCGAAGCCTCAAGCAAAGATTCATGCGTACCGGAATCTAACCATGAAAAACCTCTTCCTAAAATCTCCACGTGCAATTCGCCAAGTTCTAAATATGTTTTATTAACATCCGTAATTTCAAGTTCTCCACGTGCAGAAGGTTTAATGCTTTTGGCAATTTCAATAACACGATTATCATAAAAATATAATCCCGTTACCGCATAATTCGACTTAGGATTTTGCGGTTTCTCTTCAATAGAAATTACTTTTCCATTCTCATCAAACTCCACAACACCAAAACGTTCAGGATCCTTGACATAATAGCCGAAAATCGTTGCCCCAGTTTTGCGCTCAACCGCTCTCTGCAACAACTCTGTCAAACCGTGACCATAGAAAAGATTGTCCCCTAAAATAAGCGCAACATTGTCGTCACCAATAAACTCTTCACCAATAATAAATGCCTGTGCAAGACCATCTGGAGAAGGCTGCACAGCATAGGATAATGAGATTCCTAAGTCTGAGCCATCTCCTAGCAATTCTTGAAAACGTGGCGTATCACTAGGAGTAGAAATAATCAAAATATCACGAATACCCGCTAACATTAAAACAGATAAAGGATAATAAATCATCGGTTTATCGTAAATAGGTAGCAATTGCTTAGATACTGCCTTGGTTAAAGGATAAAGGCGGGTGCCGCTTCCACCAGCTAGTACTATCCCTTTCATTTACAACACCTCGTAAATACAACTGATAACAAACGATAAAATATACCAAATAAAAAGATCATTGTAATTAAATCTTTTCATGTTTTCAATAAACAACCATCTTAAAAGTAGTCACCTAAGATTTTAGGGTCTTCACCGTTTTCTGTGATTTCTACTCAATCCTAGAAACATGTTAGCTGGATGAAACAGGTTCATCAGGCAGGCTCCTTCTTCCGCATACAAACCACAAAGTTGGTAGAATGGAAACAGTCAAGTGCTTTCCTTGACGGGTTCCATTCTACCAACTATCATGGCGATAGCGGAAGAAGCGCGTACTTAGACAGCCTGACTACCTGTAGTTTTCCTTGTACACTCCAAAAATACACGTAAACGAAATCGTTCTAGATTCCGATAGCCATATGCCCGGCGTTTGATATTTTTGATCTTGTGATTGTTGCCTTCCATTCGTGCATTCGTATACGGGCACAAAAAGTATTGAAGAATGGGCTCCTTCCACCTTTCAAGGGTGTTAGCTGCTTGTTGAAAAGAGACAAAAGGGCTTTGCTTTGCTAACCAAATCCATTCTTCCAAGCATTCTTTTGCTTGGTCATAATGATCGGTTCGGTAGAAATCTCGAAATAGCTCCTTGAGATAATAAGCAATCGAAAGAGCGGGATATTCCTCCAAGATATCGTTCAATCGAAACTGCTGATTCTTACGAAGTTTTTCATACCCTTTTAACAGAAGGAATCTAGCCTTTTTCAATTGCGGGAACTCTTTTCGCGCTTGATCTAAGGCTTGTGTCACCTTTTGAACCACATGGTACTTATCGATGACAATCGAAGCAGATGGAAACAGGGCACGAACCGCCTTATGATAAGGTTCCCACATGTCAAGAATCACTGTTTGCACCATTTCTTTCGACAGGACGTTTTGGCTCAACAAGTTTATGGCGGAGTCACACTGGCGATCGGCATGCATTCCCATGACCGATCCGGCTTTGGCATCCATCAATACAGTTTCATACTGATGTCCCTTTTTTACAGCGATTTCATCTAAGCTAAGCACCATCTCTTCTTGAGAAGATGCTTCCTATCGCTGTTTGACGCTCTTTTGCTTTTTTCGATGCAATGAAGTAATAGATGCGCTCCAATGTCGTATATAGAATACGGTGCTTTCGGCTAACCTCTTGAATGGTGGAGCCTTCACAAAGTTCATACAAGTACTCACAAAATCGATTGGTGTAATGTTGATTGGGTGGAATCGATTCCAAAGAAGCGGAAAACACTTGGGAACAATTCCAGCACCGATAGCGCTTTACCTCTACAAACAAGTACACCGGTTGATGGAAAATCGCCAAATCCCGTATTTTTCTTGTCCGTCTGTCGTGGACAGAGGAAGTGGTAAACCCACAATGAGGGCAACGTTCCTGTGTCTCTGTTTTCTCTACATGAATCGCATAACCATAGGAAAGAAGTTCTTGTTTAACAATTTGAAATTCTGGCAATCCTAGTGATATAGAAAGCACTTACGAGACCTCCTTAATGTTTGTTTTGCCGCTAACATTATTGCCAGGATCTCGTTAGTGCTTTCTCTTTTTTGTCACTAAATCACAAAATTTGGTGATGAACCAGATTTTATTTGTTGTAAAAACATAGAAGAGTAGAATAGCATCTTTAATCACATATGTAGCTAAAACATGTTTACATAAGCTACCTCAAAAAATACGCTGTTTTCCTCCTTGAAATCTTAGATTCTATTTTTCTTTTCCAACAATTCTTATCTCATAGTTTAATTTAATCTTTAATTCATGTTCTAAAATTTTTCTCACCTGTTCAGATAAGTTTAGTACATCAGACGCAGTGGCATTATCTACATTGGATATCCAATTAAAGTTATTGTATTCAAGCATAGCACCGCCTGATCTTCGAGGAAGATTATATTTTTCAATCATATAAGGTATAAATAACTCCGGCTTATTTAATAAAGAAAATATTTTTCTCATAATTCTCCATTTAAAATTTTTATTCCCAATTTCATAAATATTAGGTATTGCAAAAATACTACCAGCGCACTTTTTCCCTTTTGGTTGTGTCGCATCCCTAATTGCAGCAATTTTTTTTATTGTTTCTTTAATTTTTTCACAATCCCCAGAACGAAGTCTTAACTTTACCGATGTAATAATAAATTCATTATTTTGCAATATGCTTTTTCGATATCCAAAACCAAGTTCATGATTCTTCAATACAATTTTTTCTCCACGTTTATTAAAACCGTATACCTCTTCCACTACATCCTGCATCATTCCTCCAAATGCACCAGCATTCATTACAACAGCTCCGCCAACAGTACCGGGTATCCCGTTAGACCATTCAAGCCCTGTTAATCCAAGCTTTATACATCTTATAGATAAAGACGGGAGTGTCTCACCTGCACCTACAACTAAATGATTTTGTTCTTGCTTGATGAATTTTATCTTTTTTAGAGAAAGTACAATGCCCTTTATTCCTCCATCTAAAATGAGCAGATTACTTCCATTTCCGACTACGTGAAGTGGAATCGAATGATGGGAAGCATAAAGAACTATTTGCCTTACTTCTTCCTCGGTTTGAGGTTCTACAAAAACTTCAAGAGGCCCACCAATTCTAAAAGTAGTAATATTACTCCCATTCATAGAATCCGTTATAGTTCCAGACGATATTTTTTGAAGATCTTGTATTATATTGGCTGTCGTTAATGTTTTAGTAAGCAAGGACACCAACCTCTTTTACTTTTTCCTCAACTTCTGCACCTATTTTCTCTAATTTTAAACTTAATTCAGAATATCCTCTAAAGATTTGATAACTATTTTTAATAACTGTTTCTCCTTTTGCGATCAGACCCGCAAGTAATACAGAAATCCCCCCTCTTAAATCTGTGGAAAAAACTTCTGCCCCTTCAAGCGAAGTTTTTCCTTGTATACAAATGCCACCTTCAAATAAAGAAATATGTGCCCCCATTTTTTCTAAATATTTTGCATACTGAAAACGAGTTGGATAAATACTATCTTCAATTATACTTTCACCCTCAGCTTGTGTTAAAAGAACAGCTAAAATAGGCTGAATGTCAGTAGGTAAACCAGGATAAACTTCTGTACAGATGCTTGTGGCAACTAAATTAGGAGAATGATATACTTTAAGTGAATTTGGGCTAATTATTTCAAAATTCACACCTATTCTTTGTAGTATATTTAAAAAGACTAAATTATGCTCAACGACAAAATTCTCTATTGTTAAACTATCTTTAGATGCTAATGCGCCTAAAACTGCAAATGTCGCTGCTTCGATTCTATCAGGTATTATTTTATAAGTAACCCCTTTCTTCTCTAGAGCTGGTACCCCTTCAATTTTCATAGTATTCGGACCTAAATAAGTTATTTTTGCCCCTAACTCATTCAGAAACTTTACTAAATCATCTATTTCAGGTTCTCTCGCCACGTTTCTTAATATTGTTTCCCCTTCAGCTAGTACACTTGCAATCAATAAGTTTTCAGTTGCACCTACTGATGGAAAGCGTAACGTAATCTCAGTTCCTTTTAAACCAATGGTATTAGCAACTAAATGATTTTCCCCCTCTATTATGTTTGCTCCTAATTGCTTTAATCCATATAAATGAATATCAATAGGTCTATCAGAAAAATTACATCCTCCTGGCATCGGGAGGGTTATTGACTTAGAAGTGGATAATAAACTTCCTAATAATAATAATGAATAACGGATGCTGCTTGCCTCAGAAGGTACATGATTGGAATAATTCAACTCTTCCATTTCATGTAATATTAATCTATCTCCATTCATAGAAACGTCTCTACCTAATTGCTTGATGATATTGATGAGAACCTTTACATCATTTAAATTAGGAACATTCTCCAATTCCACTTTTTCTTTTGTTAATAATGCAGCACACATAATAGGTAACACACTATTTTTCGCACCGCTTACTTTAACTGATCCAGAAACTTTTTGTGGACCTTTTACAACGATCATCATCTTCACCTCATAAACAGTCTTTTTATTAATTGGAGGATTTCCTCCATTACTTTTTCTTTCATTACATATAACAAGATAATATAAGAGATCATAATTGTCGGTAATCCCATCCACATACCAATAGAAAAAGAACGTAAAATAACATACAAAATAATTAACACTAAACATACTTTCATAAAAGTAAACCAAGGAATATGGAAATTTATTTTTTTCTTTATAAAGTAACATTCTAAAACCATTAATCCAAATTCTGTTAATAAAGTCGATATAGCCGCACCTAAAGCGCTAATGTAAGGAATTAATATCATATTAAAAAAAATATTAAAAAAAGAAGCTACAATGGACAATCTTACTAATATTTTTTCTTCCTTAAGAGCAATTAATAAATTTCCAAAAATAGTTTTCGTGCTCATAAAAACAAAACCGATTAAAAGAACTGACAACACCCTCTCTGCCGCTTTATACTCCTCACCAAAAAGCAATAATAAAACATCACCAGAATATAAAAACGCGATTAAAAAAATAGGATAGATAATTACAAAAACATAACTACAAGCTTTTGTCACATACGAACGTAACTTATCAATATCTTCCTTTACTAACTTCGATGTATAAGGCAACGCATACATAACGTATAATTGCGGTAAGAACCATAAAATTTGAATAACTTTAAATGAAGAAGCATAAAGACCTACGGTAGCATTATTAGTTAACATATTTAGCATTATGATATCAAAGTCGTAGTAAATTCTAGCAAAAGTAATCGTAATCCCTAATATTAACGATGTTTTTAAAAAACGAATGAATTCATTCAAATTTACACGTTCTATCGTCCCAATTTTTCTGAAATAAATAGAATATCCAACCAACAAGCTAACGAAGTATCCTATTAACAAAGAAATTGGATAAAATATGACATCATCAAAAAAAATAAAAAACAAGACAAATAAAGAAAAAGATGTTAACGAAGCGATTAAATTGACATATCCATTATATTGAAAAAGCGATAGTCCCATAAAGATTGAATTAGGAGAAAGCATGGTTAGAAATGTTACGATAACAAACAAGATAATAATCCAATTATTTACATATCCTAAATAAGTAAAAAAAAACAAGACCATAAGAACGGCCGTGAAAAATATAGTTCTATACATTAAAATGAATGTAAACACTTTCGATACTTTATTTTTATCTTGAGCGATTGTCCGAATCGCTTCATTATTTGTTCCAAAATCACCAAATAACGCTATATATCCTCCTACAGACTGTGCATAAGCTACCATTCCTAAAACATGTGGTCCGTATAATCGACTAATAACTAAAGTCAATGTAAAGTTAATTATCCTCGATAAAACCTCAACAATTGTGTTTATACTAATGCCCTTTTTCATAACGATCCTTTTTTCCTTTAGAAATTAATACATTTCTAAAAAGATTTTCTGTTTCGCTAATTATTTTCTCAGAGTCAAATTTTTGCTTAAAATATGTTTTATTATAATGACACATTTTTTGGTAATCATTTAGCGAATAACTTATTATTTCTTTTAAATCTTTATAAATATTAACACTGTTTAGAGAATCTTCAGGGAAATTTCTCCCAGAAAAATTATAAGTGCTTATCTCATCAGCTGTTTCTGGTTTAAAAATTCCAGCATATGAAAAATGACTACAACAAAGCAATGGTTTACCATAGTATAAAGCTTCCATTGCTACTCTTCCTACTCCAACTACTACATCAGTTTCCTGATAAAAGCGTTCAACATTTTCCTGTTTTCCTGCCAAAATAAACTTTTTGCTATCTTTCGTTTTTTGAATTTGTTTCTCGATTTCCTCTCTATAAGGACCATCGCCTACAATCGTAAGCTCACAATCATAATTTTCACATAACAAAAGATCAATACCTTTAATCAGCTCTATAACTGACTTATATTTTGCACTTCCTAACGTTGTCACCGTTAATATTTTAAGTTTTCCATTTCTTATAAAATTGGGTACTAACTCCGTAACATGTTCTTCTTGTTCATCATGGAATTTAACTAAAGTAGGGATAATAGTTATATCTTTCTCATTAATGTTATATACGTTTGTTAAATGTCTCTTAATTTCTGGAGTGATAACAGAAATTCCAGATGCATATTCTACAATTTGTTTATAAAAAAGAGGAGGAAATTCATTACGCAAAATATGCTGAACTCTAATAATTAAAGGGATATTTAGTTTTTTGGCTACTAAATAGGAAACCAACGTAGGTCCAGGTTGATGTGATTGGATTATTTTAATCTGTTCCTTTTTTATAATTTCCTTGAGCTTTAAATAACTTCTCCATAGTCTGTTTTTCCAAAAACATCCTTTTAGAAAACGAAGATATTCTCCTATTTCGAACCGATCACTATTTTTTATAATTGGGAGTCCTATAACCGGCAAATCTACAGGATAATAAGTGATAGAGTTTTGGATTAAATTTTTTGCTAATTCGCCATCTCTACTAACTACAACGACATTATGCCCTTTTTTCTTTAATTCCGTCACTTCCGTCACAATCGCTTTAGGAGAGCCACTAACACTCATATCATTATTAACGTATAATATATTCAACTTCTATCGCCTACTTTCTCATTTATCCACCTTACATAAGTTAATATTCTACTTAATAAGCACTATTTGGTTTAATCATGATTTTGATTGTTTTAAACTCACATTTCGCACCCTCCCAACGAAAATCGGGAGGATTTTT
>NZ_SDKL01000139.1:0-2150 GCF_004123125.1 Geobacillus sp. PK12
CCATCTCCCTGTTGTTCAATGGGTTTGAACTACAGAGACATATAATTTGAACAGTCTTTCATTACTTGATTAGTTATTTCATACCTAATCAAACAATAAACTTGAATAAGTTTTAATAAGTACTCAAGTTTTTTCTTTATAGTTAGTTATAAACAAGCTATGATAAGTAATCATTTTTGGACACTTAATTAGTTTTTTGTCTTACTTAATTCAATAGTAGATACGAACAAGTTATGTTAGGTAATTAAGTTTTAATATTTAGTTAGTTATTTGTATTCTTGGCATAGGTTTTTATAATATGTTTGAAATAATTCATAACAATAAAAATTAGTCTAAGAATTCATAACTTTAACTATTTTCAATTAATCATTTTTAAAATTATCTCTAACTAGTTAATTAGTTCATTGACTACTTACAATTAGTTATTGAAGACTTAATTAAAATTTCATAAATATTAATATTTATATGCAGTAAGTTATTATTTAATATTGTCTTAATACTATTTAAAATAAATGATTTCTACTATAGCAATTTAAAAACCTAAATGATTTATGATGGTGTTCTCTTGGCATTGGGTTTTCATAATATGATTTAAATAATTCATAACAATAAAAATTAATCTAAGAATTAATAACTTTAGCTATCACTAATTAATTATTAATTTAATAAACTTTGAATTAATCAATTAAGTATCACTACTTAAATTAGTTATAGAATACTTAGTTAGACTTTTACAAACAATTAATATTTATATGCTGTAAGTTATTATTTAATGATGTTCTTATATTGTTTAAATTAATTAAATGATTTTTGTGATATTAATGCAAAAACCCAAATGATTTATATTTGTTGGGTTCAATTGGATTTTTTAATTTTCTTTTTTTAATTAAAATCAATCAATGCCCTACTGTTTGAATGTTTTTTTGACTGTTCGTTGCTTCCTTATTACGATAAATAGTTATATTTCATATAACATTTATCTTTATGTTTGTCATTTTAGCAAGTGAATTTTACACTGACCAAAACTACTATAAAACAGGCAAATATGGCAATATTAAATATGGATATTATGCGTTTCACACATATCCTAATTTAGTATTTTTAATTTAATTTTTGGCTTATTTTATTTTTTTAAATAAACATATATCTTTCAGTTACAAATTGATTGTTTTTGAATTCTTTTAAATACAAGAACCCTATATCAACAAATCCTTTTTTGAAAAACTTAATACTCTTTGCTATTGTGGCATTACTACCATCAAAGAACCTATTTTGAATTTTTAACAAACTATTTTTTGATTCATTAGCTACTGTTATAAACATTTTTATATTTTTAAAAGTTGTGAATTTTTTATATTTAATATTTCTTTTTTCTAACCTATAAGGCCTTGTTTCATAACCTTCACCATATTCAATGTTTCTTAATAGTGATTTGTCAGCTTTTGAATGATTCTTTTTATATGCTATTATTCTTGTTATATTTCAAAGGGTTGTTGCTGATCCATCAAGTAGAAAGTGCATTCACAATTTCTTTGATGATATTTTCATAAACTTTTCTTTTTTAATAGTTCATGGCTTTTTAGCTAGCTTAATTGCACCTTTTTTATTGTGTTCAATATAGCCAAGTTTTGATAGATGTTTGATAGTTTCAGTTAATGTTGAACGTTTGAAGCCTAATTTTTGCAAATACAAAATAGAAATATAGTTAGCCTTAGCACCTAATTGTTTAATAATGGCCAAGAGTTCAAAAGCAATTTTTCTTTCTTTTAATTCCTTGTACATTTTTTCACCAATCATGATCTTACTTTTAAATAAGATTTTAAGTGCTTTTTCTGTTAGCTTGTTATATTTCTTTTTATTGTACTTTCTTAAAAAGCCAAGTGTAACAACTGGTTTTTCCTTCTTTTTTAAAAACTGGCTTTCCATTATTTCTCCATTTAAACTATCAAAGTTCTATTAACTAAAAATGTTTTTGAACTTCAAGATATATATAAATGAAGCAAGAATTAAAAAAAGTGGGGGGATACCCACTTTCTTATATCAGTTCCATAATTTTAGTTTTGAAAGAAGCAATAAAAAAATGAAATAAGACTTATTTCATTGATTTATAGCAGTTTATGAATTTTATGCAAAGGCAAATTTTGGCCTAT
>NZ_SDKL01000140.1:0-1876 GCF_004123125.1 Geobacillus sp. PK12
AATTCACTATAAGTTAATCAATCCTACGTTTCCCACTTAGTCGCGAAAACACTCAGTTTTCGGTGGCTATATTTTTTTATAAAAAAAATATAATTTATTATACTTTTATGCTTAAATATGATATAATAAAAACATGAAGAAGTCGAAAAATGATGCAAAAAGACAATGAAGAACATCAATAGCAAGAGTCAAAAAAGGTGAATACTTATCAATTGGAGTGCCAAGACCAGATAACAAAGGTTTTGTATACAGATTAGGATATGGTTATTTGCATGAATTAAAACAATATCACGATGATCCGCTAACAATTATCAAAGCAATTATTGCAAACTTTCCATTGTCTTGAACAAAAGAACAAGCAAGAACTAAATTAGATGAGATTATTAAAGAGAAAAAAGAGACCAAAAAAGAAGTTTTAGAAAGGTTTAAAGGTTACGAAGTAGTTGAAAAACTATTTGATTATTTCAATATTTTTAACGATTGTTCTCCCACAAAATCGACAACATTAAAAGATGTTGTTTTACAGTTGATTTATCAAAGAATTAAAAATCCAATAAGTGTTTTTAACACTTATATGACAGCAAAAAAAGAAAAAATAGACACTTATTCAAAAAATTCATTTTATAGATCATTAGACTATATAGCAAAAAACAAAGATGAAATTTTAAGAAATTTAAATGCAAAAATTTGTGCAAATACTAACAGAAAAATTGATGTATTATGATTTGACGCAACAACTACTTATTTTGAAACATTTTCTCGTGAAGGTTATAAAAAACCTGGCTATTCAAAAGATGGAAAATTTAAAGAAGACCAGATTGTTATAGGTATGGCAACTGATAAAAATGAGATACCGTTACACTACAAAATATTTCCAGGAAATGTTACTGATTCAAATACTTTCATACCATTTATGCTTGAAATTGCAGATATTTATGAAGTTAACAGTGTAACTATAATTGCTGACAAAGGAATGAGTGTTAATAGAAATATTAGATTTTTAGAATCTAAGAATTGAAAATACATAATCTCATATAGAATGAAAGCTGGAAGCAAACAATTTAAAGAGTATGTATTAGATGAAAAAGATTATGTAAATGATGGTGGTTTGATATACAAAACTCGTGATATTGCATCTTCATACAATAAAAAAAGAATTAATGGACATTTTAGAAGACAAATAATTAGTTTTAGTCAAAAACGAGCAACTAAAGACAAAAACGATAGAGACATTTTAATTCAAAATTTCACTAAGAAAATGAATAAAGATAATCTTGTTTCTTGTGATGATCTAGCGGGATCTAAAAAATATAGATTCTTCAAACCTATAAACAAAGGTGCATTTTATGAACTTGACATAGAAAAAATACAAGAAGATCAAAAATATGATGGATACTATGTTTACGAAACAAACAGAACAGATTTATCAGTAAAAGAAGTTATTAATTTATATTCAAAACAATGACAAATTGAGTCTAATTTCAAGACATTAAAAGGCAAATTATCTCTTCGTCCAATGTATTTATCAACTTGAAACCATATTGTTGGTTACATATGTTTATGTTTCATTTCATTAGTGTTTTTAAACTACATCATCTACATTCTAAATTCAAAATTAGGACTGACTGGAAAAAGTAAAATCACTGAGCATAAAGTGATTAATGTTATCAAAGAAGTTAAAGAAATTGAAGTATTTGTAAATAAACAAAAAATCGAAACTATACAAGTTTATAACGACGAGTTACAAGAAAGTTGGCAAACTTATCAAATATTATTAGAACTTTTAACAAAAGAAAAAGTCACTTAGACATTACATTGTATAAAAACATAACTTATGAAATCAAAAATTTACATAATTATGTTTTCTTATTTTATG
>NZ_SDKL01000141.1:0-1062 GCF_004123125.1 Geobacillus sp. PK12
CAAAAAGATATAGACATTTTAAAAATGACACTGAAATTAACAAAATGGTGCTTTGACACCCATGCAAGAAAAAGTTATATGCTTTTGCAATGATGCTAAAGGAAAGATTCAGAGAGACATGTGAAATAGCCTTTACAGGCAATCGCAATGAAGTTTTAGAACTTACACCAACAGGCTCAACTAAAGGCTTAGCGGAAATAGCTTATGCTAAGGCTAGAGGCGTTAGTCCTGAAGAATGTGTGCATATTGGCGATACATTAAATGACGCAACATGTGTTAACCGTGTTGGCCAATTAATTGCCATGAAAAACTCAACCCAGAGTCTTAAAAATATTGCTGATGTTATTTCCCCATTTACCAATAAAAAAGCTGGATTGGGAAAAACCATTGAACACTTTTTTCTTAAATAAACAATAAAATTTAGCCGCTAAATTTTAAAAGGAGGAAAAATGGGTGCATTTTTCAGAATGCAACTTAAGATTTACTTCCGCTTAGCAAGCTCTTATATTTCACCCTTAGTTATAGGGAGTTTTTATATAATCTTAGTTACTTGCGTAAGACTTGCAATAGGCACAGGTGATGTGCAAAGAATATTAGACAGCAATCAGTATATCGAACTTTCAGCTAATTTCTGTATGATAGCTTCTTTTGTTATTTCATCTTTTGTAACACAAACATTTTTTTATCGTTACAAAAACGAAGGAATAGAATACTTACTTTATTCAAAGCCAATTAGAAGAAAGCACATATTTTTTACTAACGTGTTAGCTAGTGTAATTGGTCTTATTATTTCAATGGCATTAATGAGCACAATGTTTTTTATTAGTCAGCTAATTATTCCATTCAAATTTACAAAAGCACTGCTTTCATCATTATCATTTTTTGGTGCAGGTTTATTATGCGCCACTCTTGCTTTAGGAATAGCAGCAATTGTGCAAAATTTTGTAGAATCCAAAGTGTTTCAAGTTATAGTGTCAGTTATTCCTGTTTTAGGAATTATGACGCTAGGATTTATTAAGTTTTCATCAGGTACTGATGTAATACAAACCACGTATCCAGCTG
>NZ_SDKL01000142.1:0-1289 GCF_004123125.1 Geobacillus sp. PK12
GCAGAACAAAAGCAAAGAAGCGATGGATTTGAAAGATTTTGTCGTGAAAACGGAATCAATCAACTAAAAATTGAAGTTGATAATAGAAGTGAAAAAGCCACAGTTGATTTTATTAACTTTGTTTATAAAAATAATATTGTCAATTTAATCAATTCGACACATGAATCTTTTATAACGCTAGTTGCATCAAAAGACAAAAATCTAAGACTAACTGATATTGGATATACATCAATTTATGATTGAAAGAGCAACTATAAATGTAAGATATTTATTGATTACCACTTGCTAGGATGTCAAATGTTTAAAATCCTTACAGATTCATCATATTCAAACTCTAAAATTAGTAGGAAGTTTGAAAGTATTTCAATTATTGAAAAACCATAAAAGCCTATAAAACAGCAACATTAATAAAAAAGTCAAGAGCTATAAATTAGGAAAACAAAAATAGACATTAAATTTTTATTTTTTACAAAACTATTATAATAAATAAACTATATAAATAAAGGAAGTTATTCTCAAAATGAAGAAAAAAATTAAAAAGTTTAATATATTTAGTTCACTGTCATTTTTACCACTTATGCCATTAGTTGCAGCTTCTTGTAAGAAAAATGGTAATGATGAAAAAGTTCAAATAATAAATAACGAATCTGACCCGCAAACTTCAAAACAGATGACCCCCCCCCCTAATTCTCATGGTGATCAAAGCAAAGATGATTCAAGCAATGTAGATAAAACAACAGATGCTAAAAACAATAGTGAAAAGTCGGAACCAACTGTTACACCAAAAGACCAATCAGATGAATCTAGATCTGAAGCTGGCAAAAATGATAATGTTAATACAATCCCAATGAATAATGATGAAGAAAAGAAATTAAAAGAGGAACAAAAGCTAGATCCTGTTCTTCAAGAAGTATTAGATATATGAAATAAAGATTTTAAAAATGATATTTGAGAAAAATGATCTTATGGGGAAATCTTTGAAAAACTTAAATCTAAAATCCCTGATAGTAAACTTGAACTAGTCAGCAAGCCAGATATTAAACCTACACCAGATTCTACAAATCCTCCTTTTGTTATAAAACTAAATAATTCTAACCAGAAACTTGAATTGCCATTTGGCAAGGTTTGACCTATTTCTTCAGAAACTAAATACAATGGCAACGAAGCAACATCAATTGGTTATACTGAAGATGGTAAAATAAAACGATTTAAGGAATCTACAAATAAAGTTCCAGAACATCTTCCTAAATTTATTTATTCCCTAGAATCAGCATTTGAAAACTCAACAC
>NZ_SDKL01000143.1:0-1093 GCF_004123125.1 Geobacillus sp. PK12
AGAAATTTTACGTGGAATGAAAAAACAAAACATGTATTTTATTTACCACTTATACATAAAAATCAGGGAGCCAATAGACTCCCTAATATCATCGATAATTAACGCTTATTGAGCTTCACGCAGACGTTGTGCTGCCTGAACCATATTTGCCAGAGCCTGGCGCGTTTCCGGCCAGCCACGAGTTTTCAGACCGCAGTCTGGGTTCACCCACAAACGCTCAGCAGGAATACGCTGTGCCGCTTTCTTCAGCAGGGCTTCCATCCATTCCACGCTCGGTACGTTCGGAGAGTGAATATCGTAGACACCTGGACCGATTTCATTCGGGTATTCAAACTCTTCAAACGACTCCAGCAATTCCATATCGGAGCGAGAGGTTTCAATCGTAATCACGTCGGCATCCAGCGCGGCGATAGAATCCATGATGTCGTTGAACTCGCAATAACACATGTGGGTGTGGATTTGCGTATCATCCTTCGCCACCGCGGCATTCAAGCGGAAAGCATCCACCGCCCAGGCCAGATAAGCGGCCCAATCCGAGCGGTGCAGCGGCAGACCTTCACGCAGCGCCGGTTCGTCAATCTGGATGATACCGATACCCGCGGCTTCCAAATCTGCCACTTCATCACGCAGCGCCAGTGCAATTTGCTTGGCAATGGTTTCACGCGTGACGTCTTCACGCGGGAAAGACCAACACAGGATGGTCACGGGACCTGTCAGCATGCCTTTCATCGGCTTGTCGGTCAGAGACTGTGCGTATTTCGCCCACTCAACGGTGATCGCTTCTGGACGACTCACGTCACCAATGATGACTGGCGGCTTCACACAGCGAGAACCGTAGCTCTGCACCCAGCCATTCTGGGTAAAGACAAAGCCATCCAGATGCTCACCGAAATACTCGACCATGTCGTTACGCTCAGCTTCACCGTGTACCAGTACGTCCAACCCCAGACGCTCTTGCTCAACCACAGCTTGTTTAATGTGCTCAGCAATACCGGTACGGTAGTTATTCCCGTCCAGACGACCCTGCTTGAAATCCAGACGCAGGCCGCGAATTTCAGTGGTTTGTGGGAAAGAACCAATCGTAGTAGTCGGC
>NZ_SDKL01000144.1:0-1327 GCF_004123125.1 Geobacillus sp. PK12
AGAAAAGCATTGATGTTGCCATTGACGATTTTGGTACTGGATATGCCGGGCTGTCGTATCTTGAACGGGTCAAAGCCAATAAGCTTAAAATTGACAAATCTTTTGTCTGGAATATTAATAATCATTCACCAGGCGACATTGTGCTGTCTCATATTGTCAGCATGGCACATTGCCTTAACCAACAAATTGTTGCCGAAGGCGTCGAAACCCTGATTCAGGAAACCTACCTGAAAAGCCTTGGTGTAGCCTATGCACAGGGCTGGCTGTATTCCAAAGCGCTTACGCAAGAAGCATTAATTGTGTTTCTGGCAGCAAGGCGAGGAGCGGTGTCAGACGGGCTGTAAAGTCGCGATAAACTCAGCTTCACTATCAAAAACAGGTATAAAAAGGTAAAATATCGGAAATAGGGTGATTACCTAATGATATTTATTGCTTTTTTATTGTGAATTTTTCAGGAGTTTATCATGCAACAGTTACCTCATTGTCCGAAATGCAGTTCTGAATATACCTGGCAAGAGGGCGAAATGCTTAACTGCCCTGAATGCGGGAATGAGTGGTCGGCGGCAGGCGATGCGGCGGCGCAGGATGACGTTTTAGTGGTAAAAGATGCCAATGGCAACCTGCTGGCGGATGGCGATACGGTGACGGTCATTAAAGACCTGAAAGTCAAAGGCAGTTCGACCCCACTGAAAATTGGCACCCGCGTGAAAGGGATTCGCCTGGTAGAAGGCGATCACAACATTGATTGTAAAATCGACGGTTTTGGTCCGATGAAGCTGAAATCTGGATTTGTGAAGAAAAACTGATTCAGGTGTGATGACGCGCGCGTCAGTCTCCTCTCTGGTTGGCGCGCAGCATTTTTTCATCTCTGGCTGGTTTTTTCACATCAGACAATCCTTTACCATAGCTGATATTGATTTCTTACCTGGCTATACGGATATCTGATGCGTCATTTGGTTCGTTTTCTCCCTCTGCTCGTTTTGCTCTCTGCCTGTAGCAGTCAGCCAGCCCCCCCTCCTGCAGAAGCCCCTTCGGGTAATCCTTTCAAAGGCGGTTTCCTGCTTGAACCTGCGCACAATGTCCATCCGCTAGGCGGCGATTTTGCGACTAACCCAGCCACTGCACGGTTTGTCGATAAAATGGTGCTGGAGCACGGTTTTAATCGCCAGCAATTGCATGATGTGCTGGTTCAGGCGAAAAGTCTGGACTGGGTGATCCGTCTGATGGATAAGCAAGCCCCGACATCTCGACCCCCTTCAGGGCCGAACGGTGCCTGGAACCGCTACCGTAATCAATTTATTACGCCAGATAACGTGCAGAACGGCGT
>NZ_SDKL01000145.1:0-2308 GCF_004123125.1 Geobacillus sp. PK12
CAACTAAAAGCTGATGAAGACTTAATTTGAAAAGAATTGTGATTTGAAGTTGAAGCATTACTATCAGAAGCTAAAAATGCACAAACTTTCCAAAGTATTTTGTCATTTGTTTCTAGTGCATTAGCCATCTTTACTAATGATGAATTTGTACAAAGAGTTATTGCACAAACAAAAAGCTTTGACTTAAGCTTAATTGCTAAAGAAAAACAACCAGTAGCTATCTTTATTCACTATCCAGACCATAAACCATCTCATCACTTCTTAATTAGTATGCTAATTGACCAAATTTACCAAGCATTAGTTAGCCAAGCTAATGAAAATGGTAAAAGAAAAGATGAATATGGCATATATCTATCAGAAAAGCTAGATAGAAAATGACTATTTTTACTTGATGAAGCAGGAAACTTACCAAAGATTATTAATTTAGATAATAAAGTAACTATTTCAAGAAGCAGGAATATATTCTTCCAATTTGTGCTTCAAGATTACAACCAGCTTAAAAAGTACAATGACAAGGTAGATGGAGTTGATAAAACAATTCGTTCAAACTTACAATTTACTTACTTTTTAAATAGTAATGATGAAGACACACTTAAAGAATTATCAGAATCATTAGGTAAAAAAGAAGTTAAGAAAATATCAAAATCTACTTCATATGATAGTAGGTCAAAAGGCTCAACATCAGGTACTACTGAAAACATTGAAGAAAAACCATTAATGAGTGTTAGTGAAATAAAGTCTAAGAATAAAGACCTAGCCATTATTTCAATTATTGGCTATAAGCCAATGCTTATTAAAACTAAATTAGCATATAAGCATTTTACAAATGATAATTATGTGCACCAGTGTGATGAAACATCTAGTGAAATTACTAAATGAAGCTTAAGCAATTTAACTAATAGTGAAGCACAAGATAGTGTAAGTGAAGAGATAGAGCAAAGTGAAGATATTGATAGAGAAACTGAAATAAATGAAAAAGTAAGGCAAGAAAATGACTTATACAGCATAGCCTTAGATATAGTCAATAGATTTGATTAAAAATACTAATATGCCAATAAAACAGGCATATATGTAAAAGGAGAATAATATGGCATGAGTTAATCCCGGCTTTGATCCTGTTGGTTATGAATCAAGAGTATCAATGGAAAATAAAAAAATAAATAACAAGAATTTTGATGTTATTACTTATAAAAATGGTAAACAATTTGCCTTTACTGAATTGCAAGGCAATTATGGTTATTATGAAGTTAAAAACAATAAGTTTGATGGTAATTTTTACTGAGTACAAAATGGTAATTTATCAATTACTGGCCAAGCTAAAAATAACAAATTAAATGGTACATTAACTGAATATGAACCTGGAACAGGACAAATTAAAAGGCAAATAGATTACAAAAAAAATCTTGAGCATGGACAAGAAAAAAACTTTGAAAATGGAAAACTAAAGTCAACTACTGACTGAGTTAAAGGCCTTAAAACAGGCTCACATATAACATATGATAATGAAGGAAAAGTCATATCAAATGATAAATATATAGCTAATACTCCTGCAACTGATGAAGAGTATAAAAAATGAGAGAAATCAAGACCAAAAGCAAAGGCTAAAGAAGAACTTAAAAGATTTGGTGAATGATTAATTAAGCCATCTACAGCGATTCTGTCTTTATTTGCAATAGTAGCCATTGTAGCTTTCCCATTATCAACAGGACTTTTAGTTGTTGGTGGTGTAGGAATGTATGACTTTTTAAATGAAAGAACCAAGACAATACAAAGAGAAAATGACTTCCCTGAAAGAGAATTAAACTTCAGCAGAAAAGACTTAAATGAGATGAAAGAAGAGTTAAAACATGAACTTCGTAATCAAATAAGCAAGTCAAAGGAAGAGGCAACAAAAGCATTAAAAAGTGAGCCTACAGTTGCTAAAGAGCCAGCTAAAAAAGCAACTAAAAGCCCAAAAGCAACTGATGCCTTTGATACCAAAAACATTGAAAGTGCAAAACAAGAAGTTAAAAAGACTGCATCAATGGATGCTGTAAAACAAAGCATATTACAAGGATTTAAAAAGTAATTTTATAAGACAATGAAAAAAATTAAAAAGCCAAATCCTAAGTACAAAAGCTTATTAATTACCACAGGAATTATTTGTTTTTGTCTGCTTGCTATTTGCATAATTCTTTTAATAATATTATACAAATAGGACTATAAAACAGGATTAAATGAAAAAATTAAGTATGAGAAAAATATCTAAAAAAGCTTCAATAGCAATCTTAGTAACATATATTGTTTTACAAGTAGCTTTAATTTGGTT
>NZ_SDKL01000146.1:0-1457 GCF_004123125.1 Geobacillus sp. PK12
GTTCGAATCCTCCCGGATGCACCATTTCCTCGTATAGTAAAAGTCTTTTCCTTACTCTTATAATCCACAGTCTTGGTTTTTAAGAACGAGGGAGGAAAAAGTTGCTTTAGCAACGGCCCGCAGGGCGAGGCTAAGCCGAGTAATCCTCTCGGATGCACCATATTCTGATGTAAATAAATCTTTTGTCTAGTTGCTAACCGAATCGCTTCGCATAAGCGAGGGCATCTCAAGGTTAATCAGATAATCTTTATCAGAAACACCATCTTTGTTTTACCACTTACTCTCTTCCGTACTTTTTAGCGCTACAGCGGTACTGTTCCCTGTTTTGCTAATTCATACCGATGTTTTTCTAAGCACGCTCGTGCATGAATTTTTATCTCTCCTCCTGTCTATACATTGAGATTGAGCCTACGTATAAATGAAGGCTGTCTTACCACTATGGTAGTAATAACCTGTTTTTTATAAGGTTATTGAGTAAGCGACAACGTTTTCACTTTACGATAAAGTAAGCTCTCTTTTCAGTGAGCATGGAGTCATGATGTACGATCGCTATCAAGGGCTGATCTTTGATATGGATGGCACCCTACTCGATACGGAACCTACGCACCATAAAGCGTGGGATCTGGTGCTTGCCCGATATGGCATGAGTTATGATGCCAGTGCCATGACTGCATTGAACGGCTCGCCCACTTGGCGTATTGCGCAGCGTATTATTGAAAGTCATCAGGCTGATATTGATCCTATCCAACTAGCAGCGGAAAAAACGGCTGTTGTTGAGGAAATGCTGCTGGATACTGTACAGCCGCTACCGCTGATTGATGTTGTTAAACATTACCGTGGACGGCGCCCTATGGCAGTTGGTACGGGGAGTACGCATGGAATGGCCGATAGACTGCTAACGCATTTGGGGCTGCAGAATTATTTTGATGCGATCGTCGGTGCAGATGATGTCACACAGCATAAGCCGTTTCCCGATACTTTTCTGCGTTGTGCCGCGTTGATTTCTGTTGCTCCGGAACACTGTATCGTGTTTGAAGACGCTGATTACGGTATTGAAGCGGCTAAGCGGGCTAATATGGCTGTGGTTGACGTTCGTACACTGTGAGTGAGTTCTGGGCCGTTTTTTCTCTTTTCTGGAGTAGCCTGCTCAGTGCAACACTGTTGCCCGGCAGTTCGGAAGTACTGCTGGTGACATTATTGTTGGCTGACAGCGCAAAACCTTATCTGCTGCTCATCGTGGCAACGGTAGGAAATACGCTGGGCGGGTTAACAAATATTTTTATAGGGCGCTTACTCCCTCAGCCAAAACAACAAGCTGGGCATACAGTGGCCATGCGCTGGTTACAGCGCTATGGTTGCGCTGCGCTGTTATTTAGCTGGGTGCCGATAGTAGGCGATTTATTGTGCGTGTTAGCGGGTTGGTTACGTATGCCCTGGGTGAAATCGGCGGTTTTTAT